>JBLHMK010000119.1:0-7370 GCA_047621945.1 Flavobacteriaceae bacterium
TGGGAAGAAACTGAAAGCACCCCAAGGAAAGAACAAGAATTACTAGATGACCAAGTGGGAGGATTAGCGAATCAACCAAGTGGCCTAGCTAAGAAAAACCATGAAAGTATTATTTCATCAACAGGCTTAACTAACCCTTATAAGGATAAGCAGTTTATAAAAACCGCTGATCTTAACTTTAGAGTAGATGACGTGTATTTGTCAACAGTTGCTATTGAAGCTATATTGATAGCTAATGAAGGCTTTCTTATCAATAGCAATCTATATGCTGACGTGTACCAAACTGCCACCTATGACATTGGTAATGACAGCTTAATGAAGGTGGAAGAGTTTCAGACAAGAAACAATATTACGCTTCGCATACCTAACGAAAACATGCATGAAAGCTTGTTGCAAATAGCCGAGGAAATTGAATTCTTAAATAGCCGTGTATTATCTGCAGATGATGTTGGGTTGAAATTATTAGCTGAAGAATTGGCTCAGAAACGAAATGCTCAGAGTGCTAGCAACTTGCAAAAAAGTGTAAACGCTGGTGGCAAATTAGATGATAAAGTTTATGCGGAAAGTATTGCTTTCGAAAGAGCTAGAGAAAAAGATATATCCTTATTAAAAGAGTTGTCTATTGAAGATCAAATCACCTATAGCACCATCACCTTGGCTATCTATCAAGGACCTGAATTAAGTGCGCAAAGAATTCCAAATCTTGAGGCTTTCAAAGCACCATTTAAGAAGCCTTACTCTAGAGAATTAATGGAAGCTTTTTCTGTTAGTATTGATGGAATAAAATCTATGATCAAGTTTGCAGTAACTATTTGGCCAATATTTTTCCTGTTTTTCTTAGGAGTAGTGGCTTATAGAAAGTTGTTCTAGGAGTTTGTATGGAAGGTTCCAAGTTCTTATCAAGCAGGGTCCTCTTCGAGAGGCCTTGCTTAAGTTTTGTGAGAGACCCTGGTTTGTGTTGAGAAACTCCACATCAGGGTATCTCGAAGAAGACACTGCGGTTTGGCTTAAGAATCTCCGCATCAGGGTATCTGAGAAGGGACAGCCTCTCTGCGGCAGGGTCTCTCAAAGAGGACCCTGCCGCTTTTCAACTACCATTTAACACTGACTTTACCCATGCTTGATCTTCCTTCTAAGAAAGCATGCGCTTCAGCTAATTCTTCAACTGGGAAAACCTTTGCTTCTGTAGGATCAAGAACTCCTTGTTCAACTAATTTCACAACATTTTCCAAGCAACGTTTAAGTACCATTGGCCTATCATCACCAATACGAAGCATATTCACGCCTAACATCGCTTTACTTGAAAGCATAAATTCAACGGGGTGATAAAAACCAAAACCTAAGCCTGTTCCTATCTTTCCAAAGATATTTGCACCAGTCATGTCAGAGGCACCAAAAAGTAGTATTCTACCTCCTGAACCTAATAATTTCAATCCTTTCTTTACTGATTTTCCACCTACAGGATCAAACACGGCATCTAGACCATGTTCACCTACAATTTTTCTTACTTCAACTTCAAAATCTTGTGAACGATAATTGATTGGATGTTGAACCCCCATCTCTTTTAAGTACGCCAATTTTTCCGCGGAGCCTGCTGTTCCAAATATTTCACAGCCTTTATGTCTAGCTAACTGCACTAAAGCCGTTCCCACACCACCTGCTGCCGCATGAATAAGTACTTTATCGCCAGCATGTAAATTCATCATTTCCTCAAAACAGTAATACGCCGTGCAATATTGTGTAGTTAATGCCGTAGCTTTTCCTGCAGGGTATGCTTTATCAATTTTAGCACAAGCGCGATAATCTGTAATAGCATATTCAGCATAACCTCCAAAACGAGTCATGGCCGTTACACGGTCACCAACAACAACATTGTCAACGCCCGCACCAATTTCTACAACCTCACCAACTACATCGTAGCCAATAATAGCTGGAAGTGGTGGACAATCTTGGTAGTTTCCTTGCCTTGCCATAATATCAGCAAAATTTAAACCGAAGGCTTCTGATTTAATCAGGGCTTGACCTGCTTCCGCTTTTGGTTTTTCTACCTCACGAATTTCAAATGAATCATGTGCTGAGGCGTTTTTTACTAAGACTACTGCTTTCATAAGATGTAGGGTTTTGAATTTTGAATAAAATTAACTTAAATAAAGAACTTCCTTATATTCATGGGATGAATTCCAACGCTTTTATTCCATTAAAATACGAAGCTCCTAATAAAGAAACGCTTCTCGAACAAAGTAGTTCCTTTTATCATAAATTGAAGGAACGCAGAAGTGTTCGACATTTTTCTGATCGAGAAGTTCCAAGAGAGGCTATTGAGAATATTATAATGGCTGCCGGGACCGCACCTAGTGGTGCCCATAAACAACCTTGGGCCTTTTGTGCAGTATCAAACACTGAGATTAAAGCCAAGATTCGTGAAGCAGCTGAGCAAGAAGAATACCTTAACTACACTAAGCGAATGAGCACCCAATGGCTAAAAGATTTAGAGCCTTTTGATACCAATTGGGAGAAACCCATGCTCACCGATGCCCCATGGTTAATTGTTGTTTATAGAAAGGCTTTTGATGTGGTGGAAGGTGAAAAATTAAAGAATTATTATATCAATGAATCCGTAGGCATCGCCTGTGGTATGTTAATAACGGCTATTCATCAAGCAGGATTAGTAGCCTTGACACATACGCCAAGTCCTATGCAATTTCTAGTAGATTTATTGGAGCGACCGAAAAATGAAAAGACCTATTTACTCATTCCTGTTGGATACCCCGCAGGTAAGTGTGAGGTACCCCAATTAGCTCGTAAAACAATAGATGAGATTGCCGTGTTTTATGAATAAGTAAATGAATCCAATGAATAAAATTGAAATTGTTCTAGAGAACATCCAATTAAGAAGAACTATCAAACCTGAACAATGTGTAGAGGGAAGTATTCCCGATGACGCTATTTGGAAAATATTAGAAAGCGCTAATTGGGCTCCAACTCATGGTTACACTGAGCCTTGGCGTTTTGTAGTCTTTAGTGGTGACGCAAAGCACACTTTTGCCATAGATCATGCAGAAATGTACAAAGCGGAGACTCCTTCAGCGAAGTTTAAGCAAGTAAATTATAATAAGTTTACAGATCGGGCAAAAACAACTTCTCACATTTTAGCTATCATCAACAAAAGGGGCAGTAACCCAAAAATTCCTGAAATTGAAGAGTTGCAATCTACAGCCATGGCGGTTCAAAACATGCAACTTGTGGCAAGTTCCATGGGTTATGCCGCCTACATTCATAGCGGAGGAATGACCACTAAGAATAGCATGAAAGCATACTTAGGTATTGGAGAAGCAGACAAAGTATTGGGTTTTCTATACCTCGGCATTCCCAACGATGAAGAAAAAGCACCTGGGCGACGCATAAGTTCTATTCAGGACAAGGTAGAATGGAAATAAATATTTTTTTACCTTATGGGCGTTTAGTCCCATTCCTTCTATTCACCTTTATCCCTGCTCTACTTTGCGGTCAAAAGATAGTTTCCAGTGACTCTCTAGCGGTTAAATTGTTCCGTTATGCTGAAAAACAGGAGCCCATAGCAATATCGAATTAGCTATCGGTGGTTATGAAGAAAAAAAACATTCTTCTGGAGGAGTAATGCCCATGATGGGAATACCCATGGGTGTCTCAGTGGGAATGTTTTCTTTTCACCAGAGCCCTATGACCAGGGCCTTTAACAGCTACACATTAAGTAGAGCCGTATATTTTAAAACATTGTTAGATCCCAAAGATTTAAACCATGTATCCAACGAGTTAGGTCAATCGCAAATACAAAAAGTTCAAGATTTTGTAGAGAAGTATCAAGTAAGCGACTCTAATGAAGTTATCTATTATCATAAAAACATGTACTACATTGGATATTACATCATGAAAGAAGAGCGAATTATTATAGTTGAGCTTTAACAACTTCTTTTTCATCAACTAACTTTGGAATCTCTCAGAACACCTCTTCCATCCTACAAAAACTTAGCTTGAAGTCTTATGATTCCAAATCTATTATTTCCCTACCTTTGTGCCAATGGAACATTACATTGCAAAAACTCAGTTTGGATTAGAAGAAGTATTAGCTGATGAACTCCAAGGTTTAGGGGCTAAAAACATAGAGCCCCTCAATAGAGCGGTTGCTTTTGAAGCTGATTTAGAGACTTTATATAAGATTCATTTACACAGTGCTTTATGTATTCGTGTTATCCGACCTTTTCACACTTTTAGTGCTGAAAACGAAGAGGAGCTTTACAATGAAGTCATGAAAATCAATTGGAAGGATTACATGAGTTTGCAAGATACCTTCAAGATTGATGCGGTAGTTTTTTCTGAGGTGTTCACACATTCTTTATATGCTAGTTTAAAAGTAAAAGATGCCATTTGTGATTGGTTTAGAGAGCAAGAAGATGGTAAGCGCCCCGATGTTAACATCAAGCACCCTAATTATGTGTTTTCCCTTTTTATAAAAGGCACTGATGTTCAAATAGCCATAGATGCTAGTAATGCTTCCCTACACCAAAGAAAATATCGCTTTGATGGAGGTTTAGCTCCCTTAAATGAAGTATTAGCAGCGGGTATGATTGCTTTAAGTTATTGGGATAAGAAAATACCTTTTGTAGATGGAATGTGTGGTTCTGGAACTATCACAATTGAAGCTTTAATGCGTGTTAACAATAAACCAGCTGGATTTGAGCGACGTAATTTCGGCTTTATGAATTGGCCAAATTTCGATGAGAAACTATGGCTTAGATTGAAGCAAGAAGCAGAGGATAACATCAAACATGATTATCCAAACATCAAAGGAATTGAAATAGACCCTAAGGTCTTTGATTTAGCTAAAGAAAATATGGTGAGAGCAGGGTTTAAACCTATCCATCATTTAGTTGAAGGTGATTTCTTTGATTACCGACCTAGAGAAAAAGAAGGCGTGCTATTTATTAACCCTCCTTATGACGAGCGGATTAAAGATGAACACCTTAATGATTTCTACAAACGTATTGGAGATCACATGAAGCAGCATTATAAAGGTTGGACCGCTTGGATTATCTCTAGTAACGTAGAAGCAAGAAAACATATTGGCTTGCGTACGGCTGCCAAAATCAAATTATTCAATGGCAAGTTAGAATGTCGTTTAATGAAGTTTGAGTTGTTCTAAACTGCTTTCACTCCATGTAACTTACACAACCAACTTAAGTGACCTATGTGTGTACCTAAGTGTCGGATAAAATGCATGATGACTACTTGATTCGTTGGGTCTTGTCCAAAGCCAAATTGCAGCGCATTGGGCTTATCTAAATCCTCATCCTTTAAGCTGTTCAAATGAGCGATAGCCTTTTGATGGATGTCTTTAGCTGTGGTTTTCAATTCAGCAAAGCTCACCTTTTCATCTATCTGATGTTCAGCACCAAATTTAAATTGGTCTAAGCAAGGAAGTTTTACACTTTCCCCATAAGTGCCGTCTAAAATTAGCATGTTCTCTGCCCAAGCTAAATGGGCCACTAACCAATATAAACTATTCAAATCAATCCCTTCAATACTAAATACTTTTTTAGGGTCCGCATCTTTAAGCAACTTCACATAGAAGACCACAAGGTTTTGGGTTAGCTCAATAGTTTCAATTAAGGTTTGTAATCTAGGGTTTTGCATGGTTTAGAAATTTGGACGAAGAGTAGAGTGTGCGTAAAACTCCGTGATGACTTTAGCAACTTCTTCTACACTGTCAGTAACCGTAATTAAGTCTAAATCTTTAGGGCTAATGTTCCCATATTTTTCAGACATTGTATTTTTTATCCAAGACATCATATCTCCCCAGAAATCAACTCCCATTAAAATAATAGGCACTCGATCAATCTTCTTTGTTTGAACCAAGGTAAGAGTTTCAAAAAGCTCATCCATAGTTCCAAATCCTCCTGGAAGAAGCACGAAAGCCTGCGCATATTTCACAAACATCACTTTTCTAGCGAAGAAGTAATTAAACATAATATCTTTATCATGGTCCACGTATGCATTAGATGACTGCTCAAATGGCAGGTCTATATTCAATCCAACTGACTTGCCACCTGCATTCTGTGCGCCGCGATTTCCAGCTTCCATAATACCCGGTCCACCGCCTGTGATGATTCCATAACCTTCCTCTACAAGTCTTTCAGCAACCTTTACTCCCATCTGGTAGAATTCATTATTCTCATCCGTTCTGGCAGAACCGTAGATAGAAATACATGGCCCTATCTCTTCCATTCTGTCAAATCCTTCTACAAATTCGCTCATTATCTTGAACATAGTCCAGCTTGATTTCGCTTGAATCTCTGTCCAGCTTTTGATTGGTTTATTCGTCATATTGTTATTCTGCTTTTTCGTTAAATTGAGTAATGGCTAATAAGCCTGCAAAAGTGATACCACCATTTACTAATAGTAATTCATAACCAAAAGTATAACCTATAAGCTGGGGTGAGTATGTTGCCACTAGATAGGTTAAGATTGGAGAAAGTAGACAAACCAATGGAATGAACTTGTCTCTTACCTTGAACTTAGTGAAGAGTCCAAAAATAAACAAACCCAATAATGGGCCGTAGGTATAACCTGCGAATTTAAAAATATTAGTAATTACACTTTCATCCCCTAAGCTATCGAAGAGCCAAACCACCAAAATAATAATTGCTGAAAACGCCAAATGCACTTTCAATCGAGTTGATTTATCCCTTGCTTTTTCTTCTTTGTGCATTCCTAAAAAATCGACACAAAATGCAGTAGTTAAGGAAGTAAGCGCAGAATCAGCACTTGAATAAGCCGCCGCAATTAATCCCAACAAGAAAATAATCCCTACTGCTAGTGGAAAATGATTTAAAGCTATCTCAGGAAACAAATAATCCGCTCTATCCGGAACAATTATTCCCTTACTTGATGCGTATAAAAAGAGAAATGCACCTAAGCATAAGAACAAGAAATTGATTGGAATCAACAACACACTCATGCTGAAAATATTCTTTTGCGCCTCCTCAACATTCTTGCAGGTTAAGTTTTTTTGCATCATATCTTGATCAAGACCAGTCATTACTAAGGCGATCAATGCTCCACTAAAAAACTGCTTGGCAAAATGTAATTTACTGGTCGCAAAATTTTCTAGAAACACCATTTTCGTATATCCTGCGGCGTCGGCTTGATCCCAAAGTTCACCAAAACTGAAATTCAAATCTTTCATGATGTAATAGATGGCAAATAGTAGAGCAAAAATCATGAATGAGGTTTGCAAAGTGTCTGTTACCACGATGGTTTTAATTCCCCCTTGAAAGGTATATACCCAAATAAGAACTACGGTTATTATCGTGGTAAAAATAAAGGGAATATCG
>JBLHMK010000120.1:0-7272 GCA_047621945.1 Flavobacteriaceae bacterium
CTTCCATTGTTGAAGAAGATTCCATTGTTTTGAAGGTTTACCAATTGACCACCTGCAAAGCTATTGTCATAGGCGTTTAATCCTATGGGGAAATCATCTGAGCCTGTAGTAGCTAAGACAATCAGTTCGCCTTTATTATTCACTACCATACTATTGGGAAGTTCATTGTTCGAACCACCAATATAGGTCCCATAAACTAAGTTACCAGTATTGTCATCATAACAGCTAATTCCAATATCAATCAATCCGCTTCCAAATGGATTTGCAACACCGCCAAAAAAGCTTTGACTAAAAGCACCTGGCGTGGTTTGGTATTGCCCTGAAACTCCAAAGACTATACCTCCTGAGTAGGCTCTCCCGTTGGCATCGTAGGTGGCAGTGAATCCAAAGTTATCACTTGTAGATCCGCTCAATCGTGCGAAAACAATACTGGGGTCAATCACTAATTCATAATTGCTATCGTATCCATGAGGAAATTTATAGCTAACTTCTTTAGTACTTGAATTCAACTGATAATGACAGGCTACTTCTTTGGTTTCTCCATTAATTTTTTGATAAGCATAAGGCGCTAACTCCTTAACTAGGCATACTTCAGTTTGATAAACTAGCTCGCCGTTAATCAATTCAATTTCATTGAGCCCATTATACTTTACTTTGATTTGACTGGGATCATGATTAGGGGCAATATAGTATTCATACTTGATATTTTCCCCATCACCAAAAACACCCATATTGATACCATCGTAAAGATTTCGATAGCTAACTGAACCATATGATTTCACTCCTTGTTTCCAAGTACTTTGATTATTACCTAAAAAAAAGTTGTATGCATGTGCGCTCTTGCCTGAATATGTAAAGTGAACATTAGGATTTGCATTTACAAAAGACAATGAATACTGATGACCAATCATTTCTTGTTGATGCTGTTCTTCATGTTTGTGTTGATCGGGAATGTCTATTAAGCGGAAAGTAAGTTGATTGTTTTCCAAATAAATATTTCCAAAATTTAGACGACCATTGTATTCAATGTTTTCTGGCCATTGGCCTTTGTTTTCAATAAACTCTAGCTCGCCATTCCCTGCCATACTCGTATGGAGCGCAAGCATAGTAATTAGTATAGAAAGTAGCTTTTTTGAAAACATTTATGAGGGGTAGTTAATCAATAAATATACATATATTTAGGTATTAATTTCACTGAATAGTTACAAATAAACTCTTGATATGGCAGGGCTAAACAATTCATTTCCAAAAGGGATCCCTTATATAATTGGTAACGAAGCAGCCGAACGCTATAGTTTTTATGGTATGAAGGCTATTTTTGTCGTATTCCTTACCAAGTTTATTAGTAATGCTGCTGGAGAATTAGCGGTATTCGATGAAACGGATGCTAAGTTTTGGTTACACATATTCATATTCTCTACCTACGGTTTATCTTTAGCCGGCGCATTTTTGGCCGATGTGTATTTGGGTAAATACAAAACCATAATAAGCCTTTCTATTGTTTACTGTATTGGACATTTTATTTTGGCCTTATTCGAAACCAAAATGGGTTTTCTGTTTGGTTGTAGCTTAATTGCCATTGGCGCAGGAGGAATAAAGCCCTGTGTTTCTGCTCACGTGGGAGACCAATTTGATGAAAGTAATTCGCATCTTTTAGATAAAATGTATAACTGGTTTTACTTTTCTATTAATGCAGGAGCGGTGGTCGCGTACCTTATTGCTGAGCCTTTGCTTCGTAATGATTTTTTAATTTCCAAAGGCTTAAATAGTGCAGTAGCATTTGGTCTGCCGGGAGTGTTAATGGTTATTGCCACTTTCGTGTTTTGGTTGGGAAGAAAGAAATTCGTTCACGTGCCTCCGGCGGGGTGGTCGTTTTATGCACAAGAATTGTTTAGTAAAAAAGGCCTCAAATTGATTCTAAAGCTTTCACCCATTTATATTTTCTTGGCGGTTTTTTGGTCCTTATTTGATCAAACAGCAGGCGCTTGGGTCTTGCAAGCGCAGTCTGATTTAATGATTAAAACCATTAATCTTGGATTCACTTCCATCACCGTCTATCCATCTCAATTGGGGGTAATGAACGCTTTGTTTATTGTTCTTTTCATACCGATTTTTGCCTACTTCGTTTATCCTCAATTAGCTAAAATAATGAAGCTTACTTACGTGAATAAAATGGCTTTAGGGATGTTCTTGGCTGCGCTAAGTTTTGCTTTAATTTCTTGGGTTCAAAGTCAAATGGATCAGGGAGTTGCAATGAATATCTCTTGGCAGATTTTAGCCTATGTAATCTTAACTGCTGCGGAAATATTTGTTTCTATTTCTTCTTTAGAATTTTCATACACTCAAGCACCTAAAGCCCTCAAGTCTTTAGTCTTAAGTTTCTGGTTAATTGCAGTAGCCATGGGCAACTTGTTTACCGCTTTGGTAAACTTAGCAATCAAGCGTCCTGATGGCACCATACTTTTAGATGGAGCTGCATACTTTTGGTTCTTTACGGGATTGATGTTTGTGGCCGCGATTATATTCTATTTTATGAACAGAAATTATATTGAAGAACATCATATTCAAAATGTTCCTTCAGGATTGCATTAAGAAAGAATGTATTATTATATTTAGGGTATAAATTACAATAATTGAATCCAAGCCTATCAACAACTCTATTTAGACATTAAAAACACAACTGAATTATATGAAAGACTATACCCGTTTATTTGACATCTTGAAGTATCAAGAACAAAAGTATCCTCGCTTTGATTGTTTAAACTATAAATACAATGGAAATTGGAGAAATTTTAGTACTTCCGAAGTGAATGAAATGATTGACCGTGTGAGTAAAGCATTTATTAAAGCGGGTATTCAAAAGGACGATAAGGTTGCTATCATTTCAAACAATAGACCTGAATGGAATTTCATTGATAATGGAATGATGCAAATTGGTGCAATAAATGTGCCTGTTTACCCAACGATTTCTAAGGATGAATATGAATATATATTTGCCGATGCCAAAATCAAAATGGTATTCTTAGCAGATAAGGGGTTGTATGAAAAAATTAGCGCTATTAAAGATCGCTTACCTACCTTACAAAAGATTTATTCATTTGAAGAAGTGGAAGGATGTGACCATTGGGAATCATTCTTAAAAGAAGGTGAAGATGTGGACTTAGTTGAAGTTTCTCAGCGTGCTAATGAAGTTAAACCTGAAGATTTAGCAACTATAATTTATACTTCGGGTACTACGGGGAAACCAAAAGGGGTAATGATTTCTCATTTTAATATCGTTAGTAATATTAAATCTGTTTTAACTCTTCTTCCTTTGTCTAAAGATAATATAGCATTGAGCTTTTTGCCTTTATGCCATATTTTTGAAAGAGTAGTAACCTATACTTATTTTGCTACTGGAACGGGGTGTTATTATGCTACAAGTTTAGATACTTTATCGGATGATTTGAAAGATGTTAAACCTCATTTCTTTTCAACAGTTCCTAGACTCTTAGAGAAAGTTTATGATAAAATTATTAGTAAGGGAATGGAATTGACAGGGCTAAAGAAGAAATTATTCTTTTGGGCCTTGGATATCGCTACCAATGAATACCATGAGGATTATAAGCCAGGCTTGAAATTTAAAATTGCTGATAAATTGATTTTTAGCAAATGGAGAGAAGCTTTGGGTGGTAATGTTATCGGAATAGTTACAGGTGCAGCTGCATTACAAGAAAGATTAGCTAGAGTATTTAGCGCTGCGGGTATTGCTATTAGAGAAGGATATGGTCAAACAGAGTCCGCAGTAGTTATAACAGTAAATAAGTTTGAGCCAGGTGGATTTAAGTTTGGAACAGTTGGAACTGTGATTCCAGGTGTAGAAATGAAGTTTGCTGATAATGGGGAAATCCTTTGTAAGGGCCCTAGCGTAATGATGGGGTATTACAATAAACCAGAAGAAACGGCTAAGACTATTGATAAAGATGGATGGTTGCACACTGGAGATGTTGGAACCCTTATTGATGGTAAATTCTTAAAAATTACGGATAGAGTGAAAGCACTTTTCAAAACTTCAGGCGGTAAATATGTTGCCCCTCAAGTAATTGAAGAGAAGATGAAGGAGTCTCGATTCGTTGAACAAATAATTATACTTGGAGAGAATGAAAAATTTGTAAGTGCTTTAATTGTTCCTTCATTCTTGAATCTAGAAGAATGGTGTAGCCAAAAAGCTTTGGATACTAGCAGTAAAGAGAAAATGGTGAAATCACCAGAAGTGTTAGCCTTGTTCAAAGAGGAAGTTGAACGATTAAATGAAAGCTTCGGTAAAGTAGAAAAAGTGAAGAAGTTTGAATTGATGGTTACCGAGTGGTCAGAAGTAACTGGCGAACTAACTCCAACAATGAAGGTGAAGCGTAAAGTTGTTATTGAAAAATACGAATCACTTATTTCGTCTATCTATAATGTGTAAAGAAATAAGGTATGGCCATTGACTTAATATTTGAATCGCTTTGGCTATCCGTAGTTATATTGATTGTAAGCTTCGTGTTTGCTGCAATATTCAATAAGCTTTTTCATCGCTTCATAGATAGAAAAGCCTTGGATGCAAAATATGATCCTACCAATTATAAGTTTCTACGACATACCATTTCTGCAGTTATTTATGTAGTTGGATTTGGTTTGGCTATTTACGCTATACCAGCTTTAAGAACTATTGCCACTTCGATTTTGGCGGGTGCAGGTATTATGGCTGTTGCTGTAGGTTTTGCTTCTCAAGCAGCCCTAAGCAACATCATCTCTGGGATGTTTATCGTTATTTATAAACCTTTTGGGGTCAATGATAAAATAGAGGTTCATGGAATGTCAGGTATAGTAGAAGACATTACTTTAAGGCATACCGTCATCCGAAACTTTGAAAATCAGCGAATCATTATACCGAATTCTGTTATTAGTGCAGACGTAATAGTGAACAGCGACCTGGTGGACGAAAGAATGTGTAAGCATCTTATCTTGGGTATAAGTTATGAAAGTGATATTGATAAGGCTAGAGCAATCATACAAGAAGAAGCCTTGAAGCATCCATCTTGCATTGATGGCAGAGGTCCAGAAGATCTGCAATTAGGCCAAGATCAAGTGCCAGTTCGAGTTATTGAGTGGGCGGAATCGTCGGTGCAGTTAAAAGCTTGGGTTTGGTCAAATAATCAAGCAGAAGGCTTTTTGATGAAGTGCGACCTACTTGAAAGCATTAAGAAACGTTTTGATAAGGAAGGTATTTCTATACCTTACCCGCATCGAACGATTGTACAGAAAAAATAAGCATAGGAAAAAGAAAGTCTGGAGCTGATTATTTATTATATACCTTGATTGATGCCTTAGTTCACCATTACTTTATTGTTTTGAGCATTATGGCGATCGAATTGAAGAGTTAGAAAATCAAATATTTGAAGATTCAAATAATCCTGTAGCCATGCGAATCCCATGTTTACCGCATGAGATGTTTAAGATGCGAAAAGCCTTGTTTCCTATGCGGGAGGTGTTTAATCGCTAAGAGCGCAGTGAAAGTGATTTAATTCAGGATTCAACAAAGCCTTTTATTAGAGATGTTCATAATTACCATGTACCGCTCATAGAAACCTAGAGGACTATAGGGATTGGGGGTAATGTTTTTTGTAATGATCTATCTATTCAAGAAACTATAATTGGCTATAGTCTAGTTATACTTTTCATCTAGTTCTTCGAGGAAGTGATTTTCGGCCTTAATGATAAGCACAATCATTTCTCTTTTTTCTGCAGAACTCATATTGTCAAATAAGTGATATCCATTTTCAAGAATATCAATACTAATTTTCATAGCACCTACTTCTTCTTCTGAATAGAACTTATCTTGTTCTTCCATCTTACGAACGAGCTCTTTTAAGATGTTAGTGGTCTTCTTTAAAAGTTTACTGTCAGTTAAGGAAGTTAACAAATCTTCCATTTCACCTATAAATTCTTTAAGTTCTTCGCGAGGGAGATCTGCAATGATTTCTTCAAAAAGTTTAGCACTAATTGGAAGCTTTACTTTTTTGTCTTTAGCAATGGACACTAATTCTTTCTCGAATTTAGAAGCTGCTTTGAAACTTTTTAAAGTTTGAAAACCTGCTTTAAGTGCTTTAGGGAATTGCCAGCCAAATTTGATTATGATGCCAGGAGCATCACCAACAAGTTTTAACAGGTGGTTTGGGTTTTTGATATGATGATCAAGATCATCGAATGCCTTGTTAAGAATTTCTCGTTGCTCTTTAGAAGGGTAGATGTAGTTTAAGAAATAGCTTTTAACCTTATTGGTTAGCTCAGGAGTAACACTTTCATCTAGGATGAACTTTTCCTCTAGTGATTCAAATTCATATCGCTCTGCAACCAGCACGCGATACTGTTCAATCATTTCATCTAACAAGGCTTTCTTTTTCATAAAACTTAAATTCAACCCAAAGTTAGGGTATATAAACGAAAAAAGCACTGAAGTCATCTTCAGTGCTTTTAAATCCTTTAAATTCTTATTGAATTGAAATACTTTTCACTTTGTTTTTCAATACTTCATCTTTCTTAGGAAGCCTTACAAATAACACCCCTTCTTTAGTTGAAGCATCAATTTTGTCTAAGTCTACAATATCGGGTAAAGTAAAGCTTCTGCTAAAGCTGGCAAAGCTAAACTCCTTTCTAGTGTAGTTCGCTGCAGTTGCTTCCTCTTCACTTTTCTTTTCAGAAGAGATAATCAACATTTCCTTCTCCACTTGAATAGAAAGATCTTCTTTCTTATATCCTGGCAAAGCAAATTCAAGAGTGAATGCTTTTTCCTCATCCTTTATATTTACCGATGGGAATGGTTCAGTGTATCCTTTCGATCTTAAATCTTCCTTTAAAAATAAGTCGTCAAAAATAGATGGAAAGTTGCCGAATCTTGGTGTTCTTCTTTTTACAATAGTTTTCATAATTATATTTTTTTGATTTTGTTTAAGATTAATTTCAAAAACAATTCTTCAAAAGAAGTACCAATTGAATTTTACTGACATTTTGAATAAAGGGCATAAAAAAAGAGCGACATTATGTCGCTCTTTAAAATATTTCAATGACATTATGTCTACTTTGCTATTTCAAATTTATGTGCGAAGCTATTATTGTATTGATTGTAAAAGTACATTGCTCCAAAAAATACGCCTGTAAAAATCATATCTGATAAGAAAGTGGCTTTATAAAAAGGAATGGCCATACTGTAACACTCTACTAAACCAACTATTGTTTTAGGATAAAGCATTC
>JBLHMK010000121.1:0-7256 GCA_047621945.1 Flavobacteriaceae bacterium
TTCTTATTAAAACTAAGTATCCTCACTTAGACAATAGATTTCCCCTTTCGTCGAAATGACTATAAGGTAAAAAGCGATGCCAGCCCTCAAAGGGATGGCATCGCTTTAGTATATGCAACTAATTCTCTAGTGAGCTAACTCACTAATCAACGAACTCACTAGTGATCATGTCCATCATCGTCGCTATGTTCTTCTTGGCCATCTGCAGTTTCTTCTTTGAATTCAAAGTCTTTATAGTTCTCATCATCATTATTTTTAAGGTACTGATGAAAGAAGTTCTCTAACTGTTCAACGGCTATACGTTTAGCAATAATCTTCTTGTCTTTATCTAGTACAAAAATTTGAGGCGTACTAGTTACGTCATAGATTTTTCTGAAATTGGTTTGATGATAAAGATCACTAACGTTAATCCAATTTAATGAATGCTTTTTAATAAAGTCTTTCCAATCGTCAAGTTCTTCAATATTTGAAGTGGTAATTGCGTACACATTTAGGCTCTCGTCAATATGTTTTTTGTAAAAATCACCTAATTTCGGTGTCACCTTTTTGCAGTGTCCGCAATCTGGATCCCAAATATAAAGAATGGTATAATCCGTTTTAATGTCATGTAGGCTATAGAACTTATTAATAGAAGTATCTCTTAGTGATAAGTTGGGAGAGGTTTTACCAATCAAAAGCGGCTCAATGGCTTCTCTGCGTTCTTTCATTTTAGCTAATTGCGCTTCATCGATCCAAGAAGCTAACCCGGATTCATAGTAATTCTTCACTAAATGCACATAAACGGCATCATCGCCCATTACTTTACTGTTTGCATATTTGTTGACCAAAGTCACTAAAGCATATTGGAAAACTTTTTCATTTGCTTGCGCATTCTCTAGTATGATATCACAAGAGTGAATAACAGAATCTTGGGTTTTGACAGTATACTTCTCAAAGTAGTCGCTAAGCTTATTACTTAGAACAGGCGTCCTGATAATTCCTTCTTCACTAAAATCGGTGTAATCCCAATAATGATTTTTGAAATAGTAAAACTTAAAGTTTTCATTGATTTGCTCACCATTTTCATCCACAGGAGACTCAGGGATTTCAATTTCCCTCAACATCCCTAGTAAATCACTATAAAACAACTCAGGGTTGTTTTCTATGAGTTTAATACGCTTATCGGTAAAGTCTACATTGATTTTAGTAAGTTGTTCTTTAAGAGCAGGTTGCTCAAGTAAATCGCCAGTTTTGATTTTACCTTCCAAAACTATAGATTGATTTCTTAACTCAACCATCTCTTTCATGTCTTTATAGAAAACGTCGTTATCCGTAGAATTGGTGAAAGTGGGAGAGTTAACTTGGTTGGTGTCTAATAATTCAGCACCGAAAAATTGATTCTTAATCAAGAACTCGAAGTACTTATTTTTCAGTTTTGGAAAAACAGCTAGATACACTCCATTATGAAGCTTTTCATCTCCCTGAACGGTCAGTTTACCTTTGCCATCAAACATTAGCGTATCACTGATGTATTGTTTAGTGCCATAATGATAGGCTAGATACATTTCTTGATTAGCCAATTGAGGAACACTAAAGGTAATTTTGTGTCCGCCCTTTTGAGCAGATAAGTTAGCGCTTAGAAGAAGAGCTGTTATCAATAATATTATATTCTTCATAGTAATAAGTAATTAAATTCTACAATTATTTTTTCTCTTTTTCTTCCTCCCAATCGGAAGTTTGCTTAGATAAATCTTCGCAAAATTGTTGCATTAGTTTTTGTGCAAATGGGTTTTTCGTGGCTTGAATATAACTATTAGTCATGTTCATCAAGGTTCGGAAATAATGAGAATGCATTTCTTCAACGCGCATATCAGTTGTCCATATGTTAATACCTAGAGAATTGTTCTCAACAGGATCCCAAATAGACATATTTACTGACTTGCAATCGTTTAAATTTTGATGTTCTGAATCTGAGGCCATCCACTTCAAGTCTATAGGAACATTATTTTCATCTAAACCAACTTTTACTTTGATTTCAGAGGTCTTTGCTATTTTACTATTCACGCTATTTGTTTTTCTTGATTAATCCTAATAATTCCTTTTGTATGGTCTCATTACCATGTTTCCTATACCATACATGTGCCAATTTCAATTTTTCATCGTTTGAACCGCCACTATTTAACAAATCTTTAATTAATTGTTGAAGTTCTGCAGGTCTTGGTCCCCAATGAAACACTTCTTGAAAATTTTCATCGATAACGACCAGTTTCGGAATGGACTTTCCCCCATTCGTTAAGTAGGCATTCATTAAATCTTCTTCTTTGTCTCTTAAAGCTATTTTCAAATCGATATTTCCTGCTATGCAAATCGCTTCGATAACCGGTTGGATGAAAGAAGCATCTCCACACCAAGGTTCTGTAATTAGAATCCATGTCCAATTTTCAGTGCCTTCATTAAGTTCATTATATAATTTTTTGTCTAGTTCTACTTTGTTGCGAATCTTTACGCTACGTTTAAAGTTAGCCTCGGTATATAGGAAAAAAGTATCTTCATCGTAAGGCGCTTCAACGATTTCTTTTTTGCTTACCTTTTCAAAGAAGTCTTGATAGGCTTCTATACTTAGTAATTGGTTTATTTTTTCTTTTGTAAATTCGAACATACACGGCAAAAATAAGATTATAATTGTATCAATTAAGGTTCTAAACCGCAATAGAAGATAAAAAGTTGTTAAAAACAGGTTAAACTAAATATAAAGAAGATGGAATATAGAAGAATGGGGAATTCGGGTTTGCAGTTAAGTGCCTTGTCATTTGGTTCATGGGTAACTTTTGGTAGTCAAATCGAAGACAATACAAGCGAGAACTTGATGCAGATGGCTTATGATAATGGGGTCAACTTTTTTGATAATGCGGAAGCTTATGCATCTGGCAAGAGTGAAGAAGTAATGGGAGACATCCTGAACAAGATGAATTGGGATAGATCGACTTATGTAGTTTCGAGTAAGGTTTTTTGGGGAGGAGACTTACCCAATCAAAAGGGCTTGATGCGTAAACATGTTGTGGAAGCTTGCCATGCAGCTCTTCGACGTTTGCAGGTGGACTATCTAGATTTGTTCTATTGTCATCGCCCAGATGAGTTTACTCCAATTTCGGAAACCGTGTGGACGATGCATAACCTCATTCAACAAGGAAAGATTTTATATTGGGGAACAAGCGAATGGAATGCTCAACAAATCACAGAAGCACATTTGGTAGCAGAGAAATATAATCTAATTGGCCCAAGCATGGAGCAACCACAATACAATTTATTTGAGAGAACGAAACTTGAAAAAGACTACCTACCCCTGTTTAAAAATTACGGCATGGGAACCACGATTTGGAGTCCTTTAGCTTCTGGAGTATTGACAGGCAAATATTTGAAAGGAATTCCGAAGGGAAGTAGAATGGAAATCGAATCCTTATCTTGGATCAAAGACAAGGTTTGGTCGCCCGAAAACCAAGAAAAAGTTCAAGCCCTCAACGACATGGCTCAAGACTTAGGAGTAAGTTTAACCAATCTATCAATTGCCTGGTGCTTGAAAAACCCTAATGTGAGTTCAGTCATATTAGGAGCGACTAAAACTCATCAGCTAGAAGAAAACTTAAAGTCTTTGGAAGTCTTACCCAAACTAACTACTGAAGTCATGGATAAGATTGATGAGGTGATGGGGAATAAGCCGAACTTAGTGAGGTTTTGATAAAAGTCCTTCAACACGGGTGCTGTAGGCTAGACCATTACAACTGAATAAACTAACGGATAAACCTATTCATAGCATTATAAATAACTTGTTCATAATAAGGTGGTTAAGGGATTAGTAAAATCTAAATCTAAACAATCTCAATCCGTTAACTAAAATATCATATAATAAATAATTATAAATTTGCATTAGAAATCCCTCTATATAAGTAATTGTGTTGCATTGCTCATAGCTTCAATCATTAATATATATCTTTGCTCGAAATTATTCACTTTGAGCTATTGCTTGTTAATCATACCATTTCTTATTCTTACCGTTGGTTATTTAGCATTCCCAGGCTTTATCGCTTATGCCAATAGTGTTGATTATCTAGATAGGGGAAATGGTCGTAAGCGACATAAGGATAGTATTCCTCCTATTGGTGGTTGGTTAATCTACATCGCCTTTGCCATAGCCTACTTGGCTGCTTTTATTATACCAACACCTTCTGTAGTTACCTTGGGAGTTTTTATAGGCGTAACGGGCATATTTGTTTTGGGTTTGGTAGACGACAAGTATCCGATGAACGCCCTACAAAAGTTTATAGGCCAATTTGGTGTTGCCGCGATACTAGTTTTTCTAGGGGATGTCCATTTTGCAGAATACATGACGCTTTTTGGATTGCCGTATATTATCGGACAGTTGTTGTGTATCGTCATGATTGTCTTTGCCATAAACGCCTTCAATTTAGTGGATGGCATTAATGGACTAGCAGCCCTTTTAGGTATCGTTGCCATAGGTTTCCTTGGTATGTGGTTGTATAGTGCGGGCTTGACGAATTATTTCATCCTGGCCTTAAGTGTTTTAGCAGCGCTCTTTGTCTTTTTAAGGTATAACATGTTTAAGACTATCGTTTTTCTAGGCGATAATGGATCTATGATTATTGGACTGCTAGCGGTAATTTTTGCATTTACTTTTATCAAAACTTATACGGGTTATAACAGTCTAGTGCTCACCAAATGCAATGCTGAAGTGGGTATAGCATTGGCAGCTATGGCTATTCCAATTGCTGACACCCTGCGCTTGTTCTTTTTGCGTCCTTACTATTTGGCTAAGTCGCCCTTTAAAGCCGATCGAAATCACGTGCACCATTTGCTCTTAAGAATTGGATTTTCTCACGCTGAAGCTTCACTCTTATTGTTTGGATTGGCTATTTTACTTATACTTTCGGCATTGGCAGCTCAAGATCTGGGAAGCATTGCGGTAATTCTTATTACCTTCTCTATTTGTGTGGCATTCCTAATGGCATTAGATTTCTTGGTGTTTAGTAAGTATCGAAGAAAGGTGAATAAGAAGACGATGTTCAATAGTCTACAAAATCTTTCTCAAGAATTAGACTCCCCCGTGTTTATTGAATACTCATTTGCAATTAGTATTTTCCTATTAGCAATCTCTATTCCCTTTCATCGAGTATCTACAAGTATACCCACCATCATCTTAGTATTTTCATTTTTGGCTTTGGTAATTAGAAATATCATTGTGTATAGAAAAGGATTTGGTGAAGTCCTAAAAAGTAAACTCTTGCCTTTTTTGAAGCATCCATATTCAATCTTAATCTTTATACTTTTAGGGTATACAGTTTTCCATCATAGCTTCATTAAAACTACGGGAGATTGGCATAAATTCTCCATATACTTATTGCTCTTTATCTATTGGATTAGTATGTTCCAATTTGAGAAGATCATTCAAATAAAACCGAGGGTTTTACTGACAGCTTTTATAGCAGGATGTATGGGGTTTGGCATTTATATCTTGATGCAATCTTTTGTGGAATTCCCCATTACGGGATGGGAAGGTTTTACTTATGAAAATCTTTTAAGTAATGTAAAGGCCAACCCGGTTACGCATTCATTGTATTACAATCTGGCTATCTTATTTTTAGGCAATAACTATAAATATTTGAAGCGTGAGGAATGGAGAATTTCCTATTGGATCATGCTGATGTTTTTCATCTTCATGGTGGTCTTATGTAGTTCTAAAGTTGGGTTCTTAGTTTTAATTATAGCCTTGTTAACAGCCATTTTTAATATGGTTAAGAATAAAAAAACAGCCAGAATTGTCATGCTTATATTTTCTGTGATCAGTCTACTCGTAGCGATGAGCTTAGGTCTATTTAGTCAAGATTTCATGCTGAAAGCATTGGATTCTAGAATAATAGTTTGGCAAGAAAGCGTTAAACTGATTAAAGAGAATTTCTGGTTTGGAACGGGTATTGGTAATTCAACAGAATCTTTAAAAGAGGCTTTTGTACAAATCAATTATCAACGCGGTATCACGCAAGACTATAATGCGCAGAACCAGTTTTTAGAGTCTTTCTTGGAAACTGGCTTTTTTGGTTTCTTATTACTCGTATTGTTTATGGCATATTCCTTTCTCAAAGCATTCATTGAGAAGAATAAATTGTACTTCGTATACGTCAGTATCATTCTGATTTATATGATGTCAGAATCCTTATGGCAAACTCAAATGGGAATGGTTTCTTTTGCCTTTTTCAATGCACTTTTTCTGGCCTCTTTTTATAACAAAGAGTAAATCCGATTCAATAAAGAACAAGTCAATGCTTTACCAATTCGTAATTGTCAATTTGTAATTGATTACTTAAACATTTCTTTTCGTCCTATCTCCTTACAAATTGGACAGGTCAATGGATCATGACCTCTTGCTGGACAAAATTCCCTTCCAAAAAAGATAATTTGAAGATGTAGCTTATTCCAGAGTTCTTCAGCAAATAATCGTTTAGCATCTTTTTCAGTTTGAACGACGTTTTTCCCATTGGTTAAGGTCCATCGATACATTAAACGATGGATGTGCGTATCAACGGGAAAAGCGGGAACACCAAAGCCTTGACTCATAACAACAGACGCTGTTTTATGTCCTACACCAGGCATGGCTTCTAAAGCTTCAAAAGTATTGGGAACTTTGCCATTATGCAGGTTGATGATCATATTGGATAAGCCATGAATGCCCTTGGATTTCATTGGGGAAAGTCCGCAAGGTCTAATGATTTCCTTAATCTCTTCAACACTGAGTTTAGCCATGTCATAAGGGTTGTCTGCTAAAGCAAACAAGCTTGGGGTAATCTTATTGACTCTCACATCCGTGCATTGCGCAGAGAGGAGCACAGCTACCAATAAGGTGAAATTGTCTTTGTGGTCTAAAGGTATTGGCGTCTTAGGGTACAGACCCTCCAAGGTATTAATGACGAAATCAACCTTCTCTTTCTTGTTCATTAGGCAAAAATAGGGAATTAGTAGATTAGTAATCTAGTCTACTAGAATAAGAAATACTAAAAAAGCCATCCAGTCCCGATAACTTTAGGGACTGGATGGCTTTCTATATGAGATGGTTTTGCTAAGATTACTTAACAGTCTTAACTAATTCTTTAGAATAGAACTTGTCGCCAACTGTTAACTTGACGATGAATAAACCAGTGCTTTCTTTTTCTACATTAACCTTAGTTTGATGGATTCCTTTTCCTAAAGAACCATCTAAAGGAGTCGCA
>JBLHMK010000122.1:0-7221 GCA_047621945.1 Flavobacteriaceae bacterium
CCAGCGAATTTACCTAGCCCTGCTATCATCATGAAGACATCTTCATTTAATAAAGGTTTACCGTCTACTTCAACTGTAAGTTCTTGTGCTTCAAACTTGAACAGACATTGCACCAATCCATAGAGATAAGCGCTTTGACCAAATTTTTTCAAATCTACGGTGTGCTCTACTACATAGGCATCGTAACCGATACCCACAAAATTCATAAAATATTCCTTTGCTTGACCATCTTGATAATCGAGCAAGCCAACATCTTGAAAACGAGTTTTCCCCGCTTTAATTAGGGCAATAGCTTGGTCATAATCTCTTGAAATATCATAATGTCTAACCCAGTCATTGCCCGTCCCTATTGAAATAAGCGACAATTCTATATCTGTACTAGGAACATCATCCTGAAGCATAACTCCATTTACCATATGATGCATAGTTCCATCACCTCCTATTCCAATAAACTTGCGAAATCCTTGCTTGATGGCATGTTGAACATGGTCAATATTCTCACGATGACGGGTAGAAATTGCATAGTCAAATTCGAAACCTTCATCTTTTAACTTTTGTTGAATCTTTGGCCAATCTTTACCAGATTTACCTGCTCCCGAATTAGGGTTTACGCTTACGAAGTATTTATTGTTCATGGTTTGGGTTTAATACACTTAAAGCTTTGTAATTGAAACTCAATATAAGTGCTCCCAAAATTACAAATAAACCTAAAATAAACATAGTTAGAGAAATATTCTCTGCAGTTGCGAAAAAAGGAAGGCTAAACAAACCAATAAAAACAATTCGTATCAAAGCATTTATTACCGTAAAGGCACTGCCTGTTCTACCTATAAGATTGTTGTCTATAACACTAAAAATATAGGTGGTTCGCATTACCCTAATCCCCGAATTGGCAAATCCAATAAAAGCGTATGCGATATATAGGTAAATGAATTCCGTGTTAAAGCCAATGAAAAAATACATGACCGCCGCAATTAGGCTTAAAGAAATGATCCCTAATGTGAGTTTGTTCTTAGGGAAAATAAACAAGATGAGAAACCCACTTAACATACTCCCTAAAGCAAAAGAGGCTTCAGTAAACCCATAAACACTTTTGGTGCCGTTCAAAAACTTATCAATAAAAATAGGCATGGTATAAAAACTGCAAACTAGAATAGTTGCAAAAACAAAACCAGCAACTGCTCCAAATAATAGAATCAAAGGTTTACTTTGTAGATAGGTGAATCCTTCTTGCAGCCTTGTGGCAAAACCAGCATCTGAATTTGTGTTGCGGACGATAAGGGATTCATATCGAATAGAGGACAAAAGGACAAAGCCGAGAATATAGGTGGCTGCATCAAGCATAAAGATTTCATGCATTGGCCAAGCCTCAAAACTAAAGGAAAGAAACTGCCCCTCCATTAAGAAAGCAGCTATTGCTCCGGAAAGTATAAAAGTGGTTTGCCCCTGAACTTCAATCGCAGAGCTTATCGTTCCATACTTCGACTTTTCAGTTATCTCTTGAGCAAATGCATATAAGTTGGGATAATGTATGTTATAAATCAACTTCGTAATTATCATAATAGCGGCAGCCATCCACAAGGTGGTGTTTTGCCAATACCAGCCTAAAGCAGCAATAGAAAACACAGATAGCATACCAACCGTTTGGATACTAAGCATGACTTTTTTTCTGTCATATCGATCGATTAGAATACCAGCATAAGGGCCCCAAAATAAGGTCAAAATGGTGACCGCTAAAAAGAGTAATCCATATAAGCCAGGTCTACCTAGTTGATTGGCAATGAACCAAGGAATAGCAATCAAGCTAATACCTTGAGAAACACCGCTTACTGTATTGGCAGCAAAAAGTAAAACAAGTGCTTTCTTATTTTTCAAATGTGTAATTTTACTGTTCGCAGTAATGAAAACAGGAAGCAAAGAACGGGATTTATTTCTTAAACTTTGTAGGTATTGTGCCTACAGAGAAAGATCAATAAGTGAGCTAAGAGAAAAAATGGCTATGTTGGAAATTCTACCCAGCTTGCAAGAAGATTTATTACTCAAATTGCAAGAAGAAAACTTCTTAAATGAAAAGCGCTTTGCTGCCAGTTTTGTGAGAGGGAAATTCCGAAACAACTCATGGGGTAGGAATAAGATTGTTTTTGGATTAAGGTCAAAAGGAATTTCTAAAAAGGATATTGACGCTGGTTTGAAGGAAATTGAAGAAGAAGATTATCTAGAGAAGATGAAAACCTTGATGCACAGTAAAATGAGAACGGTTAGACTCAAAAATATTTTGGCTCGGAGAAAAAAAGTTGCTGATTTCATGCAGCGGAAGGGCTATGAAATTCATTTGGTTTGGGAGATCTTAAAACAAGAGTTTCCAGATTAGGGCTCATGTGGCGGAAATTCTTTATTTTTACCCAATAATCCTTAAGATTGCAAACTTACCCTTACACCTATAGTTTAATTGTTCCAGTCTATAATAGTGCTGGAAGCTTACCCTTGTTAGTTCAAGAAATTGAAAACGCCATGGAAGGAGAGAGTTGTCAATTGGTCTTTATAGACGATTACAGCTCTGATAATAGCTGGGGGATCTTAAAAGAATTAAAAGAGGCTAGTAAACATCATGTGGTGTTGGTCTCTTTGGCGAGTAATTTTGGACAACACGCGGCTTTGTTTTGTGGACTTCAATATGCGGAAGGAGAATATGTGGTTACACTCGATGATGATTTACAACACCATCCGATGGAAATCCACAAACTAATCAAAAGCATGAAAGCTGACAAGGCGGATTTGGTTTATGGAATCTATACCGAAAAGAAACATGGCGTGGTTAGAAATACTGGCAGTAGATTATTTGCGGCAGTGGTTAATAAATTTGCAAGTACTCCACTCCAAGGGTCTTCTTTTAAAATGATTCATGCTGACTTGGTGGCTAAGGTTTTATTCCATCAACATTATAATTTTTATTTGGATGAAGTGCTGGCTTGGTATAGCAAGAAGACTTCATTTACCATAGTCGAACATGCAGAGCGAACATTGGGTTCATCCGGGTATTCGCCCTTTAGTTTGATAAAGATGAGCGTTCGAATACTATTAAACTATACGGCATTACCGCTTAAGTTTATTACTAGTTTAGGCATGCTATCTTCATTAATATCATTTGGTTTTGGTATATTTTACATTTATGAAAAATTCAATAACGAAGCACAAACTGGATTTACGGCAATCATAGTTTCCATTTTCTTTTCTACCGGACTTATTCTTTTTTCGTTAGGAATTATGGGAGAATACATCAGTCGAATATTCTTGATACTAACAGGAAAGCCTCCGTTCAAAATAAAAAATGTGGAACGATGATTTTAAACTATTGCGGTATCTCTATTCGACGATTTGAAAGAGAGGATATTGAAATGGTTCGTATATGGCGGAATGATCCGAAAATCACTAAACACATGTTCTATCAAGAACATATTACACCTGAAATGCAAGAGTCTTGGTTTGACTCGCTATCCAATAACGATTATTACTTTATTATTGAAAAGGATGAAATTCCTTTAGGTTTAATAAGTCTAGCATTTGATAGTCTAGAGGAGAGAAGTGCTTATGCAGGCTTGTTTATATACGAAGAAAGTTATTGGGGAACACAAATCCCAGTTTTAGCATCTTTAGCTCTTCTGCGATTTGCCTTTGATGATTTAGACCTTGCTTTGGTTAAAGCTAGAGTTCAAAAAGAAAATAAAGTAGCAAGAAGATACAACGAGCAATTGGGTTTCAAAAGGGTATCTGATGAAGTTCAACAACTTGAAGCTAAAACCTATTATTCTAAGCTTACTGGTTTAATTGCCCATACAGCAAGGACGTTTAGCCACTAAAAAGAAAAGCCACTCTGACGAATCAGAATGGCTTTTTCTAAACCAAGACTATGAAGTTATTTACTTAGAAGCAAGTTTCACACATGGATAAGTACGTTGAACGCCTGTCTTATCGACTGTTTGAACCTTGTAATAAGTAACTACCGAACTAGGTAGTGGATATTTATCTATTAAAACGTTTTCCTTAGTTAACGCATCAACTGCTTCTTGGTTTAATTCTTTAATACTTCTGAAATTAGCTGAAGGGTTGTCGCTTCTCATGATTAGGATTTCTTCAAAATCGCTAGGTTCTTTAAGACCTAGATTGATAGTAACAATTCCCATTTCTTTAGCCACGTTATATGAAACGGTAGTTCCTTCATAAGAAGATTCTTCTCCAGCTGAAGTGAAGGCAAAAAGGGAAATAGAAATAAGGGCGAGTGTGTAAATTATGTTTTTCATTATTGCGTAAGTTTTGTGAATGTATACACGGTTATACGAAGTGTAAACTGCTAGTGTTTCATAAAACCCATATTTTCTTCTTTTTTTTATCTCGTAAACTCTATTATTATCTTTACCTTTGAAAGGTATGCATTACAATGGTAAAATAGGACTTACCCAATTGCCAGATAATGAGTTAATTGACCGTTTTCGCTACTCACATGATAACCAATATGTGGGGGAGCTATATAATAGGTATGCACATCTCGTTTTGGGTCTTTGCATTAAATACTTTAAAAATGTTGAGCTAGCTAAAGATGCTACGATGAGCATTTTTGAGTTGCTAATGCATGAACTTAAGCGACACCATATCGACCATTTCAAAAGTTGGTTGTTTACCGTATCTAAAAATTACTGTCTCCAAGAACTCAGAAAAAGGAAATCTCTCCATAAAAAAGAGGATTTGTTTAATGATTTTTGGAAGGATACTATGGAAAGTGACCTGAAATTGCATCCTATTGATGAAAAGGAAATACTCATTGCCAAAATGGAGCGCTTTCTCCCAAGCTTAAAAAACAATCAACGTCTTTGTTTAAAGATGTTTTATTTGGAGAGTAAGAGCTATGCGGATATTTCAACAGAGTTAAATTTTTCTCTAAAAGAAGTAAAGAGTCACATTCAAAATGGAAAGAGAAATTTAAAAATTAAATTACAGCAAAGTAATGGCTGATCAAAACTCACATATTAATCCTTCGGATGTTGAAAATTATTTTTCAAAAGGTCTTTCTGATGAAGAGAAGAAGGATTTTGAAAATGGTTTAGAATCAGACTCATTTGAATCTGAAGCCTTAGAAGGTTTCAATTCGTTGGGAGATGATGCAGCAGCAATTGCAGCTATCAGAGAGATCAAGGGTAAAGTTGCTAAACAAACTGGTCTTAAGAATGAAGGCGGAGTTGTTTTCCCAATATGGAAATCTTTGGGAATAGCGGCTACGGTCGCCTTGTTTGTGCTAAGTGGATTTTTCGTGCATAGATTTATGGAGAAAGAGCCAACTGTAGCAAAAAACGAGACAAATTCGGTTCCGATTTTTGAACCAGAAGGCTTAAATGATATTGCTCAATCAGTAGACGCAGATTCTTCTTTAATTGAAGATATTGAAAAGGAAGATATTGAAAAGGAAGAAATTGTATTAGTTCCTAATGAACAATTGGCAAAGATGGATGAGGCCGAGGTAGACGAGTTAGAAGAAATTGACCTAGTATCTGAAGACTTTGAAACTGTAACTATTGTTGAAGATTTTCCCGAACCTGAAGAAGACAATTATTATAATAACACCGTTGAAAAGGAAGTGGCAGATTTAGGGGAATCTGAAGATAGTTATGTTCCTCCCGCTCCTGCTACAATTGCAAGTGTGGATAAAAGAACAAGTGCAAATAAAAGTATTTCTTCTAAACTAGATACGGTTGCAGAAGCCCAAACTAGTGTTCCAAGCCCTAGTTCAAATTCATACTATTCTATTGGTAAAACAAATTATGACGTAAAAAATTATTCTGCAGCTATAGATTACTTTCAGAGTTCATTGGATAACAATGAAAGAAAAGTGGAGTCACAATATTATATTGCTATGTGCTATAATAACATGAATAAGGAGAACAAAGCAATTAAGTATTTTGATATGGTGTTAGCAAATAATAGTTCTATGCTGCGCTATAATGCAATGTGGTATAAAGCAATTATATTGGAGGAAAAGGGCGATATGAAAGGAGCTAAAGCCTTAATGGAAAATCTAGCAAATAGCGGCTCAGGTTTTAAAAACCAAGCTGCTGATAAACTCAAAAATTTTAATTGATCATTACTTTCCCAAAAGTATAAACGCCTAAGTCATTACTTATTTTTACGTAGTATGTTCCAGCAGATAATGGACCTTTATTAAGCTCAAACTGGTCGTTAGAAAAGTCCTTAACAAGAACAAGCTCACCAATCAAGTTGTACATTTCTACATGTAAATTTTGGCCTAAACCATTAACGGTGATTTGAGTTTGCTGTGTAAATGGATTAGGAACGATAGATAAGGCATCCTTGATATAAATATCTCTAATTCCCGTAGTGCCGTTTCCATAACTATCAACAGTTATCGTTCTACTAGAGCTTGAAGAGTCGCAATCATTCACAGCAATCAAACTAACCGTATATGAACCGTTACTATTATACGTATGAGCAGTGGTGTTAGATGCCGATGAATCAACTTGCCCATCACCGAAATCCCAATAATAAGTCGTCACATTAATATCTGGACACAAGAAGTTGAATAGAGAATCAGAATTTGCAAACCCAAAGTTCGCAATCGGATTATCAATTTCCGTAAGTTGAATGCTTGAAGCTATAGCAGTGCAACCATTTGAATCTATAACACTTAGATTATAGGTTCCAACTTGATTAGCCACAAGGGTGTCAATAGGATTTGTTCCGTTCCAGCTAAAAGTGGTAAACATACCATCAGCCATTAAGCTAACATCTTGTCCTGCGCAAAAAGAATAATCTCCCGTGGTACTAAGTATCTCCACAGTAGTTTGAGCTGGTTCAGGAATAGTAAATTCAAAAACTTTTTCGCAATCATAAATATTCTTAATATAGGCGTAATAGGTTCCAGCTGCAAGATTGTTTTTAGAGCCACCCGTAGAACCATCAAACCATTCTACGCTATAAGGTCCTTTTTCTCCTTGGACTCCTAGAGTTATAGCACCGTCTCCACCTCCAAAACAAGTAACAGGAGAAATGGTGGGAATAACAGCATAAGAAATAAAAGCTTTAGTAAGACTAAAGCTATCAATGATGTTATTTTCATCATTAATAACATCATAAGAAACCGTATTGCTGTCAATAGAAAACTTGACATACAAATTGTCAATAATAGATTTTAAAATTTCAGGATGATTGGCAAAC
>JBLHMK010000123.1:0-7011 GCA_047621945.1 Flavobacteriaceae bacterium
CTGTAATCTTGAATACTTCCTTGTGCATTGGGGTATTGAACCAAAGCACCAAAAAATTCTTCAGACCATTGTACATGTCTATAGTCGTCAACTACCAATTCTATATCTAGTGGAAGTGCTCTAGTTTTTAAGACATCAATAATTTGAGGGAAACAATGTTGATCCACAAAAAACTTCTTGCCTATTTTATCTTTCTTATTATAAGTGTGATAGAACATTGACATGGCCTCAGCAGCTGCCGTAGCATCATCTAATAAAGAAGCATTGGCAATTGGTAGTCCGGTTAAGTCAGAAACCATGGTTTGGAAATTTAATAAGGCTTCTAATCGTCCTTGAGCAATTTCTGCCTGATAGGGAGTGTATTGAGTATACCATCCTGGATTCTCAAAAATATTTCTTCGTATAACCGCCGGTGTTATCGTATTGTAATACCCCATCCCTATATGAGAAGTGAAAACTTGATTTAAAGAAGCAAGTTTCTTAATCTCTTTCAGATAGTCATGTTCAGTTAGTGCAGGAGATAGACTCAAGCCACTAGTCCGAATACTACTAGGGACTGTTTTATTGATTAACTCATCAATACTTGACTCGCCAATCACCTTCAACATGTCCTCTTCACTTTGTTTATCAACTCCTATATGACGGTATGCAAATGAATTAAGATTAAAACGACCCATGGATAAAATTTTGAACAAAGTTAAGCTTAGTGAGACTATTTTTACAGTGAAATTCACTAGGTTCTCCACTTAAAATTGTATTATGTGAATAACTGTTAATGCAACCGAAAATTTGAACAAATTGTTTTAATTTCGCTTAATATTATGATGATAAATAGAATAGTCCTTTCGTTTTTGCTTGCCCTCAGCATGTTTGTTTTTGTTAATGCACAAGAAGCGGATAAAAAGATTATTCAGTTTTCAGGTTACGTGCTTACTCCTGATACTTTAATGGGAATACCTTTCGTAACTATTCAAGTGAACAATAGTTCAAGAGGAACCATTACTAATCAAGAAGGATTCTTTTCCTTTGCAGCGGGTGAAGGTGACACTATCCACTTTAGCAGTATTGGTTTTGAGGAAAGCTTTTACTACATCCCTACAAATTTGCAAACAAATAAGTACTCGATTGTGAAGTTGCTTTCAGCGGACACCTACTATATTGATACGGTAACCATATACCCTTGGCCTACAAAGGAAATGTTCAAACAGGCATTTTTATCCTTAGAAATGGAAGAAAATGACGTAGATCGCGCCTTGAAGAATCTGGAGCGAGAATACTTGAAAGAGATGGGCGAGAACATGGCTATGGATGCTAATGAAAACGCAAATTATTATCTTAGATCTGAGGCTAAGAAATACTATTATGCAGGACAAGCTCCACCTCAAAACATATTCAATGTGTTTGCTTGGGCACAATTTATTGAAGCATGGAAAAGAGGTGATTTTAAGCGTAGGAAGTAGTTGATGGCGAAGCGGAAAATTGATATTTATTCAGTTTTTTTCTTATCTTTAACAAAACCCACATTATATGAAGTATTTAATTTTAGTGCTTTTACTGCCCTTTTCACATATACTTACGGCACAAAACACAGTTCAAGAAGACATAGATAAATTAAAAACTTTTGTAGAAGCAGAGGACTATCGATCAGCCATGTTACTTGGGGATAAGTTGATAGGCGAAGGCATCAAAGAAGGCTATGAAAATCAGGCAGGTGACGTTTACCTTTACAGAGGTATTGCCAAATTTGAATTTGAAATATTTGATGACGCGATCGTTGATTTTAAGCAAGCAATTGCTTTCAATAAAAACTTGACAAAATCGTATTTATATATTGCTGAAATCTATTATGATTTAAGTCGCTATTCATCGGCCCTTGAAAATATCATTTATTATATGAACAACCATCCGAATGATGTTCATGGTTTGGCAGTAAAGAGCAAATGTCTTTTAGAACTTGGTGAGCCAATGGCCGCTAAAATAATTATCCAAAAAGCAATAGCATTAGTCTCATCCGAACCAGAACTTTACTATGTCCGCTCTGCTATTAATAGTGCGCTTGGAGAAGATGAAAAGGCTTGTAATGATGCTCAAATTGCAGTTCGCTTTGGTTATGAATTAGCCAATAATTTGGTGATATCTTTTTGTGAAAGTGAAGATGAGGAAGAAGAAATTGAAGAAGCGAAGAAATAAATCTTCATGAGTAAAAGAGTCTTTTTATCGATTTTAATCCTCATTCCTATTGTATTATTCTCTCAGAATAAAAAGTACATGGCTTTCAATGAGGACTGGCAAATATCAACGAGCCCAGAGCAAACCCATTATACTTGTAATTGTTATGTCAATGAAGCTGGTAAGTTTATTGGTAAATTTAGATGCTATCAACTTGAGTCAGATGTTCTAGTGAAAGAGTATTCTTTTGAAAATGACGTTTTACACGGTGAGGTTAAGGAATATTTTGAAAATGGGCAATTGAAATTGGATGCTGAATATGCTGAGGGCCTGCCTATAAATGAATGGAAAGAATATGCTGAGCAAGGCAGGCTTGTTTTGCATCGCACATTCAATGAGAAGAGCCAACTCGTTCAAGACTACTTCCAAGAAACTACCCCTTATAACAATGCAATGGCATTTAGTCACAAAAAAGAAGAACCCCCAATTTATACAACAGATTGTATACGGGTAAAAATTGAAAGCCAAAAATATGCTTGCAGTGAGGAAGCTGTAAGTCAATATTTAAACAATCCACCAACCCCTGAAATTCTTAAGAGAGACCCGAAATATGCGGGTAAAGAATTCGAGTGTTTACTACTTTATACAATTAGCGATAAAGGAATTGTTACCACTGCGGAAGTGTTTAAATCTACCGGTGATGACTTTTTGGACTTATTGGCTCAAGCGCATATTTTAAACATGGTTCCCTTTGAGTCTGCCAAACAATATGGATTACCTATTCCATATACGCAAGATGCTCAAATCATTTTCCAATTCTAAGAATAGAATCTTCAATCATTTCGAAATAATCGGAAATATTGAATTATTTTTGCGTTTTTAAACAGAAGAAAGAAAAGTATTAATGAGTAGACTAATGATTATTGGTGCAGGCGGAGTGGGCACTGTTGTAGCATTTAAATGTGCTGAAGTAAAAGAAGTGTTCTCGGAAATTATGTTGGCTAGTAGGACCAAGTCTAAATGCGATATAATTGCAGCCGATGTAGCTAAGAAGTACCCTGAAAGAACAAAGATTCAAACGGCAAAAGTAGATGCAGATAATGTCCCAGAATTAGTTGATTTAATTCATTCATTTCAACCATCAATGGTGATAAACGTAGCCTTACCATATCAAGATTTAACGATTATGGATGCGTGTTTGGAAACTGGAGTGCATTATCTAGATACGGCTAATTATGAACCCAAGGATGTTGCTAAGTTTGAATACAAATGGCAATGGGCGTATCAAGAAAAATTTAAAAAGGCTGGTTTAATGGCTTTGCTAGGCTGTGGATTTGATCCAGGTCAAACACAAATATTTACTGCTCATGCGGCGAAACACCACTTTGATGAAATCCATTATTTGGACATCGTAGATTGTAATGGTGGTGATCATGGAAAGGCATTTGCAACCAATTTTAATCCTGAGATAAATATTAGAGAAATCACATCAGTAGGTAAGTATTGGGAGAATGGAGAATGGCATGAAATTGAAGCCATGAGTATTCATCAGCCTATTGAATACCATAACATCGGTGAAAGAGAAAGCTATTTGCTTTATCATGAAGAATTGGAAAGCTTGGTGAAAAATTTTCCAAGCCTAAAGCGTGCTCGTTTTTGGATGACCTTTGGACAAGAATACCTAACTCATCTTAGAGTAATGGAAAATATTGGGATTACAGGTATTAAGCCTGTGGAGTTTAAAGGACAACAAATAATTCCTTTAGAGTTCCTTAAAGCGATCTTGCCAGAGCCTGGTTCTTTAGGAGAAAACTATATAGGGGAAACCTCTATTGGTTGCTACATTAAAGGGCTTAAAGATGGAAAAGAACGTAAGTATTTTATTCGTAACAATTGTAAACATCAAGATGCATATAATGATACCTTGAGCCAAGGAGTTAGTTATACAACGGGAGTGCCGGCAATGCTTGGAGCAAAGTTAATGATGACAGGGGAATGGATGCAAGCAGGGGTGTACAACGTGGAAGAAATGAACCCTGATCCTTTTATGAAGCAAGTAGGTGGCTATGGCTTGCCGTGGAATGAAGTTGTTGATGTGGAAGTTCCTTTTAGCGATTATTAGTACTAAAAACGTGCTATAAATAAAAAACCATCTTGTTATAAAAGATGGTTTTTTATTTATAGTATTCAACAATTATGATGTTTAGGTATTAAGCACCAATTGCTCGCTTCATACTCATGATATACCCTAAATGAAGAGCCTCATGGATGTTATTGAACTGGATAGCTTCTTCTATAGAATGAATTTCATAACCGTATGAAGTGGGGTAGGTCGTATATTGACTAAATTTTTCTTCGAAATAGTCGCGTTCTAACTCTTGTGCTAGACCAAGTAACAGCTTTTTACAATCGGCCCATTCTCCTGCACTTAAACTTGATTCTGCTCGAGTGCCTTTTCTAAAACGCTCCACAAAACTATCCTCAACTAGCATTTCACGACCACTCAATTTGTAGGTTAACAATTGTTGAGTGACAATAATATGAGCAGTGTTCCAGGCAATAGAGTTATTAAATCCTGTAGGAATCAGATTCACTTGTTCTAAATCTAAAGACTCTAAAGATTTGACTAAAAGTGTTCTCGTAGCTTGATGTAGATCAATAGTAGCTTCCACTATTCCTTTGGTTTATCTTCAATACTGCACGTGTTTATTCCAAACAAGGTATATAAAGGGCTGAAATTTAAAAATGAAGTAATTAGTAAGATAACGGCAACTCCCAATAGGACATATCCGAAAATGCCTGAAATTATATTGAAATAGCTTAACAATGCTATTACTAAAACTGCAACTGATCGTATCAATTTATCAGCTTTTCCCATATTTTTTTTCATGGTAACCAAGGTTTTGTGAAAAATAAAGATAAGCAAAGTCTTTGCTTGAACGCTGAATAAATATCCACATGGGGGATATACTATTTCTCTTTTCTTAACCGCCAAACGCCTAAAACAGCTTCTCGTATTATATTATTACTCATTTTACTCTCGCCTAATACTCGGTCAGTAAAGATGATCGGAACTTCTTTAATTGAAAATCCTTTTAATTTGGCTTTATGCTTCATTTCAATTTGAAAAGCATAACCAATAAATTTAATATTGTCTAAATCAATAGTTTTTAGCACTTCTGCTTTGTAGCATACAAAACCCGCAGTGCTATCTTTCACACCAGTTCCTAATATAAATTCAACATAATAAGATGCGAATTTAGAAAGGAAAACACGAAATAGCGGCCAATTATTAAATCCTCCTTCGCTAACATAACGACTTCCTATAGATACATCGAAATTATCAACGGCACATGCCTTATGTAGTTTTAATAGATCTTGAGGGTTATGAGAAAAATCGCAATCCATTTCAAAAATGAAAGCATACCCTTTTTCTAAAGCGAATTTGAATCCTGCGATGTACGCGGTTCCTAGCCCCAACTTACCCTTACGTTCAAGCAGATGTAGTTTGCTAGGATATTTACTTTGAAGTTCTTTTACCTTCAGAGCGGTTTGATCTGGTGAGTTATCATCAACAATCAATACATCAAAACCTAGTTCCAAGGCAAACACCGTGTGAACCATCTTTTCGATATTCTCAAGCTCATTATAAGTCGGTATGATTACTAGGTTCGGACTCACAGATGCAAACTTAATTTAATTTCTTTTAATTTTTGCTTGGTATGCAGGTTAAAATCACTTCGTACAATCCAATTATAATATCCAGCATCTTTTTTCAAGACATCTTCCACCAAATGGCCTTTATATTTCCCAAAATTAAAGGCAGGCTTTCCATTTATCATGGTTAAGCGATTAGCGGTGTCAATCTGATTTAAGTCGTTACGGCTTACCTTGTTAACTTCGTCTATATCTGCAGGAAGCTCTTCATACCTTTCCATTTGTGCAACAAAAACTTCTTGAGTTGCAATTACATCAGCCAAAGCAGAGTGAGCATTTACTAATTCTTTATCGCAGAAAAACTTGTAAGCGGAGGTTAAATTCCTCTTCTCCATCATCACAAAAATATTCCGAACATCAATTAGATTTCGATTGTCAATTGAAAAGTTTTTATTGACACGGAGAAATTCTTCAATAAGCACGGGTACATCGAAACGATTAGAGTTAAAGCCTCCAAGGTCGCATGGATTCAGTAATTCAAAAAGCTCTTCAGCCAATTCGGCAAAAGTGGGGCTATCCAATATGTCTTTGTCATAAATGCCATGAATCAGACTTGTTTCAATAGGGATAGGTACCGTAGGATTTACCAAATATCGATGCTCAGTTTTGCTTCCATCAAGCTGCATAATCACTATGCCTATTTCAACTATTCTATCGGATGCAACATTGAGTCCAGTGGTTTCCAGATCAAAAAATGCTAGTGGTCTACGAAGTTTTAAATCCATACTACAAAAGTAGAATTATTTGTGCGATTTGTTTAGTTAAAAAGCCTAAAGTTCCTTAATCAACTTTCATTGCTTCGCCTTGGCTAAATTTATGAAAGAGAATGGTGGCAACCAAGCCCAACAAACTAAATGCTGCTAATACCATAAATAAATGTTGGTGTCCGAGTGCTCCAGGGTTACGGTCTAATAGCCATCCCATTAATGGACCCATGAAAATGTCAGGGGTGTATCCAATAAGTGAGATAAATCCTACCGCAGTACCAGTTAATGCCATCGGAACACTGGCTTCTTTCAATATGGTAAAATAGAGCGCTCTCAAAGCAAATACTCCCGTACAAGTTGAAATCATGGCTAAGAAAAAGAGGCTAACTGTTCCTGCTGTAACTAAACCAGCGGCAAA
>JBLHMK010000124.1:0-6879 GCA_047621945.1 Flavobacteriaceae bacterium
AGTACTATTGCGCTGATGATACTGGTTTACCGGGAAAGTAAGTCGTTGCCAACTTCTTTTAATTAACTCCTAAGTGTTTAACATACTTAGGAGTTTTTTTTTGCCCTTTTTTATCTACACACTCAAAGGAGTAATTCATAGATTTCATGAATGGCTACCTTATTAAGGCGCTTGTGAGTGGATTATTCCTTCACAAATCGAAGGATTTATTTTCTAAGCTCGTCTAAACAAGCTTAACACTAAAGCTAAACCATGAAACTACATGTACTTATTACCCTAATACTTGGATTATTCCTTTCTTCAAATACCTATAGTCAAGGTTTTCCTTCTGAGATGGATTATAAAGAATCAGAACACATACTATATACTGGTGGAAATAAATCCAATGGATTATATGAAGAAGACAAACTTGAAACCATCGATCTTTCTTTTACGCAAGCCAATTACTGGGCCTTACTTGCAGCAAATAAGGCTTCCGGAACAGAATTAGAAGCAACACTTACCTACAAAGGAGATACTTATCCAGGTGTTGGAGTACGATTTAAAGGAAATACCTCTTACAACAATGTACCTGGAGATAAGAAATCATTTAACGTTACAACAGACTTCGTTACAGCAGGAGCTGACATTGACGGCTACGAAACTTTCAATTTTAATAATTGCTTTCAAGATGAGTCCTTCATACGTGAAGTATTCTATCTAAACTCAATTCAAAATCATATACCAGCTGCGAAATCCAACTATATTCAACTTACATTGAATGGAGAAGATTGGGGGATTTATCCCAATGTCCAACAGTTAAACGCTGAGTTCATTAGAGAATGGTTTTCTAATGATGAGGGTTCTCGTTGGAGAGCTCAAAAAGCAAGCACCGGAGGAGGACCCGGAGGAGGAGGGCCAGGTGGAGGAACTCAATGGGGTTCGGGTACCGGAGCTTTAAATTACTTAGGAAGCAATCAAGCAGATTATGAAGATAATTATACCTTGAAGAGTTCAACAGTTGCAAATCCTTGGACAGACCTAATCAATACCTGTGATATCTTGGATAATGGTTCACTAGCCAATATGGAAGCTAATCTACCTAGCACAATGGACATAGATAGAGCACTCTGGTTTTTAGCTGCTGAAATTCTATTTACCGATGATGATGGCTATGCCTATAAAGGAACCATGGATTACTTACTATACTTTGATATTGGAACAAACCGTATGGTTCCTTTAGAGTTTGATGGTAACTCTGTAATGGACCCTGGTAAAGCAACTTGGTCTCCTTTTTACAATGAAAACAATGCAAATTATCCATTAATGAATCGATTGTTTGCCATTCCAGGTTTGAGACAACGATATCTAGCACACATAAGAACATTGGTAGAGGAAACTTTCGAACCAACAATTGCACATGCTAAAATTGATGAATATGCAGCCTTTATTGACGCTGCAGTTCAAGCTGATCCGAAGAAATTGTACACTTATAATGCCTTTGTTTCAGGTGTAACTGAACTAAAAGATTTTGTCTCTACTCGATACAATTTCTTGAATAGCAATAATGAGTTTAATAGGATAGGACCATCAATTACTAATTCTTCTTTTGAAACCAATGGAGTACTTTGGGAAAATCCCGATGGTTTGGAAGAAGTGGATATTAAGGCTACACTAAACCACAATTTGGGAATCTCTTCTGCATGGTTATATTTTGCTACTGGTTTAGAAGGCAACTTTGATAAAATCGAAATGTTTGATGATGGTGCTCATAATGATGGAGCTGCTGGTGATGGAGTTTATGGTGAAGCTATTATGGGTTATGCTGTGGGAACTACAGTGAGATACTATATTGAGGCAATAGCCAATAATGCTCAAAATTCGGCTAGTTACATGCCTCAAGGTGCAGAGCATAATATCTTCGTTTATAAAGTGAATGCTGTTGAAGCTGCAGATAAATCTATTGTTATCAATGAGATAATGGCTAAGAATAAAACGGGAGCGACCGATGAAGCTGGTCAAACGGATGATTGGATTGAATTGTACAATAAATCTACTAATAGTATTAGTCTAGATGGATGGAACATTACTGATAATCAGTTTAATGTAACTAAGTTTACTATTCCTACTGGCACTACAATCGGACCAGATGAGTATGTAATAATCTGGGCAGATGAAGATAGTAATCAAGGTGCCTTGCACGCCAACTTTAAATTGAGCGGCGATGGTGAGGCCCTAATTTTATTTAATAGCGTAGATGAAGTAGTTGATGAAATCGAATTTCCTACACAAACGGATGATATCGCGTATGCTAGAGTTCCAAACGGAACTGGAAATTTAATTTTTCAAAGTGCTACACACAAAGGAAACAATGACGTAGTTGGTATTAGGGATAGAACTAATGAAAGCTTGCTAAGCATTTACCCTAACCCAACGCAATCCTCCTTAATGGTTAATTTTGAAAGTAATGAGATTCATGAGTTGTTTGTAATGAATGCCTTAGGGCAAGTTATTTTTGATGCAAGTCTACAAAATTCTTTAACTATTGACGTTTCTTCTTGGAACAAAGGAGTTTACTTTCTTAAAACCAATGGTATTGTGAAGAGATTTATAATTAATTAAGTTTGGTTAGAGCGCATATAAATAGACATCCTGTTGAATCGGGATGTCTATTTTGTTTTTAGTAAGTCAAGGATGCTCTGTACCCCAAAAGTCAATGGTTATTGAGATAAATTATTTATTATTTACATATCCATGTTTAGTTCATGTAAATAATGAATAAAATCAATTAATAGTTGATATTTAACTCAGATATGATAGAATTAGACTTACCTTACCGTGAATAATTTGTATGAAAACATTATTTACCTCTTTCCTTATAGTTGGATTCCTTTTCTTTTCAAATGCTCAATCTTCAGTAAAATTTGTAGATAACAGTTTGGCTGATGAGGTCTTAGGATTTACTGATAGTGGATTACACGATGTATCTGTAAAGTTTGTTAAATCAGAAAAACAAGCTGACTTTACAGTTTATTTGAGTAAGGTGAGAAATGAGCAGGACTTCACGGTTGAGAGATTTGCTAATGTCGATAGAACCATCCGTGTCAAGTACAGTGGAAGTTCAGATTTTAGATACCTCATTAAAAGTACAGGTAATGCGGATATTAATATCCATGTATCTAAAAACCCTAATTCTGGTGTTTATATTAGCTCTTATGACCCTTTAAATGAAGAAGAGATCATATCAATTATTCATCAAGATATTCTTAAATTTTTAAACAATAATTAAACCTTTGGTATTATGAAAAAACAAATTTTATTAATAGCTATATTAGCTTGCGTTACAAGTTTCGTAACCACCTCTTGCTCAAGTAAGATGTATAGTACGCGTCAAACACCTATTTTAAGAGAAAGTATTCCTGCAAATCCAATTATTGCTGACATGGAAGTTTCAGTGGATAAAAAGATTAAAGGAACTGCTACCGTAAGAGGTGGTGGAGCAACTTTTGAGAATGCACGCCAAATGGCATTATGGGATGCAATGGAGTCTAATTTAGCAGATGTTGTAATTGACCCCATCTTCTCAATTAGAGTGAGAAAAGGTTTGTTTAGTAAAAGAATCACAGCTGAGGTTATGGGATATAAAGGAACCTATACAGGTGTACACGTGGCATCTGAAAGGGAAATTGAAAATTTATTAATGTATCGAGAAGCTCAGCCAATGATGTTACAGGGTGAAGGAACAGCTACGAAAGGTAGATTTTTCAACCGTTAATTTAGCAATAGGCTGAATCAAAATTCTTAATAAAGGGGGCTATTTCAGATGAGATAGCCCCCTTTATGATTAGTCTATCTGACTCTAATTCTTCTCAATCTTCATTGCTTATGGAACTTGAAAGTAATCAAGCATACGAAATGTTCATATTGAATGCTGCGGCCAACTAAGTATTCTGTTATTTATACTAAGTCATTTGGTATTCTAAATAAATACCATGAACGAATTAGCTCCTTAAGTTTAGCTTACAGCTAAATTTTAGCTATGCTAGTCAAAACTTATGGAAGTACCGTTTTTGGAGTAGATGCCGTTACCATTACGATAGAAGTCAGTGTAGAGTCTGGGATAAAATATTTCATGGTGGGCTTACCTGACAATGCAGTCAAAGAAAGTTGGCAACGCATAGAAACTGCTCTCAAGCATAATAACTATCGAATGCCGCGACAAAAGATTGTTGTGAATTTAGCCCCGGCAGATATTCGAAAAGAAGGATCCGCTTATGATCTACCAATTGCAGTTGGAATTCTAGCTGCTTCTAATCAATTAGTCGAAGATAAGTTAAGCAAGACGCTTATCATGGGAGAAATCTCTTTAGATGGTGAAATACAGCCTATGAGAGGAGTATTACCCATGGCTATCCAAGCTAGGAAAGAAGAGTTTGAGTTCATGATTGTCCCAAAAGAAAATGCGCGTGAAGCAGCTATTGTAGACGGTATTCAAGTTTATGGCGTGTCCAATATTTCTGAGGTGGTTGACTTCATTAATGGGAAACTAGTTATAGAACCAACCATAGTAGATACTCGTAAAGAGTTTGCAAAGAACCTCGAAACAACCTTGGTTGATTTTGAAGATGTAAAAGGACAAGTAAAGATTAAACGAGCTCTGGAAATTGCTGCAGCCGGCGGACACAATATTATCCTTATCGGACCTCCCGGAGCGGGAAAGACCATGTTGGCGAAACGCTTCCCGACAATCCTTCCTCCTCTAAGTATGAATGAATCCTTAGAGACCACAAAAATTCATTCGGTTTCCGGATTATTAAAAGCAGCTGACTCCTTAGTTTTCGAGCGACCATTCCGAGCACCTCATCATACCATTAGTGATGTCGCATTAGTCGGCGGCGGAACAAGCCCTCAGCCAGGTGAAATATCCTTAGCTCACAACGGAGTTTTATTCTTAGATGAACTCCCTGAATTTAAACGAACAGTTTTAGAGGTGATGCGACAACCCTTAGAAGACCGACAAGTGACTATCTCTCGTTCAAAGTTCACGGTTACTTATCCTAGTAATTTTATGCTCGTAACAAGTATGAACCCATGCCCTTGTGGTTATTATAATCACCCTGATAAGGAATGTGTTTGTCCACCGGGAATCGTTCAGAAATACCTTAATCGAATTTCTGGCCCACTGATGGATAGAATAGATCTTCATGTAGAAGTTACTCCGGTTCCATTTAAAGCCCTAAGCTCGAAAACACAAGAAGAAAAAAGTGAAGCCGTTCGACAACGAGTGATCAATGCTCGATTGATTCAAGCAAAGCGATTTGAAGAAACAGGAATACATAGCAACTCCCTAATGAGTGCGAAACAACTTCGACAGGTTTGTCAAATTTCAGAAGCTTCCTCTTCATTGTTGGATAGGGCTATGGAAAAACTCAATCTTTCTGCAAGAGCATACGATAGAATTTTAAAAGTATCTCGAACCATTGCTGATTTAGAAAATGCGAAAGACATTGAACCTTCACATGTAGCTGAAGCTATTCAGTATCGAAGTTTGGATCGGGAGAATTGGGGTTCATAGAGTTCTGTTTAATATACTGGTGAGATTGATTAACATAATAATTATTAAAATGGGATTACAAATAATCCAAGACAAAATCTATGAAATAAGAGGACATAAGGTCATGTTGGATTTCGATCTTGCTGATCTTTATGAAACAGAAACTAAAAGACTTAAAGAAGCTGTGCGTCGAAACATCAATCGTTTCACCTCCGATTTCATGTTTGAACTTAGTAAGAATGAGTTTGAAAATTTGAGGTCGCAAATTGCGTCCTCAAATCTTGGAGGAACTAGAAATGCCCCTTTTGCTTTTACTGAGCAAGGTGTTGCCATGTTGGCAAGTGCTATAAATAGTACAAAGGCCATTCAGCTTAACATTCAAATTGTAAGAGCTTTTGTATTCTTACGACAATATTCCTTAAACCATAAGGAGTTACGTGAAAGATTAGAACAGGTAGAGCAAAAAATTGATAAAAAATTTAAGGACATTTATGCTGCGCTTAACTTTTTGATTCAAGAAAAAGAGAAGGACATAACGACCAAAAAACGCAAACGAATCGGTTTCAAAAAGTAAAATCTAATATACGTAGTAAAGAAAGGTTTGCATGACTCAAGCACAATAGCTGACTTAGAGGCTAGCGCTGACATTCAAACCCAACCTGCACCACGGAAATTTTATTTTTGAGAACACTTTAAACGCTGCTAAATGATAAGAGAAAGCTCCTGGGTGCTGTCGCATCTGTTCAAACTAAAAATACCAAATCTATAAATTCTTTGAATCCTAACCCATTACCTATCCTTTTCTTTAGGAACCTATGATCTTGCTCTACTAAATTTTTCATGTACTTATTCCGTCGTATCTCTATTCCTTCAGACTTCTTTACTCTTTTGTTTATCAATCTGATTCCTGAACGATTTAAACCACTTTTGTCAATGTTGATTAACTCTGGTTTCCCATTCTGTTCTATTGCTTTGATAAAAAACAATTGAGCATTTTTTCTCTTTCTTCGTTTGGATAGTAAAAAATCTATTGTTGCTCCAAACTGGTCTACTTCTCGATAACTTAATCCAAATTTCAGTTTGTAATACACAGCTTGTAAAATGATTATCTTTGGAAAACTATGACCTTTCAACCTATTTATTTTTTCTCAAAGCTACTTTTATTTCACTGATGCGACAGATCTAGAATAGAATTAAATGTATCCCGATAGCTATCGGGATTCGGGAGAGGTTGTTATTTTACTATTAAGTAGAACTCGCAAACAATCGCCCTTCTATCATAGAAACAAAAATTTCCATAGTTGAGGTCAAATCAGGTTTGTGTAAACCATATTGCAGTAGAGAAA
>JBLHMK010000125.1:0-6757 GCA_047621945.1 Flavobacteriaceae bacterium
ATTTTTAGGGTTGATTTTATCAAAATTTCGCTTATTTTTATACAATGAAAAAACTTATACTATTACTGCTTCTTTATTGCAATACGGTGTTATTGCAATCACAAATAATTCCCATTGAATCGTTTATGAATGTGACCGTTTTAAAACCTCAAGACACGATTGCAGGACTAAAAATGGCGTTTAATATGTTCTCTATACCAGAAATGGTATTCGGAAATTTTGATGATGGTTTTGAAGTTGCTGGAAAAACTGGAATCATTAATCAGCAAGGAGATTTTCTTGTTGATCAAACCCCGGACTCGACTTTTTGGATTGGAAACTTTCTTATTCAACCAGATTTAAATGGTCAACGTTTCGTTTCTTTTGAGCGAAAATGGATGCCATCCCAAACACCTCAGGATTCATCAGATTATAATGATCTGGTTATCTATGATTATTTTGGGAATGAGTTGACAAGGGTTACCGGGGAAAGTTTACATGCGAACTATTCAGTTGAATTCGATTCACATGATGTGGGAATAATGGAAAATACAGATCATAAAATAGTAGTTGGGGGATTGAGAATTGTTCCAAATGACACAACAATTTCTTATCCAGGAGGTTTTCAATTTGACAGCAATGCAGTTGATATTTATTCTGTAGTCATGGTTATCGACGCTGACAATGGAAACATTGAGTATTTATACGATTGTTTTGAAAATAAAAACCTATTTCCAGCTAATTCAGGAATGCAATTCCCAAATAGCACAAGTCAAAATGACTTTATGCATATAAATGCACAATGGGGATATAAGGATACATTAACCGGAGTAGAATACGTAGGGTGGTGTGATAGAAATAATTTAACTAAGGCAAATATACTTAATACTTCTACAGAGGATCTTATTCTGCAATTAAACGATTCCACATTAACATTTGCAAACGGAGTTGAATTACCCTGGGCGCAACATGGCTTGTCATTTGACATGGATAATTTTAATAAAGACACGATTCTTATTACTTTTCATGATAATGGAGGCGTTTTAAGACCAACTAGAATTATTCAATATGTAGTGTCAGACTTATCATCCACAAAACCTTTGATAGCTATTAATTGGGAATTTGAGAACCCTAACTATGAAAGTTCTCAGATTATAGGAGGTGTTCAGTTATTAAAGCAATGGTTTCCCGGTAGAGGGCTAGATGACTACATGTTCGTGACTTGGGGTGGAAATATAGTTAGCATTTATAATAGCGCATTCATTAATACCGACCCTGGCTTAAGGGCGGAACTGTACAAGTGGAACAAACAGAGTCAGTTGTTCGAAGTAGTTTTTCAAGTGCATCTTAATGAATATATGTATACGGATACAACTGATCAAAATGGCAATCCATTAGGTTTTGGTCCATTTAGTTCACTCATAGGGGATTACCCGCTTTTGAGGGTTACAATACCTGATAATGGGGTTATTTACACTGCAACGCAAGACTTAGAACATAAAACAATTAAAGTGTTTCCCAATCCTGCTATAGATGGATTAGTTGCTATTGAAAATTATGAGGGATTAATTAAAGTAGTGAACACTTTAGGTCAAGTAGTTGAATCTAAAATGATTGCAAGGGGGAATAATATTATTAGAATCGCTGAAAGTGGATTATTTTTCTTAGTTGGCGATGGCATTACCGAAAAGATAGTCATCCCTTAAGTCTATTTACTCCATCGAAAAGATAATATTCTCAGAGCTCTGGATAGAATAATTAAAGAGATTTTTCGCTAAAACGCAACTCGTTTTTTGCTCGAAGTGACTTTTAAAAGGAAAGAAGGAGACTTTCGATATCCGCACCTTACTGCTTTGATTAAAGCCACTAGGGCTTAAAAAAAGAACGAATCTGTGAACAAATGTAATTAATTTTGTTTTCATCTAAACCTGGATAAATGGGTAAACTCAAAGCTTCTTCTGCGATGGAAGAAGCTATTGGAAAGTCAGTTTCTTTATAGTGTAATTCCGCATAAGCTTTTTGAGAAAATGGAGGAATGGGGTAATGAATTAAGCAAGTAATTCCTTTGTTAGCCAAATAAAGATTTAGCAAGTCTCTTTTCTTTGTTCTTATCACAAAGAGATGATAGACGTGATGATAGTCTTCAGGCGTGCGTTGAAACCTTAGCTCTGCAATATCCTTTAGTTGCTGATGGTAATGGTTGGCTATCGTAATTCTTTCCTCATTCCAAGTATTTAGATACTTTAATTTAACGTTTAAAAATGCTGCTTGAATAGTATCCAATCTAGAGTTTACTCCTTTAAGATCATGAACGTATTTTTCTGTTGAACCATAATTTCGAAAAGCCTTTACTTTGTCAATTATTTCTTGAGACATGGTTGTGATTGCTCCGGCATCGCCAAGAGCTCCCAGGTTTTTACCTGGATAAAAACTTGTCGCGTTGACGTCACCAATAGACCCCGCTGGTTTATCAAAATATTTTGCACCTTGAGCTTGTGCAAAATCCTCAATAAGGAAAAGATTATGTTTACGTGCAATAGAAGCGATAGTATCCATGTCACACATTTGACCATACATATGCACGGGAATGATTGCCTTTGTCCTAGAGGTAATCTTTCTTTCGATTTGCATGACATCAATATTCATCGTCATAGGAGAAGCGTCTACCGGGACTAGTTTTGCCCCAATGGCTGATACCGCTAACCAAGTGGCAATATAGGTGTGGGCAGGTACGATGACTTCATCCCCCGCTTCTATACCTAGGGCTTTAAGGGAAATAGTTAGCGCATCTAATCCACAGCCTACACCAGCACAATGTGCAACTTTAGAATAGGATGAAAAAGCATTTTCAAAAATAAGTACTTCTTCTCCTAATATGAAGCTACTATCCCCCACAATTCTTTTGACTTTGGTTAAAAACTCATCTAAAAGAGGTTCGTGAACTTTGGAAAGGTCATAATAAGGAATTGTCATGAAAATAGCTTTTTTTAAATAAGAGTCGCGTTCCAGAATTCGATTGAAACCCACCTTATTTTTCAATTATATAATTGCCTAAAATTAATACATCCAAGCCACTTGCAAAAAAGCTAGCTAAAGCATCTCGAGGACTTGAAACAATGGGTTCGTGAGAAAGATTAAAGCTTGTATTCAATACAACCCCATGTCCATTTAGCTTCTTTAAGGCAACTAATAAATCGTAATAGAGTTTATTTTGATTCGAATTCACTGTTTGTATTCTAGCAGTTGAATCTACATGCACCACTCCAGGAAGGGAATTTATTCCATGGGTATTTACGTCATAAGTTATGGTCATGTATGGAGAAATGGTCTGTTTTCCAATGAAATATAAGGGAGCATCTTCTTCGATTACACTTGGACAAAAAGGACGAAAACATTCTCTAAACTTGACTTTTTCGTTTACGACTTTTTGTACATCTAAAATAGTCGGATTCGCTAAGATACTTCGCGAGCCAAGTGCCCTTGGCCCAAACTCCATTTGACCTTGAAACCATCCAATTACCAAGTTTTGGTGTAGGTATTTTGCCGCATCCACTTCTGGATGTTTTGTGAAGTGGTAAGCCACTTTGGACAAATCCAAAATGTGCTTTATCTCCTTATTGGTAGAAGCACTCCCTAAGTAAGTATGCTGAGGGGCTTTAGGTTTTATGTAGTGATGAACACAAGATAACCAAGCAGCGCCCAATGATATCCCCGCATCGCTAGAAGCCGGTTGAACAAACAATTCTTCAATAAAAGGGGCATTCATTAACTGCTGATTTGCCACACAATTTAAGGCGGAACCGCCCGCTAGGCAAACCTTGTTAATGCCAGTCAGGTTTACGTAGTGTTCTACTATTTTTAATAAAATACTTTCAAAATGTTTTTGAGCGGAGGCCGCTACATTCTTATAAAAGTCTGTTAGGCTTGATTTCGGAATACGTCTAGAGCTCCCCATTTTTACTATAAAATTAGCTGAAAATACCATTTCATCTTTGTGGGGAGAAGGTGCTCCTGGCAGCGGAACAAGGATATATTCTTGATTAATTTCAAGCTTCCCATTTTTAAAGTCTATCAACCAAGAAAAATCAAATGAATCTCTATTGCCGTAACTTGATAATCCCATCAATTTATACTCATCACTATCCTTTACAAAACCGCAATATTGGGTAATTAGTTGATAAAACAAACCCAAACTATCTGGTCTAGGAAAGCGTTCCACGAGTTCTAATTTGCCTTGTTCGCCTTTCATCACTTGCAATGAAACACCATCACCGGAATTATCTAGTGTAATAACGGTAGCCTTATCAAAAGCTGAGGCATAATAGGTGCTAGCGGCATGACAATCGTGATGGTGAAAGCGGGTTAGCGGAGGACAAGATCCAAAATGTTGAATAAAATAAGCTTCCAATCGGGGTTGAACTTCATCACTCCAGGTGCTACCGTGAAAGGCGATGCAATCAATTTCTTCAAATTTAACTTTTGCTATTTTTAGAACTTCGAAAACAGAAAGGTAAGGCAATCGGCCAGCTGAAAACTTGATTCGGTTTAAACGTTCTTCCTCAACCGCGGCAAGCACATCACCGTTTACAATCAAGCAGGCGCTTGCATCTTGATATCCTTGTCTAAAACCACCATTAATGCCTAATATTACCATAATTATTTAGTATCGTCTGCTGCTAGCCCTTCTTTAGGAATAGTTTTTTCTTTTTAACATTTCTCCGAACTGTGTTCCCTTCCATTCGTTTGAGCCCAGCTCAATCTCAAGGACTTTCACATCACTGGCAAATTCATTCAACTCACCTTGCAGTGCAACTCCAGTTTTATCAATACTTAAAGAGCATCCTATCATTTTTTTACCTTCGTAGGGGCCACCTACAATATATCCAACGCTTGTAGCGCTTAGTATTGGAATTTCATAAAGCTTTGCAATTTCGGTTAAGGGCTTTATCCATTTATCTTGATACGGATCAACCTCCTCACTAACAAAATGATCTACAGTCCAACTAGATGGAGAAAGGATAATTTGAGCGCCCATTCTTGCGAGGGAGTGACCTAAACATAAGGCATGTTCATAGTTGTCTGCGCATATATTGATGCCTATTTTTCCAAAAGGAGTGTCCACTACCGAAAGGGAGTGACCGATTTCATAAAAGGGAAATTCAACTTCTAAGAGATTGATTTTATGATATTTGTGAACAATTTTTCCGGAAGAATTTATAAGAATAGCCGTGTTAAATATCTTATTTTCTAGTTTTTCAGTTAGTCCCAGACACAACCAAACACTATATTTTTTTGCTAGGTCACAGAAAAAATCACTTCTTGCACCAGGAATTGATTCTGCTTCTTCATGAACACTTGGATGGGTCCATGCAAGGTCCAATGTTTCAGGTAGCAATACTAATGCTGCTTGTTGATCTACTGCAATCTTAATAAACCTTTCGGCCCTTTCCAAATTGCGTTGAGGTTCTCCGCCTTCAACTAGTAATTGACAAATACCAATTCTCATAAAGTCTTACCTTTTATCATTTAGTGATTGCTATAATTTTCATTAATATAGTCTACCTATTTGAAAGGTAAAACAAAATACTTTTCATAAACTACCTTAGTTAAAAAACCCATGCGTGTTAGCAGCCAAATAGGGTATTTAAAGCGCTGCATTAAACTAAAGCTGTTGGCATAATCCCAGAAGTTTTTAGGGGGCAACTTCATATATGCTTCAAATTCTTCTCTTTTTAGTCCTAATCGCTTTATGCAGAGATTGATGACACTTTCATCTTCTAGTACATAGGGTTCAGCTACTGCTTTCAAAGCAAAATCTCTGTCCATTTGCTTACTCCGAACTAGCGCGGAGTAGGCAATTTTTCTGAAGTCAATGTTGAACTTTGTGCGATGCACGTAGGATATTAAACTCCAATATAGATCATCATAGTAATGAGCGCCTGGATAAACCCAATCTAGTTCTTTTGAAATAATCTGATCTGCCTCCTCACGCACATAGGGATAGTAATAGAATGGGGCAATCGTTTTAATACCATGAAGGGTGTAAAAGAGCATTTCTTTGACACCTAAATTATAACCTGGATTCGCTGGATCCCATTTTCTGAGGGGGACTTTGCCAAATATTTTATGCTGAGCACGGAGCAAGTCACCATCAAAGTAGGCCCAGGCTATAGGTCTGATACCTTCTGTTCTAAAGCTTTGTCCATATAAAATTGTCTTGACATTCTCTTTGTACGCCACGCCGTATAAAGATGCGCCAATACCTACATCTGTTCCCGTATTTAAAAGCGGGGTAGACGCTTTTAAGTCAACGATTTTCAAGTCTTTACATTCTCTAAAGTCTGAAGTAACGGTTCTTAAATCAACACCAAGAATTCTCACCGCCTGAAGCATGTTTTCACCAGCTACGGGGTTGTCAAACCCGTCGTTAAAATGCACGGCTAATGGTCGCAGACCCCATTTTTTAACAGCTAAATAGAGCAAATAAGTGCTATCTCTTCCACCACTTAAACCTACAATGCAATCATATTTTTTATGTTTACCTTCTTTTTTAATTTTGGTGATTTTTTTTTCCAATTCAGCAAGAGCTGCATCATTTTCAGGGTAAAGTTCATCAAGTTTGTCATGGAAACTACAAAGAGAGCATTCCCCAACATCATTAAAGCTAACACCAGGTATAGAATTATCAGCAATACATCTAGTACATTGTTTATATTCTATATTCTTTTCAAAGCCGCTAACAATCATTAAAACAAAATTGGGAATTTGAGATTTTATT
>JBLHMK010000126.1:0-6504 GCA_047621945.1 Flavobacteriaceae bacterium
ATTCTTTTGAAATCAGGGTGCGGATCAATCTTTCTGTAAATCGTATTGATTAAATCAACATGAAAATATTGATCAATTTTTGTTTTTAACGAAGTGTTAATACTCTTTAAATCCTCCATTAACTGTTTTTTAACTATGCCACACTTTGCTATTTCCAACTCCAATTTTTGACGTTCAGTAGTTGATTTTACATACTCTGTATAAGCAAATACTTTTTCTGCCAGCACTATTAATGAACTAAGTCCTGAAGTCTTTGCTCTCTCTTGTTCTAATAAATGGTGAAAATCAGCTACATCTTGCTCAAAAAATTGTTTTAAGCCTTTCCAGTTAGCATTTTCTAAAAGGTCCACTTGCTTAGATAGTTTAACCCTTGTATAAAATTCACTTACAAGCTCATATGACTGAGTTAACTGCTCGCTAACGTCATCTATTTTATTTATAATCCTTTCTTTTGATTCAGAAAAACCATCAAAATGATTAGTAGAATAAGGTGTATATAGCGTTTTCAAGTCCAAACTATTAGATCTTATTTCTTGCTGTTTCTTTTCAAATAAACTTATTGCCTCCTGTAACTGAGAGGAAATAAAGTCTGTCAACGCCTGTTCATCAAGTTTGGGGGCCAATATTTCACTCGAAATTCCCTTCCCCCTCAAAAAAATTGAATAATCGGTGATAAACTCTTTATTACTTGATTGACCGCTTGTAGAAGCTAACTCTATTTGCAGCTGCAATTTTTTAGCCTCTAAGCTTTTATATTCACCATCAGTTTCATCAATCTTGTTTTCCCGTAAAGCAATCTCTTTTAAAATTTTTGAGAGTTCATTATCTACATATAATTTGAAATTCTCCGGAGATTTATGAGCAGTTAATGTCTTGACCCGACTCACCTCAATAGTATCTTTTTCTATTTCTTTAAGTTGTTCACTTTTTGATTTTTTCTCTTGAAATAAACGCTGAAGAACCTCAACTGATGCAGCTATATACTTTGTTTGCGCCGCGGAAAAGCTATTGTTCAACTCTTTAAGTTTATCGTTTTGTTGCTTTAACAGTGATTGACACTCTTCAAGTTCTTTAAGGAGGCGCTGTTGTGTAGTGCTTAAACTTGAATTGGAATTGATGGCATTAGCCAAGGCAGAGAATGAATCATGCTTATGTTGGCATAAAGGGCAATGCTGATCGTGACTAGTGTTTATCAGCTTTGAACCAAGTTCAATCAATGCTGAAATTGAACCTTCCTGCTGCTTAGTAGAATCAATAAGGCCTTGAATATCTTCATGTTGGCTCTGATGCGTTTTCATATTTGCTAATATGGAAGCATAATCTTTAGCTAAATTAGCAAATATTTCATTGCTTAATTTATTTGATACAATGAAATCATGCCCCTCAATTTGGATTCTTTTTAAGAGTCGTGCGTTATTTTCTTCATTTGCAATTCTTTTGTTTAACTCATCAATTTCAGCTGCCATATCAATACTATTATGTTGTTTGATGCGTTTTTCTAATTCTGCTATTTTAGAATATGAATCGGCTGCATTTTTTCCAAGTTTTTCGAATTTGTCTTTGTCCTCTACTAATTTTAATTTTTGCTTTTTAAGCTCATCAACTACAACTTTACTGTTTTGTGAAGCTTCATCATTCTTAGTTAAATCATCTCTAACACGCTTCAATTTTTTGCTGTGCTCAGATTTAGCCTTCATGCTTTCAATAAAGTATGGCAATTGGCTTTCTTGTGTTCTAAGGAGCTCAAGTTCAGTATGTAGCTTGGCATGTTGTTCTGTCAGAACACTATTTTTATCATTTAGCTCTTTAAATTTTTCAAAATCGCTTTTTTGCTTATTGAACATAACAATTTTATTTTTAAGCGTGACTACGTCATTGTGATTTTTTTCATACTTGGGCAGATTTTTTAATAAAAGTTCTCTTTGATTTTTTTCTTCTTGTCTCCTATTAATTTCTTTATTGGTAATTTCTTCCAATTGCGCAATTTGTAAAAACAACCTTTCTTTGGCTTTAACATCAAATTGACTATCAACCAAAGGGAATTTACACCCCATCTCATTCAATGATGAAACCAATTCATTGATCAAGATTAAACTACTAGAATCAAGTGCAGACGCACCGCCCAAATCAATTAACATGTTTTTATCGTTAATTACCATAACTTCGTTATTGAGCTTATCTAACTTTGTACTTAGCTCCCCAAGCATTGATTGAATACATTGGCGATTTCTCTCAAGAGTATCATCACCCGCCAATTGCTCATCCATAAATCGTTCATAACGTACTTCTGGCTTTGACTCACGTAGAAAGCCATCAATCGCTTCTTGCGAAAGCATAACCGAGCGAAAATAACGTCGTCCGGGTTCAGTTTTACTGTCATCAAATGTGTAATCTTTACTCCCTGAACGAGCAACTATCTTCTCACTCTTAAAATCGCCAATATCCGTGCTTATTTCAATCAGAGATTCAAGAGTTTCAGGCGCGTTTTTTGCTCTTAATATGTGTTGCTTTTGCCCACTTTGATTCAAACTTTTTGCGTCGGCATTGTTTCCATTGGCTAGACTTTTATACCTAACAAAGCGCGTTATATTATTGGTCATACAAAAATCTATTGCGTCATAAAAAGATGTTTTTCCAAAGCCATTAGGGGCATAAATAGATACCATATCAGCCGCTTTCCCATCATAAAGGGTGAAATCAAATGTACCGTCTTGCTTATTCAGATAGCTTTTAAAAGCTTGTATTTCAACACGTTTAAACTTCATCGATATTAACCTCTGAAATCACTTTAGTTAACCATTTCTCACGTAACTCTTTGTCATCCCGAGCTTTACTCATGGGAAGCTTATCGGCCAATAGTTTTTGTGTGACAAACGAATATGACGATTCATCATCATCAGCTTCTTGATTTGATCTTTGTTCAATACGGATATCTTTACCTAGAATATGATTATTGAGATAAGTAGAAATGTTCACTTTATCTAGAGCTTTCTCTTTACTGTCAAAGACAACCTTACGCATAAAAAAAGTTTCGTTTTCTATATTGTATTTGAGTGCATTACTTACCTCTGCTGGAATAAAAAAAGCTAAATAGATATTCCAGCTAGAAAATTCATCTTGCAGTTTAGTTTGGTATTCAGTGCCAATTAAGTTATTAATCCGACTCCAAAACATTTCTAGCAATTCCTCATTTTCAACCCAGCAGGAAAATACTGTCAAAAACGAATTCTCACCAATTTTTGCGCGATGAAGACTAAATTCAACGTCAGGAAATGCCTCATTTAAAAATTCAATATCAACCTCTGATTCCAAATCAAATTCAAATGTCATCTATCGAATCCTCAATAATTAAATAAGCACCGTATTCCTTTGCTAAGGTCGTCAATATTTGTGCCTCTTTTTTTTCATCAAATTCTTCAATATTAATAAGTTCTTCATACACATCCTCATTGGCCTCAATACAAGTATTATGCAATGCGGCTAAATCAATAATGCAATGAATTTTTGACAGGCTTCTATTGGCATTTGTTATTTTTGTTGGATCAGAAATTGGTCTGCCAATATTTTTACGCTTCCACACCTTATTCAAAAATACTTTGTCAGAAAGTGGCTCATGAAACTTTCCAAGGGTCTTAACTACAATAATTCCATCTTGATTTAAGGTTTCTAGCCCAGACTGCAAAATATCTGATAAATACTCTCTCCAAACACCACTTTTTCCGATATACATAAGCCTCCGTGAGCCGAGCATTGATTCAACGTATTCAATATCTACAACTTCAGGTTTGTCGACTAGAATAGATACAGTCAATAATTCCAGTAATGAAACCCATAACCCTCTGCTTCGAGATTCACTTTTAGGCCTGCAATGAACCTTCAATATTTTTTCAAACTTTACTAAAAGTTCATGAGGATAAAGATTTACTTTAATCCCTTGAGTGGCAGTGTTTCTTAAACACCCTTGCACTAGGGTGAGCCCATCATCGTTAGCCCAACCTCTAGAAACCTCAAAACTAAATTTACATAAATGTTCAAAATTTGATAAATGCAGAGGTAATAATGGTGCTAACGGCTTATTTAGATAGGATTTAGAAGGGTCGCCGATGAGTTGTTCAAATTCACTAATGGGTATGGCAGAAATATTTCCATGATACTCCTTACCGACATCACCATCCATTTTGGTTTCAATGGCACAAAGCAAAATAGGACGACCTTGTAATCCAAGTGTAAATAATCCGCCACCCGAAAAACCAACAACACTACTATGAACAACACCCGGCACCTCAGATGATAGGATCAATCTATCCCCCGATTGATATGAAAATCTATACTGAAATGCAGAATATTCATTATCCGTTTCTCTCCTGTCTTCAGGAAAACCACATAGCATTAACTGGTCATTTACTTGTAATAGGTCAAAATTAACCATTAATTTATGTTCAGCCTTAGAGGCTATAATCAAGATCGCCATATCTTTGGTGTCATGGCAAATGACGTCTATTACTGGTATTTCGGTTCCTTCAAAAAAATACACTCTATGAGCCTTTATAAAGGCACTGGTGAGGTCACCTGGATTAACCTTTAAGCAATGTTTGGCGGTTAATACATAAGCGTAATCAGCTGACATAGGTTGTATTAGTACACCACTACCTTCATTAACTTTTACAGTATGCTTTTGATTTATATTGGGTAACGCTTGACTCATATTCTTATGACACTCGGACACGCAACCGCACTAAAACTTGCATCGGTCAATTCTTGTTCACTAAATATTTTGGTTATCAAATCTGGATAATTAAACATTAGGCTGGCATTAGGAAAATACTTAATAATACGCGCAAGCGTTTTTTTATTAGGTAAACCATGATGGTTACCGTTAGCCGATATGATGAAATTATTACAATCAATTAGCGTTAACAAATCATCATTTGTATTTGCTTTGCTTCCATGATGAGAAACTTTAACGTAATCGATCTGTAACGGGTTTTGTGCTGAATATCCTAGTGCTTTTAAGCTCTCAACAACGGTTGATGGATGTGCATCGCCCAGCAGCAATAAAGCTCTACCTTCATACTCGAAGACGAATGCTAAAGAACTACCGTTCTGTGTTGAATTATCTTCTTTAAATTTATCTGTTGCTAATAACTGCTCGAATGATTGGGACCAGTCTTTCTTACTCGCTGAAGTATTGACGCTTAGTCGTTCTTTTTCCCATTTGACTGATAACTTTTCTAGTTTAGACATTGAAGGCGAAAGTATTTTAAATTTACAACTAAAACGATCAATTTCATCACCAACTTTGATTAGGGGATGCGGCCAAACATCTAGTTCAGTTAGATGATCTTCCAGTTTGATACCTTGACCAATACTAGTGTCAGCACCTGTACTATTTTTTAAAACAACAAAGTGTGAATTATCAATCGGTTGATCAAGGTAACTAAGAATCAACTTACCTGAGTTGAACCAGACTTCTTGTGTCAGATCAGTTAGATAACCATGCTTATTAAAACCTGCTATAAGGCCGCCAATATGATCATCATCAACATGTGTTAGTACCAACAAATCTACTTTTTGTGTTTTGCGCTTAACGTCGTTTAAAAAAAGTTGAAGGGGGCGAGGTATGAGCTGCACTTCAAATGTTTTGGCAGGACCACCATCAATAAGAATATTTCGGAATTCACCATCTAACTCACCACTAATTACGATAGAGTCACCGTGTTCTGCTTGTAATATTCTTAATTCAAGGGCCATTTGATCATCCTTTACTAAAGCCTAATGTTTTTAGATATCTATTCTAATTTTAACTGTTGCATTTATGCTAGCACCTATGCGTAATTAACTCCTCACAAATTAAGCGTAAATGTTTGAAATAACATCAACAATATTGCCAAAAGTAATTAGTTAAAGTAACAGGAAGTAAAAAATTGGAGAATGGATTTTCTTTACGGTATCTATTAAGCAACGACGTCTTAATCAGCATCGCGGATGCTTTTATTCTTTTGCTTTTGCTCTACCCTCGACTCAAAGCTCGCCAATTATTAGGCAAATTTAGTAGGGCAATTTGCAGGGATGCAAATTGAGGCTTGCGATGTCGGGAACATCTGAAGCCGACCTGCTAAATTTGCCTAATAATTGGATGAAGAGCATTGCCCTCGAGCGGCATTTTTTGCTTACTTTTTGCCGCTGTAGGCAAAAAGTAAGTCGTACAGCAAGGATGCTGTGTGAAAAAAGCCATGGATGGCGGTAAGCGCCAGCGCATAAAAAAAATCAAAGACTACTCCCTATGCCAGACTCCCCCAACAAAGAATATCAACAGAGCACAGCCAACTATAAAATACAAATATCTACGCTCAAACCTCCTAAATCAAGCATTGTTCTTACTAATTCCTTTCTAATGTAAGAAAATAACACTTTCCTCTTGCATTCTCCGCTCAGGCTGGCAAATTCAAGTGCGCGATTGAACCAACAAAAATAACAAAATTCGTCGCGATATCAGACTTGGCT
>JBLHMK010000127.1:0-6440 GCA_047621945.1 Flavobacteriaceae bacterium
ATGAATGCTACTTTGTCCTTACAAATAATAACTCCTTAATAAGAGTCTACAAATCCTTGCTTTGAAGAAGGACCGCTCCTATCGTCGAGGTGACGATTGATTACTTATGCTTGGAAGCCTCACCATTCATCTATATAAACATAGGTGGGGATAACACCGACTGAAAGAATAATAGCCGCAGCGTGACGCTATGACCTTCTTATTTTGTGAGCGGTTAACGAATATCCCAGCCCACTTCAGATCAAACATAAAACAAAAGAGCCCTCGATTTTCATCGAAGGCTCTTTTATATATAAACAAAGAAAGCTTATTTCTTTCTTGCGTATTTGTTTTTGAATTTCTCAATTCTACCTGCCGTATCAACAAATTTCATTTTACCAGTGAAGTAAGGATGTGAAGTATTAGAAATCTCAATTTTGATTAAAGGATACTCATTACCATCTTCCCACTTGATAGTCTCTTTTGCATTCGCACATGATTGTGTCAAAAATGACTCATCGTTAGAGATATCTTTGAATACAACTTTTCTATAATTTTCAGGATGGATACCGTTTTTCATTTTGCTTAAATTTTAAAGGACTGCAAAGTTAAGTCTTTTTTACTTTTCAGCCAAATTAATTTCTAAAGATTATTACAGCTTATTTCAAGCCTCTCAAATCTCTTCAATTTATCGTAGATTCAAGACAAATTTAACTAAACCATATGAAAAAATATATCCTACTTGCTATAATATTACTATTGGTCGCTTTTGGCTTTTACCTGCACAAGCCACCTATAGATTTAGATACCCTAAAAGCACAGTATACCGATGAACATTCTCATTTCATTGAACTGATTGGACTAGACGTTCATTACAAGAAAAAAGGACAAGGCATGCCCGTTATACTTATTCATGGCACTTCTGCAAGCCTGAATACCTGGGAACCTTGGGAAGAAGAGCTATCCAAGAAATACACGACTTACAGCATCGATATGCAAGGTGGCGGTTTAACTACTCCTCCATCTGACAACATTTACTCCATAGCAAGCTATTTAAACTTGATTGACGCCTTTGTTTTAGAATTAGGCATAGATAGCTTTTATTTAGTAGGAAACTCCTTAGGCGGACACACCGCATGGGCTTATGCCGCAAACTCTCCGCTAGCTGACCGAGTAAAGAAATTAGTTCTAGTGGATCCCTCAGGTTTTATTGACCCTAAAAGAGAAAAGCCAATGGTTTTTCAAATGGCTCAATTTGATTTTCTTTTGAATAATAGTGAAAAGCTCAACACCTCCCCTTTTGTAGAAAAAAGTTTGAAGGAAGTGTTTTACAATGAGGAACTAGTTACCCCCGAACGAATCAAACAATATGACGATCTTGGATTGCGACCTGGGAATAGAGAAGCCTTCTTTTTAAAAGTAAGGCAAATGGAATATGGAACAACAGAAGATTTAGAAAAAATCTCTTGCCCTACTTTAATTCTTTGGGGAGAAAATGACGAATGGATTCCATTAAGTCTTGCAGAAATTTTCCGTACGTACATTCCAAATAACGAGTTAATTGTTTATCCCGAATGCGGTCACATTCCCATGGAAGAGAAAGCAGAAGAAAGCGCTGAAGATGTAATGGAGTTTTTTTTGCGAGAAAGAACTCCGCAGACTAAAGCCCTCCTCTAAATGCTTAGAAAAAACCAACCAACTCCCAATCCACTGAATATAAAAGTGATAAATATGCAGATTAAAAGAAAATCTGAATTTTTAAAAAAATCAGCAAACTTGTCTTCATTAATAAAAAGAAGCGCAGATGAGAGAGGTAGAAATCTTAAGAACTAAAATTTAATTATTTGTACCAATACCAATATAGCTTATCTCAGGTCGTAAACCACAAAAATCATCATTGTCACCTGCAAGTGCCCCGTTAGCCCCATTCCAACCGCTTAACTGGCCATCCAACTTGCGGGCCCGCCTCAACTAAAAAAAGGAAAGCAAATGCTTTCCTTTTTTTAGTTGATTCTATATGATTACCTATTTAATGACAACCAGCTTTCTAGTTTCCGTGCCGAAGGTACTTTCGAAACTCATAAAGTATGTTCCTGCTGCAAACTCACTAATATCTATATCTAGCTTATTTTCACCTAGATAAACATCCTGTTCCAAGCTAGCAACTTGCATGCCCACATGGTTGTATATCTGAATGCTTACCAAAACCTCTCTAGTACTTTGAACACTGATCCTTACCCTATTGTTTTCCTTACTTGGGTTCGGTACTATGTTTCCAATAAAGAATTCATTCTTACCTTCCAGCCCAGCCGATACAACATCAAAAATTTCTGATTGACCATCATAGTCTACTTGCTTCAATTGATAATAATAAATGATTCCTTTTCTTACATTTTCATCGTCAAATGTGTACTCATTTATTTCCGCGGAATTTCCATTTCCTTCAATCCAAGCTATTCGTTCAAAGTTGACACCATCTTCACTACGCATTAACTCAAAACCATCATTGTTGACTTCTGTTGCTGTTGCCCAATCTAATTGGATATATTCATTATCAATCGCATTGGCTTCAAAAGAAAGCAATTCAACTGGTAATGTCGAGCCATCATCATTCACAGAGAATCCACCAGTTCCACCGGAGAAGCTTGTCAATCCTGTCATTTCCACAAATGTAACTCCTCCAATTGCACCAACAGAATAAGCTAAATAAGTTGGTGTAAAGGTAAAGTTACCCGCTTGTAGTCCTGTTGTAGGATTAAAGTTAGTACCCGTAGTTTTAAAAAATATTAAAGGGGTAATATTACTAGCAAAAGCAGTTGAATTTAAGAATGTATTTGCTTCATTTTGAGCTTGAGTTATCTCTCCCGCATCAAGAAAGAATCGAATGTCGACGTCAGTAGTAATACTACCTGAAGTCAACTCAACATTCCAATATCTACCCAACAACCAAGTACCTCTATCCGGACCAGCTCCTCCAGTGGAAGAATAAGTTGCATTTCCAGGCAAATCATTAATTGTAACTTGAGCCGTAAAGGTATTCGCGTTCTTCTTAACACCAAAAATATACTTATCTGGATCACTAGGTTCCGCATAATAAGTCCAAGGCCCTTCTTCACAAACATCTACAGCACTTGTTGTCTCACCTGAAACCAAGTATGCATTATTATTAATTGAATACACTTCTACAACTGCAGTTCCTGTAAGACATCCCGTTGTATTACAATCTCCCTGAGCTCTTACAAAATAAGTAGTTGAACTTGATGGAGAAACAGTTATTGGACTCCCAGTACCCACAAATGTACCACCACAAGACCCTGAATACCAATTCCAAACAGCCCCAGTTCCAAGTGAACCTCCAACAACCGATAAAGTAGTTGAGTCTCCATTACAAATACCCAAGGCACCAGAAATACCACTTACAGCCGTTGATTCAGTTTTATCAGTACCTACTACAAAAATTTCACTATCCGCACAACCTGCCGCATCAGTAGTAGTTAAGGTGTAACTTACTCCATCTAATCCTGAAATGTCTTCAGTTGAGGCGCCACCTGGACTCCACGAAAACGTTGGGTCTACACCTGTTGGACCAGATATTCCATATTTATCCGAAAGGTATTTCTCGACTGCCATCCTTTCATTAGCCGTTAAGACTCTATTGTAGGCTATAACTTCCGCAACATCACCATTGGAACCTTCCGTATTACCAGTTCCCCAACCTCCTAATGATAGAGATCCAGGTGGTTGGCTACCGCCATTACTAGAAGCCGTAAGACTACCGTCCGTGTATAAAGCATAGCTATCACTTCCAATATCTCCCGTAGTTGTATAAATGTAAGGAGTGGTGTTGGCCGGAGTGCCACCTGCAGCACTGACCCACCCATCGGAATAGAATTGATTCATATTACCCTGCCACCATCCATGCAACCAGTTTCTGGTAGCTGAGGATATCAATCTTAGACTTCCACCTCCGTTCATTTTCGCAACAGTGATAACAGTAAAATCTGTATTGATAACCTGCTGGGATTTCATGATATTTGAACCATCAAATCGGATAGCGGTTTCACCTCCAATGGATGCTGAAATTTCTTGAACACCTTTACCAAAATCGGTATAGAAATGATTATCAAGTCCACTTAAATCTTTCCAGATTAAAACATTCCCTTCTAAATCTTTAACAACCCCTCGATCCCCTTTGGTCCAAATTAATAAATCAGGAAATGCCGATGGCTCTGCCCCTTTGTTGGCGATAACTTGGGGAGTAACGCTGCCATTATTATCTGAAGGGCATACTTCGTTCACAATTATACCGCTAGTTGCAATTTCATCTCGTTCCTCAACAGTAATACCGGATAAATAATCTATACAACCATCTTTAGTAAGCGTAACTGAATAAGTTCCAGCATCTAAAGAACTAAGATCGTCTGTAGTCTCTCCTCCAGGATTCCATAAGTAGGTTTCAGTACCTGACGCAACAGAAACCGCATACTTTTTATTCAAGTAGTTTTCAACTTCCAGACGTTCACCATCTGATAAAACTTTATTGTACACCAAAACTTCAGCAACATCTCCATTGGATTGTTCAGGGTAAATCGTTGACCCTCCAAGACTAATAATGCCTGGAGCCGGCAATGCTAAAACACTTGTTGCTACCAACGAACCATTCCTATAGAATGAAGTAAGACTTCCACTACTTGTTGTCGAATATAGTTTTGAATCTGTCAAATTCCCAGGTGGTGCCCATGGAGCTTGCACCCAACTTGCACCAGCATACATAACTTCATGATTACCTCCATACCATCCAATCAACCAATTTATACTACCTGAGCTAACCAATCTTCTTGAGCTTCCACCATTCATTTTACCAACTACAAACATAGTGTAAGGACTAGTCACGAAATTTGGACTATTCATAATTGCTGAATTATTAAATCGAACGGCAGGTTCTCCATTCATTGAACTCGCCTGAAGTTTAGCCCCGCTACCAACAGTAATATTATAATGATTTTCGTTGCCACTCAAATCCTGCCATCTAATGACATCATCACTAGTATTGGTTACCACACCTTGATCAGCAGAGACCCACTGAGTCAAACTGTTACCAAATGTTGACGGAGTTTGAATTACACTTAAATCTATTGCTCCACTTCCATTATTATAGCAAGACAAATCAGTTACCAATGCACTTAATTCAATTTGAGGAACTGAAACAAAAATAGAAGCACAAGAAGTTTGTGTACAAGGATTTTCAAATCTCACAAAGTATGTTGTAGATATGGTAGGAGAAGTTACGGTTACATTATTTCCACTTCCTATAAGTGTTCCACCACAACTAGACGAATACCATTTAGCTTCTCCTAATACTCCAGAAACCCCTCCACTATAAGACAATGTAATTGTGGCTGGCGATCCATTACAAATGGAAGTTGAAGTTGAAGCGGCAGATGTTGGTGCTACCATGTTTTCTGAAATAACGAGAACTGTTGCCCCAGATACCGTACAGGCTTCATTAACTGCATCTGCTCTCATTCTGCTAGCTCCACTACTATTTAATGGGAAGCAACAACTTCCTGGTGCATTGGCTCCAGAACCCCAAGTATTCCAAGCACCGGCAGCTGTTCCCCAATACCAAGTGATAGTTCCAGAATAACCCGATATTGAGTTGGTAACAATATTTCCTGAACTACTATATGTATCGCCAGTAGAACCACAAGTATACAAATTAGGATAGGCATAAGTGCCAATTGAAGGAGGCGGAATTACCGTTACCGTTTGTACATTTGACGTTGCCGCTCCGCCACATCCAGTTCCTGAGCAAGTTCGTTGAACTTGATACCATCGTGTAGCAGCTAATGCTCCAGTATTGTATGTTGAATTGGTAGCTCCACTGATATTACTAAATGGACCTCCGCTACCTGCAGTAGAAATCTGCCATTGATAGGTGCAAGTTCCCGTTCCGCCTGACGAAGATGAACTCAATGCTCTAGTGTCACCAACGCAAATCGTCCCTCCACCTGATGAACTAATTGTAGGGTCAGCTACCACAGTTATAAAGAAGTCAATTGTGTTCGCATTATTTGTTTGAACACCATCACACGGAAAAGAAGAATTTCTAGCCAAATTATGGGTGCCGACTGCATTGATTACCGCAGAAGGTAACACGGAGGTGGTTGAGGATGTCGGACCGTTATACATCACCCAAGCCCCTGTATTATTCAATTTGTAATAATGATAGTAAGAAGGTGATCCTGATGATGGCGTACCCGTTGTGGCTGCAGTTGTATTCAATACAGCTGCCGATCCTCCAACACAAATAGTGGAAGGAGATACGTAAACCGCTCCCTGATTGTTGGTGCTTGATTGAATGGTTACTGCTGTGCCAGCACTCGACCCTCCCCAACAACCTGAGCAAGTATTATAAGCACGTAGATACCATGTGCTAGTTGAAGTAACCGTTTGGGTGG
>JBLHMK010000128.1:0-6362 GCA_047621945.1 Flavobacteriaceae bacterium
CAAAGAATCTCTATATCAATGTGCGACACCGTTTCAATTTTAATTGGCGAAACATTTGGCTCAATTTGAGTGTTACGTTCCCTAATGACAGTCTCTACGAGCTTCCTATTAATATTCCTCTATCACAACCTGACGGTCAGTGGTTTGGTGATTGTAGCGGAGACCTCTGTAGATTACAATATCCTTTAGCGCCATTCGCACAAACTACTTTTGGTGATACGGGAAAATATGTTTTTCGCCTAAGTCACGAAATGCGTGAAGACCCCTTGTTAAATATGCTTAGTGCAGGTATTCGAATTGAACAAGTTAAATTAGAGGAATGATGGAATTTGGTCTTGATAATAAAATTTTGGCAATTAGCATTGTGGTGTTCTTTATCCTAATTTCAATTGAGGCATTCATTGACTATAAGCAGAAGAAACACATCTACGCCAAGCAAGATTTTTTTGCTAGTATAAGCATGGGCTTTGGTTCCTTATTTGTAGGAGGGGCTATGAAATTTCTTGCGCTCCTAGTCTATACCTTCTTGTATCAATTCCGTTTGTTTGACTTAGGCAGCGAATGGTGGGTATGGGTACTCATTTTCTTTGCTGATGATTTCACTTTTTATTGGCACCATCGATTAAGCCACGAAGTGCGCGTGCTTTGGGCAGCCCATGTTAACCATCACTCCTCAGTGCGAATGAATTTAGGAACGGCTTTAAGACAATCTTGGGCAGAACAACTCTATAAATATGTTTGGTGGTTATGGTTGCCACTTATAGGCTTCGCCCCTATTATGATCATTGTTATGCAAACGATTAGTTTAGTTTATCAATTTTTTCAGCATACTGAACTTATTAGAAAACTACCTAAGCCTATCGAATGGATATTCAATACGCCATCACATCACCGCGTGCACCACGGTAGCAATATTAAGTATTTGGATCAGAATCATGCAGGAATTTTGATTATCTGGGATCGCTTATTCAATACCTTCCAAGAAGAGGAGGAGCAGGTGAAGTATGGCATTACAGTCAATATAGACAGCTATAACCCATTTAAAATAGCTAGTCATGAGTACATCAGTCTTTTCAAAGATGTAAACCGTGCTAAAGGTCTAGGTGATAAATTAAAATACTTGTTTATGCCTCCCGGATGGAGTCATGACGGAGAGGATCAACGTGCCAGAACATTGAGAAAAAATATAGTGAATAATGCAAATAATTAAAATCTTACTATTAGTAGTTGTAGCTAGTAGCTTACATTCTTGTGGTTATTCTGATGAATTCAAGGAGATTAACCATGACGAGCAGTTTGTTATTTCGTTTCCGGATTACATGGAATCTTGTGAAGATTTTGGAGCCGACGTGAACTACAAAAATTCGTATCGCAATACCTACTCTTTAGTAAACGTATATGACAAAGAAGGAAGAACTTTGCAAGAGTTTCAAAAAGAAGTGCTTGGTCTGTTGAAGGGCTATGAACTGCTAAATGATCCATTGATTACGGATTCCGTTTATCGAGAAACGGATAGTTTCTCTGCCATAGACGTTCAGCTTTATGGAATCATGGATAATGAAAACATTTATTACTGGCATTCAGCATTTGAAAGTGAAGGTCAATTTTTTGAAGTAGTTTGTTGGACAAGAAGCATGGATAGAAAACAACGCTATGGCCCTGACTTAGAAAAGGTTCTAGCAAGCTTTAAACCTTTAGTTTAAGCTATTCAATCCTTTCGTTAAACTATTCACTTGCTAGGGGTGTTTAACTTGCATATTCTATAGCAATGAGCATCTATAAATTCAGAAAACAGATTATTGGAATTAGCATTTTGGTGGCTCTCTTAAGCGCCTTTTTTGCTACTAAAGTCAATTTTGTTTTTGACCTTGAAAGGTTTTTTCCTCAAGGAGATGATGACCTTGCCTTCTTCTATGAGTTTAGAGAGGAGTTCGAAGATGATGACAACTTTTTACTCGTAGCCTTTACAGATAGTCTAAACGTCTTTAATGCTGAACTTTTAAACGAAGTAGACGAATTCACCAAGACAAGTTCTAAATTCGAGAACGTATTACATACCAGTTCTATCACTAATTTTAATTACTTCGTAAAACTGCAATTCGGGGGTTTCTCGCCTCCCTTCCCTGCCATAAACCTTGACAAACCTGCGAATTTTTCTAACGACAGTTCTAGAGTCATGAAAGATGAAAGAATTGTAGGGAAATTGATTTCAAAAGACATGAAGTCGACCGTTGTTATTCTCAAGACCCAAAACGCCCTCAGCTCGGAACAATCCTCCAAACTAATGGACGATGTTCAAGCCGCCTTAACAACTATTCCCCCAAACAATTACCACATCTTAGGAAGAGCCTATTTTCAGACCCAATTAGTCAAGCAACAGGTTAAAGAGTTTATTTTTAGCACCCTTATCTCGGCATTCCTTGTTTCGCTTATTTTTTGGATCATTTTAAAGAAGCCAATCGGAGTTTTCATTGCCGTTGCTTCCATGATTCTATGTCTTTTGGTATTTGTTGGAGTTATTGGATTGCTAGGTATTGAGTTAGACATACTTAGTTCCTTGTTTCCTATAATCATGATAATCGTTGGGGTAAGTGACGTAGTCCATTTGACCAACAAATACATCGATGAGTTTGAGCGACTTGGGGATAAAAAAGCTGCAATCAAAAAAACAGTTCGAGAAATAGGCTTAGCTACCTTCTTAACTTCATTAACAACAGCTATCGGTTTTCTTACCTTAACGACCTCTCGAATCTATCCAGTAAAGTCATTTGGGATGGCCGCTGCTATAGGAGTAGTGATCGCTTTTTTCGTGGTCATTACTTTCACCACATCCATGCTTTCTATTTTTCCTCCTGAAAAGATTGTTGCAAGAAGAAAAGCAAATGAAGTTTGGAAAAAGTATCTACTTCGTATATATGATTACACCAAAACAAAAAGAAAAGCTATTAGTCTCGGTGCGCTCATCTACTTTATAATATGCCTAATAGGCATGAGTCAAATTACCACTGATTTAAGAATATACGACACCTTACCCAGAGATTTAAAAGTGACCAATGACTTCAAATTTTTTGAAACAAACTATGCTGGATTTAGACCATATGAACTAGCTGTCCATGTTAAGGAACCCTATCAGGTGACCGATTGGGAAGTACTTCAAGAGATTGATAAAATTGAAAACTATATCAAGCAGAAAGAAGAAATTGATGGTGTAAGCTCTATTACCGCCGTATACAAGACCATGAACAGGGCATTCAATGCAGATCGTAGTTCCTTTTACACCTTTCCTGAAAGCCAGGCGCAATACAAGCGAATGCAAAAGTATGTTAACAAGGTTCCTACTAGCGAACTAAGTATTTTAGTTAATGAAGACAATACGAAAGCTCGGATATCTGCCACGATCAAGGATGTTGGCTCAACACAAATCAAATTGATTACAAATGATATTAATGCTTTTATTCAAACAGAAGTCGATAGTTCGATTCTAAGTGCTCGAGTAACAGGTACAGGAGTGATTTTCGATAAAAACAATGAATATATTCGGGAAAGCTTAATCAGTGGATTAGCTATTGCCTTTTGTGCCATCAGCCTCATCATGGCCCTTCTTTTTAAAGATATTAAAATGGTCATTGTGTCTATTGTGCCCAATGTATTCCCGCTACTTTTTGGAGCGGCTTTAATGGGCTATTTCCAAATTGCTTTGGATGCACCAACTGCCATTGTTTTTGCAATTGCCTTTGGGATAGCGGTAGATGACACTATTCATTTTTTGAGCAAGTACAAGTTAGAACGTATGGCTGGGAAAGGAATGGAAGAGGCCTTAGAAGCTACATTTACCGAAACCGGTAAAGCCATTATCCTTACCAGTATTATTTTATTCTTCGGCTTCCTTATTCTTCTTTTTTCAAAGACTCCCGGTATTGTTTTTGTTGGTGTATTAGTAGCAGGAACTCTATTTTCAGCAGTCCTAGCAGACTTATTACTCATCCCTTTACTTATCCGAACTCTGCTTAAAGACTAAGTAAAATTGATATTAGGAATTTATTACCTTTGGAAGGCAACATTCCCAAATATCCATGAAATCTAAACCCCTCATTTATTTATACTTTGTTTTGCTCATTTTAGAAATGATGGGTGATATCGTTTTTGATTTGAAGGGTTTCCCTTATGGAATTTGGACCTTCAAACCCTTGCTTATGCCAGTCCTCATGTTTTGGTATTATAAGCATACCAAAGCCCAAACAGCATTTGATAAAGTTATTCTAGCTTCACTTTTTTTCTCTTGGTGGGGAGATAACTTCTTGATGCCGGCAATATTCAAAACAGACATCAACTTCTTGCTAGGCTTAGGGTCATTTTTAATTGCCCATGTCTTATACATTGTGGCTTTCCTGAAAACCAACAAAAAAGCAAAATCTATTTTATTTATACTTTGTTTTGCTCTGCCTTTCGCTCTAGTTGGAATTGGTTTAATTTCCTTTTTATTCAAACAAAACCACCCAGATTTCGCTGAAATGAGCATTCCTGTGATGATCTATGCTACTGTAATTATGGTTATGGTGGTAACTGCTATTGGTAGATATGATAGAGTTAATCCAGCAAGTTTTAAATGGGTCCTTTTAGGCGCACTTTCTTTTATGGTATCTGACATGGCAATTTCTCTTAATCGATTTACTTTTCTTTTTGAGGACACGGGCTATGCCGCTAGATTAATCATCATGCCTTTATATGTTATTGGTCAGTACCTTATCGCCAAAGGGTGTGTATTACAACACAAAGAAAGTCTAGCTTAAAGAATATCATTTCGTATGCTACCTTTGTCACCTAAGCTTAGCATTGCAGCCTTTACTCTTACGCCCAATATGGTTCTACTAAAAAAACTTAAATTCGCCATTATAGACGTCCTACTAGGAGCAATTCTAGTCTATATTTACTATGCCAAAGTTGACTGCGGAAGAGGTTCATGTGCCATTACCTCTTCCCCTATTAACTCAAGTTTATATGGAGCAGTAATGGGCTATTTGGTAACAGGAATGTTTAAAAAAGAAAAGAAGGAAGAGCTATGATTAGATTGTTTTCCATGCTTACAATTACCCTTGGATTAATGTCTTGCCAATTGCATAATAACGCCCAAAAACTGGATACAGCAAGTTTTAAAACACTAGAACTTGAGGAAGATGTTTTTGTAATTGATATTCGAACTTCAGTAGAAGCGGCAAGTGCCTATCTTGATGGGACGGATTACTTCATCGAACTTAACTCGTACAAATTTAAAGGGGACATATCCAATCTGGATAAGAACAAAACTTATATAGTATATAGTCAAAGTGGCGTTCGTAGTTACAATGCCTTAAATTACATGGAGAATATAGGTTTAACTAATCTATATGAATTGAAAGAGGGTATGCAGCGTTGGTCAGATCCATCTAGCATGCTAACAAAGTTATAATTACAATTAAAAAATAAAAAGGAGAACTATGATTAGATTAATGAATGTACTAGTAATTGCCCTTGGATTAATGGCCTGTCAAGCACAAAGTAGTGCTGAAAAATTAGATACGGATAGCGTAAAGACCATGGCTCAAGAAGAGGATGTGTTTGTAGTTGATGTTCGTACTCCAGGAGAAGTTGCCAATGGTTATATTGCAGTAAGCGATTACTTTTTCGATGTTAATTCAGCAGATTTCAACGAGAACATTGCAAGTCTCGATAAAGAAAAAACTTATATCGTATATTGTCGTAGTGGAGTTCGTAGCACTAATGCCTTAAACTATATGGAGAAAGAAGGTTTTACTAAGCTGTATGAGTTAAAGGGTGGAATTTTATCTTGGTCAGATTCAACTAGTATTTCAACAGAGTAATGACTATGTTTATTAAAGATCATTTACCCGGCATTGCATTGTCCGCCTTAATAGGTGTGCTTGCTCATTTATTTGCCCCACATGTGCCCTATATTAATGGTGTCATTTTAGCCTTTTTAGTAGCGGTTGTACTTGGTAATATTTGGCCGATAAAGGCAAGCTTTAAGAAAGGAGTTTCATTTGCTTCCTCTAGCCTATTAGAATATGCCATTATCTTTTTAGCCTTCAGCATTAGCTTTCAAAGTATTGCTATTCTGGGGTGGCAAAAATTTGTTTTTGTAGTCATCATTGTGCTCATCAGTTTAATTGCAACACTACTTATCGCTAAGCGTTTTAAGCGAAAAGATAGCAGCGCTTGGTTGGTTGGATTTGGAACCGCTATTTGTGGTTCTTCCGCTATTGCAGCCTTAGCACCCATTATTTCGAAAAACAAAGAAGATGCAGGTATTGCAATTGCAGTAGTTAATTTATTGGGAAGTGTAGGTATGCTAATCATGCCTTTTA
>JBLHMK010000129.1:0-6250 GCA_047621945.1 Flavobacteriaceae bacterium
TTCATTGGTGCAAACGGAAACAATCCTTAGCGATAAGTTTAGTATTCTACAAGAAACGAATGGCGTTTATCTTGTTCTAATCAAAGATGCAAACGGCTTAGTAATTGGTCGGTCTAGTGTGCTAATTCAATAGAACTATTTGCCTTGGTTCAAAGACATACTAAAAATTGGAATCTTCTTATTGATTCTTCTTTTATCCTGTACTAAGGATGAAGTTCTTCCTGACCAAAATTTTGGTTTTGAAACTCCAAAAGGCTTCCCAGAGATGGAGGTGCCTGCTGACAATGACTTAACCGAAGAACGGTGGTTGTTAGGTAAGAAACTTTTTTATGAACCTATGCTATCTCGAGATAGCAGCATTAGCTGCGGGTCTTGTCATTTAGCATCAAATGCTTTTAGTGATATCCTGGCAAATAGCCTTGGAGTAAATGGTGCGGAAAACGCTAGAAACTCGCCTAGTCTAGCTAACATTGGCTATCATCCATATTTCATGAGGGAAGGGGGAGTACCCACTTTGGAACAACAAGTTTTGGTGCCCATACAAGAACATACTGAAATGGATTTTAATATAGTTGCAGCAGCAGAAAGACTAAAAGATATAGGCGAGTATAATGCCATGAGTATGCAAGCTTATGGGCGAGAAATGGATTTCTATGTGATAACCCGATCAATAGCTTGTTTTGAGCGAACACTTGTTAGTGGGAATAGTGAATATGACCAATACGAGTATCAAGGGAATTCAAGTGCGCTAACAGCTATGCAAAAAAAGGGGATGGACTTATTTTTTAGTCAAAGAACACAATGTTCAAGTTGTCATGGAGGGTTTAATTTTACAGACTACGGATTTGAAAACAACGGTTTGTATGAAAACTATATCGACCAAGGACGCTTTATTCTAAGCGCTGATATTGCGGACTCGGAAAAATTTAAAATACCGAGCCTGAGAAATGTAGAACTTACGGCTCCATATATGCACGATGGTTCGTTTCAAACTTTAGAAGAGGTGATAGACCACTACAATAGTGGAGGAGCAAATAACCCCAACAAAAGTGACTTACTTCAAAGCTTGAATTTAACACAAACCGAGAAACAAGAATTGCTAGCCTTTTTAAAATCCTTAACGGACTATGAGTTTGTCAATAACCCAGAATTTCAAAATTAGGCTATGAAAAAAATTACCATTCTTAGCGTCCTAACATTATTATTAATGTTCATTTTTAATGCCTGTAATAAAGAAACTGAGCTAGTAAAAGATGACACAGCATATCAATTGAATTATGGTGATTTTCCTGCACCTCAACTTGCACAAGATAATCCACTTACTATTCAAGGGGTAGCTCTAGGAAGAAAATTGTTTTATGAAAAAGCCTTGTCAAAAGACGGTAGTCAAATGTGTGCCTCTTGTCATATACAAGAAAATGCGTTTACTGATTTGGATAGATTTTCTGCTGGAGTAGAGGGCTTTCTTGGCGGAAGACAATCGATGGCAATTTTCAATATGGCATGGCACAATAATGAATTCTTCTGGGATGGAAGAGCACATTTGTTAAGAGATCAAGCCTTATTGCCGATTCAGGATTCTTTAGAATTAAATGAAAGTTTAGAAAATGTAATTGCCAAGCTTAAAGACTTGCCTTACTATACCGACCAATTTGTTCGAGCCTTTGGAAGTGATGAAATTACAGCTTTAAATATATCCTTGGCTTTAGAGCAATTTATGCTTACCATCGTTTCAAACAACTCAAAATATGATGATTATTTAGCAGGAAATGCTACACTTTCAACAAGTGAACTAAACGGGGAAGAATTGTTTTTTGCTGAATACAATGAGTTTTTCCCTAATGTTTCTGGAGCGGATTGTGCTCATTGTCATGGTGGTTTTAATTTTGAGAATGACAACTATATGAATAACGGCTTAGACATTGATGCAGATTTCGAAGACCTAGGAAGGTTTAAGGCAACAGGTGACCCACAGGACAATGCTAAATTCAAGGTTCCTTCATTAAGAAATATTGAGTTAACGCCTCCTTTTATGCATGACGGAAGGTTTGCAACACTAGAAGACGTAGTAGAGCACTATAATAGTGGAATACATACTTCTAGTACGGTTGATCCAGCCTTGTTAAGTACGCAAAACACGGGCTTAATGCTATCGTCACAGGATCAAGCTGATTTAGTGGCTTTCCTTAAAACTTTAACTGATTTAACGATTACTACCAACCCAGAATTTTCTGATCCAAACTAAATTAACCATACCTGAGATAACAGCATAAAACCCCATGAGACTATGTTTGAAGGATTGCGTTTAAGCAAAGATGATACAAATCCTTCCTCGTTTCATGTAAATCTCTTTATCTTCGGCCAAACGGAACAAACATGAAAAGAATTATACTTAGTGCATTTACCGCTTTATTTTTGATTGCTTTTACGCAAGCTCAATGTCCCTCTGGAGAGCTAGAGGTGACTATGGAAATTAGCACGGATAATTGGGGATATGAAACCTATTGGGAAATTGTTCCCTTTGGAAACGCTTGTGGATCTGGAACAATCGCTAGCGGCGGAAATGCGGCCCAAGTGGGATGTGGAGGCGGAGGCCAAACCAATGCAACTACTGGAAATGGGTATGCAAGTAATTCAACAAGTAATGAAGGTCCTTGGTGCTTGACAGCAGGTGCATTTTACGATTTATATTTAGTCGATGATTTTGCAGATGGTGGAGCAGAGGCCGTTATAGAAGTTGAAGGTTTTCAAATTGAAAGCTTTACCGCTAGCGGAGGAAGTTCTTCATTTACATTTGAAGTTAAAGAACTTGCCATGTTGGATTTAGGGGTGTTTCATAGTTTTGTGTTCGATTATGCAGTAATAGGTGCAGTGGATATTCAAGCTGATTTTATTAATAAAGGACAAAACACAATTAACTCATTTGATTTTAATTATTCCGTAGACGGAGGAACTGCTATTAGCCAATCTTTTACTGGATTGACATTAGCTACTGGTGAGAAAATTGACTTTATGCATAATACTCCATGGGATGCACCAGCTATTGGCGCATACAATGTGGAAGTTTGGATTAGTAATGTAAATGGGCAAGCGGCAGATGAAAACCCTTCAAACGATAATTTCCCAAAGACGGTTACAATCTCTACGCCTCAACCTCAGATTTTACACTCTTATTCAACCCAGCCTTATTCAATTGAGGAAATTGCAAATTCTAGTGATCAAGTCAATCACCCAAGAGATTTAGATTTTCACCCTAACCTAGATGCTAAGGAATTATGGGTAATCAATATGGGTACTGAAAATTCAGGTGGTAGCTCAGTGACTATTAAAAATGCTGGTGAAGCTGGTCAAACTGAACAATATGTGCAAGATGGAAACGCTTGGCACTTTATGTCATTACCTACAGCAATATGTTTCGGAGAAAATGGAAATTGGGGAAGTACAGCAGGTGTTTTGGATGCCAATCATGGTGGAGGAACATTTACAGGACCAAGTTTATGGAGCAGCGATCTTTCTATTTATGGTATAATTGGTAATCCTCCAACACCGGAATTTAACGGAAGCCATTTAGATATGTTACATGGTAGTCCTTATACGATGGGAATGGCTCATTTGGAATACAACACATTCTTCGTTTTTGATGCTCATAATAATGAAATTGTGAAGTATGCTTTTGAAGGAGATCACGGACCTGGAAAGGACGATCATGCGAATGGAGAGTTGTCGAGATATAGCGAAATTTTTGTTGAACGAGATGGATTAGAAGTTCCTAATCACATGGTAATTAATAAAGAAAATGGCGAATTGTATTTCGCTGATCACAAAAATTCAAAAGTGGTAAGGTTGGATGTAAATTCAGGTACGATTGGTGCTAATCTTCCTTTAGTTAATGAAAGCTTGACAGTGCACCAAGAAATGAGCGGAGCGGACTTCGGAGATTTAATTACAACGGGAATCACAACACCTTGTGGTATTGATGTAGTTGGAGATCGATTAGTTGTTGGGGATTATGATAACGGGAATATTCTTATTTATAATGTTTCTGGAACATCTGCCTCTTTATTGACGACCATTAATACTGGTGCAACTGGTTTAATGGGATTGAAAGTCGGTCCAGAAGGACGAATTTGGTATGTAGATGCAGAAGCAAATACAGTAAACAAGATTAATGTTCAAGCTGTGCCAGATACGGCAAGCGTGGGTATTTTAGATTTGGAATTAGCCGGCTTAATTTCAGTTTATCCAAATCCAACTTCAGATATCCTTACAATTGAATTGCCAGCTGATAAATACGAAAATTTTCAAATCAATCTATACGATATCTTAGGAGTTCGAATAGCCGGATATGCTAAATTCGAAAATCAGAGCTTGCGTATCAATATGGCTAACTATGCCTCAGGAAGCTACTTCTTAGAAGTGAAAACAGCTGAAGGTAGAGCTACCAAGCAGATTGTTAAGCATTAATTGCAAAGTAAATGAGGCCCCTAATTACTTATGCGCTTAGTTGCTTGTTTTTATTGAGTGCTAATGCACAAGCTGGACATGGGGAACCTTGTTCTTTTGAAATCGTAAACTCTGCAGAAGAATCTTCAGCGGTTAACGATCTTATATTAAATTATATTCAATCGAATAGCAATAGCTTGAAATCTGGTAGTACAGATATTCGTATTATCCCTATCGTAATTCACGTAATTCATGATGGAGCTTCATCCAATATTTCTATAGCTCAAATTGAGAGCCAAATCCAAGTACTCAATGAGGACTTTGGTAAAATTGAGTTTAGTAATGGCGATGGAAGTGGAGTAGATACTAGAGTTCGGTTTTGTCTGGCGCAATTGGACCCAGGGGGTAATTGTACTAATGGGATTGTGCGCATTCAAACCCCGCTTGCCAATCATTATGCCGTTCAAAGAGGAAAGCTCAAAGAACTTAGTTTTTGGGACAATACTAAATATTTAAATATTTATGTTGTCAAAAGTATAAGTGGGAATGTAGCGGGTTATGCCTCTTTTCCTGGAGGGCCTGCTAATGAAGATGGGATTGTTGTTCAGCAAAATTATTTTGGAACTACAGGCACTGCAAATGGATTAGGAAGAACACCTACACACGAGGTAGGTCACTGGCTAGGTCTTTACCATACCTTCAATAATGGCTGTGGGCAAGATTTATGCTTAGATGGTGATTATGTTTGTGATACTCCACCTGCCGATTCTCCTAATTATGCTTGTCCTAGTAATTCTAATTCTTGTAATAACGATTTTCCAGACCTTAATGACCAAATTCAAAACTATATGGACTATAGTAATGATGCTTGTCAAGATATGTTTTCTCAAGGACAGTCAGATCGCATGCATGCCACACTTGATACTATACGAACGGTTATTTGGTCAAGCTCAAATATCATAGCTACAGGTTGTGACAGCACTTACACCCCTCCTTTTGCCTGTCCAATTGTTGCTGATTTCGTGACATTAAATTCGGAAATATGTATAGGTAATGAGGTCTATTTTATGGATAGGTCGCTGAATGAAGCGACGAGTTGGAATTGGCTTTTTACTGGAGGAAGCCCAAATACTTCAACAGATAAAAACCCCACTATTACTTATAGTTCTTTGGGAACATTTCCCGTAAGTTTAACCGTATCAAATGCAAACTTTACAGATACAAAAACTATTAATGGGTATATCGTTGTCAACCCACCAGGACTTGGAGAAAGTCTTTCAGTAGGAGAAAATTTTGATTGGTCGTATTACCCACCTTTGCTTTTTGATATCACTAATTTCGATGGCGGATTAACCTGGGAATTAGATTCGCAGGCTTTTTATTCAGCGCCGAACTCTATAAAGATTAACAACTTGATAAACACGAACTATGGGACTATCGATGAACTCAATTTTCCTGAGTTAAACTTGAATAGTGGCCATGTAGATTCATCTATCTATTTATCGTTTAAATGGGCTTATGCAAAAAGTGATGTCACATTTACTGATGAGTTATATGTGATGCTATCAACGGATTGTGGAGTTAATTTTGACGAGATATTTTATGGTGCTGGGAATGCTTTTGCCACTGGTCCCGTTCAATCCACTACTTTTATTCCCGATAGTAGCCAATGGGATTCTGTGAGAATTAATTTGGATTCATATAGATTGGAGCAAAACGTACAGGTAAAGTTTGTAAATGTTACGGATGGAGGGAATTGTTTGTATTTAGATGATATCTACTTGGGTGATGGGAGCGAGGCTAAAGC
>JBLHMK010000130.1:0-6225 GCA_047621945.1 Flavobacteriaceae bacterium
TTTCCCAAAATCCTTTCTGAACAGTAAAATCCATTATGTCGTAAGCATCAATAACTACCTGTTCAGGAGTATTTTCTATGCCTACTAATCTGAAATCTTTTCTACTTCCATTCCACTTGTTATAAAGAGATAAACTCAAATTGGCTTTCCTAAAGAAATAACTAAAATTACTTTGGATTTGAGGGTAGAAGAAGAAAGCTTTTTCATCAGCTTGATTCGTGAAAGAGTTATTTGATAAACCTGTATAAGATAAACCAACATTCGCTGTGAAGTTCTTGTAAGAGTACTTTCCGTCTACCTGAGCACCCATAGTGTTGAACTTCGCGATGTTTACATATTGAAACACATTGTTGTCATCAGGGGTAAGTGCAATAGCATTGTATTTGTAGTTATAAAATAGCTTCGTATTTAATTGGTACTTGTGCAATTTCTTATTGGCATCAAAACTTAAAGAAGAGCTTACGTTTTGAGACTGCTCAGGAATGAGGTCTTGATTACCAAATATGTTGTGATTGGCATCGTTAAAGATTAAGTACAATTCTTTTAAACTAGGTGCTCGGAAACCCATGCCGTAGTTAAATCTAAAAGTTAGCTTATCATTTATCCCATACTTGAACTGCAAAGAGGGCGTAGGTAATACTTTGAATTGAGTATTGTATGCATATCGAAGAGCGGGCTGTAAACTTAGCTTTTCATTGATTTGTATTTTTGTACTTACAAAACCAGCTAAATCTGCAATCAAAGCAGATGAACCATCTTCATCTTGAAATCTTCCACCTTTTCCATTCTCAATATTAATATCAATACCAGCTTGTACACTGATGCGTTTAGCTGGATTATCTAGGGAAAAATAGGTCCTTGTCATCCATTGATTCGCTTGAGTGGTATCTTGATTGTCTTCGCTCTGGGTATCTGCAATCAAGGTACTTTCTAAAGTAGTAAGGTCTTTTTGATATCTATTTTTGATTCTATTATAATGATTATAAGAATTGACACTATTGAAAGAGAGTTTTTCATTAATGTTTCCCATGATGGTGTAATTCCCATCAATACGCTGAGTGCTGTACCAATCGTCAAATGCCGTTGGTATAGATCCAGCTGGGTCATATCTATTTAAAATTCGATCTTGAAAATAGTTTCCTTTTACCTTATGGAACCAATCATTTTTAGTTCTGTAAACATAATTCAGTCCCCCAAAGTATTGCTCCTTAGGATTCCATTCCATATCTCTGTCAAATGAGCTAGGGCTCCAACCGTCAAAAAAGTATCTTCCACCACTAAGCTGGAGCAAATGTCTATTCTTTTTGAATCCAACTAAGGCGTCAACATTATAAGAACCTATGCTTTCATAGTATCCATTAACGAAACCTTCAACTTCATTCTTTTGACTTTGTTTACTTATTAAATTGATAACACCCGCAATGGCGTTTGAACCATAAATAGCAGAAAGCGGGCCTTCCACTACCTCTATACGTTCAATGTTATTCATGTTAATTTGACTTAAGTCTAAGTTGCCATCAAGCCTTCCAATAACAGGAACTCCATCAATCATTATCTTTACATTATTCCCTCCTAGTCCTTGAAGGTTAATTTGTGACCCTAGGACACCATCTCTGCTTATCTGAACATTCAATTGGTTCATGAGCGCATCAGATAAATTGACAGCGGCGCGTTGCTCTAGTTCTTCTTTAGCAATAACGTCTATATCGTACATGCTTTCTTTGATAGAAATTTCTTTGGGACTCCCAGTAACTACAACTTCATCTACTTCTGTTTCCAAAGCAAATGCATAGAGTATACCTGTTCGGCCAGGTTTAATAGTTTTTACAAAAGACTCATAACCTATATAGCTGAGTTCGATTCTAGTCTCTCCATCGTAAGGGATGTTTATGCCTCCATTGTCATCACTTATCGTTTTTGTAGATTGGTTAGAGTTTAACTCAGTAAGCTTTACATGTGCGTAAGCAAGTGGCTCTAGTGACTCCGCATCAAAAATCTGTAAATAGTTTTGGGCCTTAACGCTATGCGTAAGACCCAAAATTAAGATGATCAAAATGTGAAGACAAGCCTTCATTCAATAATTTATTTATTAAGCACCAACTTTTGAGTAGTTGTTTGAATTCCATTGCCTAACTGAACTAGATAAATACCATTTTCAACTTCACCTAAATTAATGCGCACACTATTTAAGCCTAGATTCGTTTGCGTATTGGCTTGAAAAACCAAGTTGCCAACCAAACTATACACGCGTACATTCATTACTTCAATTTTTTCAGATGAAAAGATAAGATCTGCACTACCTGTTGTTGGGTTTGGATAAATCTTGTGTAAGTCTATAGACTCATTATTTTCTCTAATGGCTGTTGGACCGCTAGCAACTAATTCTTTAGTGAATTTAATCTTACCTGATACACCACCTTCAAAGCCAGTGAAATAAACTTTGTAAATATCTTGTGCTTCCGTTCTTACGAAGAAAGTTAAACTATCGGATAAAGTAAACAGATTGTTCATCTGGTCAAACGTTTTCCAATCACTACCTATAACTGTTCTCAAACTTTTAAATGGGGCACCTACATAGTTTGCATTAGCAGGTAATTCTAAAACTTCCGCTATCTGAACTCCTTCATTAGAAATTACACCCGTTACTGGGTAATATGCGATTCCTTGATAATCTACGATGTACTTGGTAAATTCAAAATCCCAATCACTATGATCTGGCTCTCTATCTTGGAGCGTATGATTATCCATGTTCAGGTATGCATAGCTTTTGTTTAAGTAATCAGGAACGCTAACAACCATCGTGGTATCGAATGAATTATCTAAACTAGCATAGCGGTAAGTGAAAACACCTGCTTCCTTTTTAACCACATACACTTTGTAGTAAGAATCATTAATTGTCTTTAACATAAAAATACGAGTACCAGTTACTGCGTGTGTATTGAAATCGTATTCACCCCAGCCATAATTCGATTGTCCACTTAAAGATTCTCCTTCGAAAGCAGAGAAAGCATCCCAAGTAGTATCCGAATCATATAAAGGTGACCAAGTACTCATTCCTACAGTATCGGTAATGTTGCTAAATTGTGTAATGTCATCCGTTACATTCCATAGCTCAACTCCACGACCTCCATTAATCATAATGGCTGCAGACTGTGATTTGTTGTAAAAAGCAACCGTCCATGAAGAACCGCTGTATTCACTTACTTCACCATCTTTTAGGCTGTAAAAGATATCGTTTGTATAATTCGGCTGCATAACAACACTATCTTCTGTTATTTGCGCAAAACTGAAGAAGCTAAGTCCTATAAATACTAAGGTAAAAATCTGTTTCATTGTGTATTTTTTTTGTTTACACAAATGTCCTGCTTATTTCTTTAGATGGCAATTATATGCTAAAAAATAGTGTCATTGAATTGTCAAATTAGAATGACAAAACTCTTATAAAAGAAATGAACAATTTGGAAGTTTATATGCTTCGGGGAATCCAGAAGCTAGAAATGTTTATGAATAAATAGTGACAACGACTTTCCGGGAACTAGCTTGGTTCCTAAACTCGCAAAAATAGATGCCTTGCCAGGTTCCTAGATTAAGACGACCTTCAGTTATAGGGATGCTAATAGAACTCCCTATAAGCGCTGATTTGATATGTGCAGGCATATCGTCACTACCTTCATAAGTGTGGGTGTAGTAACTTTGATTTTCCTTTACAATATGGTTTAAACTACTTTCAAAATCCTCTCGAACGCTGGGGTCTGCATTTTCATTAATGGTCAAGGCCGCAGAAGTATGCTTTACAAATAAATGAAGTATGCCCTTAGCAGGAAGAGAAGGGATTGCTTCTTGAATAGTATCGTCAATTAAATGATATCCTCTAGTAAAAGGTTTAAGCGCTATTTCTTTTTGCCAAACTGCCATTTAGGTTCTAGTCTTCGTATGCGGACATAGGCGCGCAAGTACAAATCAAATTTCTGTCGCCATGTGAGTTGTTTACTCGTGCTACCTCTGGCCAAAACTTATTCGTTTTGCTGTGCTCAGAAGGAAATGCGGCTAACTCTCTGGAATAAGCATGTTCCCAATTTGAAGAGCAAGTTTCCAGCATAGTGTGCGGTGCATTTTTTAATGGATTATCTATAATATCCATATCACCATTGGCTATTGCATCAATTTCATTTTTAATGGCAAGCATAGCATCACAGAATCTATCTAACTCTGCTTTGCTTTCACTTTCCGTTGGTTCTATCATTAGCGTTCCCGCTACAGGGAAGGAAACTGTTGGAGCGTGAAACCCATAATCAATCAGGCGCTTTGCTACATCTTCAACTTCCACCTTCAACGAATGTTTAAACGGTCTAAAGTCTAGTATAAGCTCGTGAGCTACTTTACCATGTTCTTTACCCGTATACAAAACTTCATAAGCTGATTCTAATCGAGTTTTAATGTAATTGGCATTCAGAATAGCATACTTTGTAGCTTGAGTTAAGCCTTCAGCACCTAACATTTTTATGTAGGCATAGGAAATTAGCAGTATTGAAGCGCTACCCCAAGGAGCTGCAGATATGCCCGTAATTCCTTTTGCTCCACCCATTTCCACTTGAGCATTTTTAGGTAAATAAGGCGCAAGTGCCTTAGTTACACAAATTGGTCCCATTCCTGGTCCACCTCCTCCATGAGGAATAGCAAAAGTTTTGTGCAAGTTAAGGTGGCAAACGTCTGCGCCAATAGCTCCTGGACTTGTTAAACCTACTTGTGCATTCATATTGGCTCCATCCATATATACGAAGCCGCCATTCTCATGTACAATCTCGATAATCTCTTTGATATGATGCTCAAACACTCCATGCGTACTTGGGTAAGTAATCATTAAAGAGGATAAATTGTCTTTGTGCAAAGTGGCTTTTTCATTTAAATCTGCTTTATCAATATCCCCATAGTCATCACATTTGACTACGACAACCTTACACCCAGCCATAACAGCTGATGCAGGATTCGTTCCATGGGCAGAAGAAGGGATTAAAACAATGTTTCGATGATGATTTCCTTTGTCGTGGTGGTAAGCTTGAATAACCATTAAACCTGAAAATTCACCTTGAGCTCCACTGTTGGGCTGAAGAGAAGTAGCATGAAAACCAGTGATTTCATTTAACTGAGCTTCAAGTTCTTCAATCATCAGCATGTATCCTTTTACTTGAGTCTGAGGAACAAATGGATGGATGTTTGCAAACTCATTCCAAGATAAAGGCTCAAGTTCTGCAGCTGCATTTAGCTTCATCGTGCAAGAACCTAAAGGTATCATGGAGTGAGTAAGAGATAGATCTTTATTTTCAAGTTTCTTGATATAACGCATCAACTCTGTTTCGCTTCTGTAAAGATTGAATACATCGTGTTGCAAGAACAAAGAAGTTCGCTCAAGTCCTTGAGGTATACTAAATTTTAAATTGCTAGCTAACTCAGTAGCAAGAGATGCTTGCTCAAAAATGGCAATGATAAGTTGAATGTCTTCTTGTGAAGTGGTTTCATCTATCGATATTTGAACGTTGTTCGCTGAATAGTAAAAATTAACACCTTTTCCTTCTGCTAAATCCTTAAGTTTTATTGTATTCTCTATTGAAATATGAATCGTATCAAAAATACTTTCATGTGTAATTTTATATCCCAAGTTTTGCAATTCACTTGCAAGAGTTATCGTTTTTTGATGGATAGTTTCCGCAATTGCTTTAATGCCCTCATACCCATGATAAATAGCATACATACCCGCTATGTTGGCCAACAAAGCCTGTGCGGTACATATGTTTGAGGTAGCTTTTTCTCTACGAATGTGCTGCTCTCTAGTTTGAAGAGCCATGCGCAAAGCTGGATTTCCAAGTCGGTCAACGGAAACACCAATAATTCTTCCTGGAATAATTCTTTTGAATTCTTCTCTAGTTGCAAAATAGGCCGCATGTGGTCCACCAAAGCCCATTGGAACACCAAATCGTTGTGTATTACCTACTACACAATCTGCATTCCATTCTCCTGGAGATTGAATTAGAGCCAAGCTCATAATATCAGCAACCACTGCAACGTAGGCATTTGAGTCATGCACAGTTTGTGTGAACTTACTGTAATCTTGAATACTTCCTTGTGCATTGGGGTATTGAACCAAAGCACCAAAAAATTCTTCAGACCATTGTACATGTCTATAGTCGTCAACTACCAATTCTATATCTAGTGGAAGTGCTCTAGTTT
>JBLHMK010000131.1:0-6067 GCA_047621945.1 Flavobacteriaceae bacterium
CCACAATGCACATTTTGTGGTCCTGTTGTGGTCGAAAGTGCTTTATTTAGATGATATTCGCCTTTACTTGGCTTTACTTCAAACCCTTGGTAATAGGCTGATTACGAGTTAAATAACATAAAAAAAGGGAAACTTTCGTTTCCCTTTTGGCGGTCTGGACGAGACTCGAACTCGCGACCCTCTGCGTGACAGGCAGATATTCTAACCAACTGAACTACCAGACCATGGTTATTATTTATTTCTTCGCGCTTTAGCGGTACCAACTTTGAGTCTTTGCGCCTCTGCGAGAAAATCTTTGTTTGAACAATTCCTCTCCTATCTACTTATTTGAGGACTGCAAAGATAATAGCTTTTTTAACTCACGCAATAGCTACTTAACTTTTTTTGAAAAAAAGTTTAATGCAATAGCTAACCACCCAATGATGAAGGCTAATCCCCCTAGCGGAGTGATGGCGCCCAACCATCTTGGGATGCTTGGAAACGCTGAGCTTAAAGCCAATATATATAAGGAGCCACTAAACAAAAATATCCCAATTAAGAAACTGAAGAAAGAAATTTTTATAAATTTCGGTGACATTCGTTCACCTAGACTCAAGAGTAAAAACATGCCTAGTCCATGTACGAAGTGATAGAAACTAGCGGTCTTGAAAATACCCATGCCGTAGTCGTCTAAATGCGGTTTTAAACCGTGAGCCGCAAAAGCACCGATTGCCACAGCTACAGCCATAATGATGGCCGCTATTATATATTTTGAATTGTTCACAATAACAAGTTTATAAGCTTAGCCTTCAAAGTTCGTTACTTTCCTACTCAAAATTTAATTTTGTATGAAATCTTTACTCACGTGAAAAAAATCTTTGTTCTTAGTGCCATTATCCTAGCTCTAGGTGCTGTTTCTTACTTTTATTTTAAAGTAGATCAAGAGCAATCATCGAGTAAAGCACTTTATATGGCTATCCCAAAGTCATTCCCCTTAGCCTTAGAAAGCACTAACTGGCCAAAAGTATTCGAAAAAGTAGACACTTTTACTTACTTCCAAACTCTAAAAAAACAGGACTGGATTATTGGTAGCTCGGTGAATCTGGAAGAGTTGGAAAACTTAGATAAATTTCTGCAAGAGAATAATCAAACTTCATTTCAAGCAAATACCCTATTAGCCTATGGGAATGCAGGTAACAGTCAATTAGGAATATTGGCAGCAAAACGATTGAATGGAACAACTAAGCTTAGTGATATCCTCCAAGCCTTCGATGCTTCGGATATAAAATATACCCTAGACAAATTCGAATTGGCGGATATCGTTACGATTAATAATGACCCTAATGGGCTTCTTCAATCAGCTAGCTTTACGCTTTCCAATCAAGTCTTTATCTATAGTCACCAAGCCAGTTCTGTAGAAGGTGGATTGATAGCCTTGAATAATAGAGAGGATGCATGGATAGATCTCATGGAAGAGCTAGATGATAAAGAGGATTTGAAACTCTATCTCAAACCAGACCAGTTAAACTATTTAGCTAGCTATTTGTTGAAAGCAGAGGCTTTTGAGCTAATGACTTTTTGGGAGAACTTATCTGAAAACACACTTTTGCAACTCGACCTTTTTAAAGGGTCCGTGAACTTGAGCGGATTTGTGACACAAGGAAAAGCAACGCTTACGGATACCTTAAGTAATGTAGGAATAGCAGGCATGGAGAGTATCTATTCTTTGCCTTCTAATACGGCCATGTATAGAGGGGTAGGAATAGCCAATAACAACACCATCCTTTCTGAGGATTACGATTTCAAACGAATGCATTCATTTATCAATGAATCTTTTGTCTTGTTTACTTTAGAGTCTTACAATGAAAAATTGAACAATAGGCGAGGAGCTATTTTGCCATTAAGAGATTCGAGTTTTCTACAAATTTTAATGGAATTAGATTCGTCTGTAAGTGAATTTAAACGAGAGAATGAAGTACAGATTTATGTTTCTCAATTGGGGCAGAAGTTGAATGAGACTTTCTTAGCACCCCAGTATTTTGAGGACGAAGTGTACTTCTTCAATTACAATGGTCAACTCGTTTTAAGTTCAAATTATGCGGTTGCCGAACAATATATATTCGCTCACAGTCAAGGAAAGACCCTTCGCACCAACGAGACATTCATGAACTTCAAGTCTGCTTCTTCTAGCAAGTCAAATATCGAGTATTACATTAACTTGAATCTTGTGCAAGGCTTTCTGAGTAATGTACTGAATTCTAATACTTGGCAAACGCTATATGAACAAGTGAACTTGCAGTTTGCAAACGTAGGTAACAAAACCTATTGCAATGGGAAAATTAGCTTTAAGTCTGAAGGGAAGTCGGGGAACAAATCGTTATGGACGACGAGTTTAGATAACAAATCTTCATTCCCAGCACAAGTAGTCACTAATCACAATACCGGTAAAAAGGAATTGTTGATACAAGATGAATCTAATTTGCTGTATTTAATTAATGCATCTGGGGAAGTCAATTGGAAAGTAGAACTTAAGGGAGGTATTCAAAGTAAAATTTATCAAATCGATTACTATAAAAATAAGAAACTCCAGTATGTGTTTAATACCGAAGATCAAATTTACATAGTAGATCGTAATGGCGGTTTAGTGGATGGATTTCCGATTAAATTACCAAGTACTGCGACGAATGGTATGCTTTTGTTGAATTACGATGGCGTAGGGAAGTATAGATACATGCTTGCTTGTGATAATGGAAACATTTATGCCTATGAAAAGAATGGTAGTCCCTTGGCGGGTTGGAACCCCAAGAAAGATGTTGGGATTATAGAAACGCCTATTCAGCATGTGGTTCATGATGGCAAAGACTATATTTTCTTCAACAATAAAGAGGGTGTTTTCTATGCCTTGAATCGTAAAGGAGAGAATCGCTTTGAACCTGTATCAAGTATGAATGGACATTCTAAGTTCTATTTTTCGAATGCTTCATTTATTGGAGGAGATGTCGGTTCTTCTATTGCTATAGATTTGAAAGGGAATATGAATACCAAGGTATTGTTAGATAGCACGTATACTAATGGTATTCCTGCCAATTCATTACTTCAATCCAATCAGGCTTATGCCTTTACTTCGGGGTCTAATTTTAAATTCCAACAATCGCAATGGCAGAACTTCGCCAGCTATAGTACAGAAGAGCCTATTGAGTCCATGAAATATTTCACCTACCAAAACAAGCTTTGGTTTGTTCTTCAAACGGCTAATATGACTTATCTAATTGACGAAATTGGTAATCTGCATCCTGAATTTCCGATCCGAACAAAGTCCGTTTCATTTGTTGACTTGATTCCAGGTAAGCAAAAAATCATGATGTATGCTGATCCGGAGGGAAATCTAAGAGCAAGGGAGATTGCGTGGACCAATCTATAGGCAATTGACTATGCTTAACTAGATATTCATTAGCTTTTGAAAAGTGCTGGCATCCTAAAAACCCACGGTGAGCGGAAAATGGAGAAGGGTGAGCGGCAGTTAAAACTAAGTGCTTCTTAGTATCAATGAGTGAAGTTTTAGATTGAGCATATTTTCCCCAAAGCATAAAAACTAATTGTTCCTTTTGTTCAGATAAGTCTTGAATGATAGCATCGGTGAAGGCCTCCCATCCTGCCTCTTTGTGAGAAGAAGGTTCATTCGCATTTACCGTTAATATAGTATTTAACAAAAGGACACCTTGCTTTGCCCAAAGGTTAAGGTTGCCATCATTAGAATTGCTTTGGCCCACATCGGTGCTAAGTTCTTTAAAGATATTACGCAATGAAGGAGGAACCTTTTTTCCGGTGGGGACCGAAAAACTTAAGCCATGGGCTTGCCCATGATTGTGATAGGGGTCTTGCCCCAGAATAACCACTTTTACGGAATCATAAGGACATTGAATAAAGGCCTCAAAGACTTTTTCTTTTGGAGGGAAGACTGTTTTTCCGCTCACTTCTTGAAGTGTAACAAAGTGCTTGATTTGGTCGAAATTGACTTCTTTAAGTACACGGGAAATGGACTTCCTCCATGAGCTATTCAATAAATTTTTGTCGCTTAGCATACACTTTTGTTAATCTAATACCTTAAATTTAGAACAATTCGTTGGAATCTATCGTAAGTATGTAGATATTCACTATCTAAACCAAGAATGAGACAAGAGGGTATGACCAAGTTAAATATGTGCGAGGCTTTTCAGAAGAGCTCCTTGCCAATGGCAGTATGCACAAAAGACTTTTTGTTTTTAGATCTAAATAAGCGAGTAGAAGAAGTCTTAGGCTATTCAAAGGAAGAACTTCTTGGTAAGTCTATTATTGATATTACCGCTGTTGGAGATTTAAGCTTTGATTTTAAAAATTTAGAAAAACTACTTAAAGGCGAGATTGAAAGTTATACGATCAAGCGCGCATATAAGAACAAGGAAGGGGATATGGTGCACGGAGCCATTTCAGTCTCCTTAATTACTGTAGAAGAAGAACAATTCATTCTTGGTATATTTTACACAAACAAAGAAGAATTTAGTGAGATGGAAATCATCTCGTCAGGGTATACGACCCTAAGTAAAATATTGACCATTAACCCTGACATCCATTATATCATGGATGTTGAGAATAGATCTTATGTTTATCAGAATGTAGATATTGTTAATTTCTTTGGTTACTCTGCAGAAGACCTTGGGGACAAGGGCCCTATTGATTTTTTAATAAGTAAAATCGACCCAAATACAATTAAGGAAGTTGCATTGGTCGGTGAAAAGTTTCGGAATACGAAGGAGATCGGAGAGTTTGTTGAGGTGGAATATCGGTTCTTGACTAAAAATAACGGTTGGAAATGGTTAAGAGCCAAGTCAACTCCATTGGCTCAATTAGATGATGAAAAAGTTAAGTTGGCTTACGGAATCATTCAAGATATTACAGAAAGAAAGGCTATTGAAAAAAAGATTGAATCTCAGCAATCTTTCATTAATCAAGTAGCAAATCTTATTCCTGATGTTGTTAATGTGTATGATATAAATACCTTTACTAATGTATATACGAACCTAGAGGGGAAAACCTTTTTGGGATACACCAAAGAGGATTGGGAAACGAAAGATAAGGTAAGAGCAGCTTCTGGATTTACCAAGCACATTAAGAACAGTATTGAAAAGCTTAAAGCCTTAAATGATGATGATGTATTTGTTGATGAAGCGGCGTATCTAAATAAAGATGGGGAAAACCGTTGGTTACTTATTAAGGCCAAGGTTTTTAAACGAGATGAAGCCGGCGAGACAGAACAGATATTGGCCGTAACTACCGATGTAAGCGATTACAAGGATGCATTAGATCGCATAGATAAATCCAAACAGACAATAAGTGCTATCCTTGAGGCCATTCCTGATTTAGTAATGGTAATAGATGTTGATGGTTTTTATCAGCAAGTTTTTGAAGGGGTAAATTTTAAAATAGCTGGAGGAGAATCAATAGTTGGTAAAAGTATTTTTGAACGCTTAAGTCCAAAAAATGCTAAAAACCTCTTTGAGCTAATCAAAGAATGTATTCGAACCGGAGATTTAAAACCCTATGATTTTCGACACGAACTTGAAGATGGTTCTAGTGCATATTATTCGGCATTTATTTCTAAGCTTAACGAACGCGAAGTAAATGTTCTTGCGCGTGATGTTACAGGTTCTCAGAAATTAAAGTTGGCTTTAGATGAAAAAGTAAATCAACTATCTGATCAAAATGAGCAAATGGAGGAATTCATTGCTAAGAATACGGAGTTAGAAAGATTTGCCTACATCATTTCTCACGATTTAAAGGAGCCGCTAAGAAGCATTAGTGCAATTACAGAATTAGTGAAAATCGAATTGGAAGATTCCCCTAATAAAGTACTGCATGAATTACTCAACCATCTTACTGTTAATAATCAACGAATGGAGAATCTGATCCAAGGCGTTTTAGATTATTCTAAAGTGGATAGTGACAGTTTGAAATACAACCTGAGATTGAATAAAGTGGTAAAAGCTGTATTGAGTGACCTCAAGGCCTTAATTGAAGAAAAGAATGTGAAAGTTGAAGTTCATAAACTCTT
>JBLHMK010000132.1:0-6029 GCA_047621945.1 Flavobacteriaceae bacterium
GAGGACAACCCTTTGCACCACAGTTTAAAGCGAAATGAATACGGAAATCCAATTCATCTACACGCAATTGTCTTTCATAAGAATTAGTAAATAAGTAAGGAATGTATCCCATGCCATATTTCCATTGCGAATGTCGTAAGAAGCCATGTTCAATATTGTCGAAGCTTAAGGTCTTTCCTGCAATAACAATCCAAGATTTTGTAAAGAAACTATGCTTACTTTCTTCAATCATAGATTGATTTTCTTTGGCCTTTAGCTGAATATAGGCATTGTAAATATTCAGCCAGAATGCCTTTTTCTTATTCTCTGAATTTAAAGAGGCAACTAATACATCCACTTCAACAGCTGCAAGTTGTTTTTCAAGTTCCTGATAATCAGCTGCAACGCGAACGGCATAAATAAAGTCTTGTGCGAGTGTTTCATAATCCACTTGAGCACTTAAAGAGGTGAAAATGAGGGTAAAAAGAATCAATATTTTCTGATGCATGAGATTAAAACATATTTTTGCTTGACTAAGTTCTCTTTACTATCCAGAGTTTTCGCAAGAATAAACCAGCTAATCGTTAGATTTTAAGCTAATTTTTTCTATTTTCATGTAAGACTTAAATCAAGACTTATGCAGAATCATGATAATAACAAAGATGGTGGAAGACGAAAAATGCATTATTCGCCTAATCTTCTTTCTTGTTTAAATAATGCTATTGAGAATCACATGCTAGTTACCATCCAGTATGATTCTAGAGAAAATGAACAGACTACTCGACAGCTTGAACCCATGGCATTGGTTTATAAGAACAGAAAAAGGAATTTAGCCGCCTGGTGTCATTTGCGTGAGGATTGGCGTTCATTTCGATTAGATCGAATTGATATGATTAAGTTGCACACTCAAACCTTTGATGATCGAGAGGGTTTTGACGTCACTGAATTTGAGAGAGATGATGATTTCGATAATAATCAGAGTCATCAAGCCAATCAAAATGATTCAAGTAATAAAGAGTCTACTGAAAGTACAGAAACTCCAAGTGTTTAGTTTTTTAATAAGCTAGCAGTTGCCAATCTATTAATTTTTCCACTTGCTGTTTCTACGAATTTCGGTAGAAAGACTATTTTTCTAGGTCTATGATATTTAGGCAATCTATCAAATAACTTATCTTCTAATTCCCTTTCTTTTCCTTCAATGACCAAGACCACTTCATTGTTTAAATTAGGGTGAGCTTGTGAAGTAATAAAAAACCGTTCAGAGATATTCATGCTCAAGGCCTGTTCAACTTGCTCAGGAAGAATTTTGACACCACCAGATTCAATCGCAAAATCTGATCGACCTAACCAGTTAAATGAGCTAGGAGATAGGTATTCAATAATGTCCTTGGTTTGGATAGCTTGGTCTTGCAAAGCTGGAGCATGAACGATTAATGTCCCATCTGCTGATAAGTCAATATGATATCCGGGTAAACAAGTATAGGCTTCACTATTGCCAATTTTCCGAATGGCGAAATGACTTATAGTTTCTGTCATTCCAAAGCTACTATATGCCTGTACATTGGCTTGAGTGAGTTGCTGCTCAAGAGATCGATCGACTTTACCACCACCTAGAAGGACATGTTTTATTCGACTTAGTTTTTTTGGATGATGTTCAAGTGTTATTGAAGCTTGATAGGGGACTACAGCTATGAAATCATAGTCTATTGTTTCATTTTCCAATGGATTTGAGCTAGGCAGAACTACGTGTAAATCTAATTGGGCATAAAATGCCCGAACAATCATCATGATTCCCCCAATATGTTTTGGAGACATACACAATAAGGCTTTATCGCCTACTTTCAATTTAAAATATTGACAAGTTGAAGAGGCACTGGCGAGCATCTTGTCTTTGCTCAATTTTATTATTTTTGGCCTTCCAGTTGACCCCGAAGTTTGGACGTCAACAGTATCCTCCTCATTCAGCCAAGCTTGGATGAATGGCCAAAAGTCTTCTTCCCAATCTGCTCGATTAGAGGACTTTCTGCTTTTCTCAAGAAGCTCCTGCTTGCTATAAGACTTTCCGAAAAGTATAAGGTTGTTGAAATCTTTCATCTGCTATCTGTGGCTAATTTAGCTATATTAGAGTTAATTAAAAACTCATTAGCTATGAAACAAGCCATAAGCCTATTTCTAGTGATTTTTCTATTGTTATCCGGATGTAAAGCCAAGAAAATTCCTGTAAGCACAGTAGAAAATGAAGAAAAGATTGTAGTTGTAGAGCCTAAATTTAAAGCCTCAACATTCCAGATTGGAAGCCTAGACGATATTGATAAAGAAGATTTGATGTTTAATTTGAAAGGGATGTCTTTGGAAGAAGACAAGCTCGTGTTAAATGTTCAATATGGAGGAGGATGTTTGAAGCCTCATGTTTTTGAATTAGTTACAGACGGCGTTATTGACAACAGTGGCACTATGGATTTCTATCTCCTGCACAAAACGCACGATGACCGATGTAAAGCCTTGTTGATGGAAACTTTAGTTTTTGATTTCAAGCCTTTGTACGATTTGCAGTCTGAAAAGCTTATGAATTATCGAATTAATAACAATAGAAAAATGGAACTGTAATATATGCAGATAATCATTCATACCGACGGGGCTGCTCAAGGAAACCCGGGTAAGGGAGGATACGGAATCGTACTTCAAGCAGGAAAACATTACAAAGAATTATCGCAAGGGTACAAGCACACGACGAATAACCGCATGGAATTATTGGCAGTGATTGTTGCCCTAGAAGAAATTAAAGTAGACCATGCAAGTGTATTAGTTGTCTCTGATTCCAAATACGTAGTTGATTCAGTAGAAAAGAAATGGTTATTTGCTTGGGAGAAGAAAAATTTCGCTAAAAAGAAGAATCCTGATTTATGGAAACGATTCTTGCCTGCCTATCGCAAGCATAAAGTGAGCTTCAAATGGATTAAAGGCCACGCTGGTCATCCCATGAACGAACGTTGTGATGAACTCGCGGTACACGCGGCCAATAGTGGCAACTTGCTCGTTGACGAATACTATGAATTGCAGGAAAAGGATTAGTTTTTTACAAATTTCTTGATTACTGTACCTTCTTCAAAAACAATCTCAAGAATATATATACCAGAATTTAGATCTCTAATGTCAATAAGACGAGCTAAATCATGAGTAATCAATTTTCGATCAATGCTATAGAGGTCTATGCTTTTGAGATTAAATTCTTCATAAGATAGCTCAATAAAGTCATGACTGGGGTTGGGGAAGAGTTCAGTCTTGTCATCCAATTGATTAAAACTCCCTACTCCTGTTATCGTACTATGGTCGTATGTATTGTTGAAATTATCAAAAAGGTCTTGCACGCTATCAATTTCAATTGAAACTCCATCATAAAAATCATTCGGAGAATAATTGTCAGGGAAACTGGTATGAACAGCCCAGGAAATGTCAAAAGATGTCCATGCGTTTAAATCATGTGGTCCGCTTGTTTGTAAGGTTCTAAAATCAGCAGGGCTTGTTTGTATAGAGTTGTTCATTGACCAAGAGTTTGAGTCATCCGGGTCACCTGGGAAGTAGTAGGTTATCGGAATAAATCCAATTACTCCTGGATCGGAAAATGGCGTTCCATTTGCATGTTTCGCATGCAGGAAGTTATTTACCTCAATTGCATCAGAGGGGTCTTGAAATTGGAGCGGCCCTGAGTTTATAAAAAAGTTGAAAGAGTTCATTTCTTGATTGAGAAAGGTTACACTATTTACAGGACTTATAGTACTATTAATATTACCTAGGTAGCTAAAAGAAGATTGTCTAATAGTATCACAACCCACATAATTAGATGTGCTTGGAGGTAACTCTGGATCAAGGAATAATCCAAATCTAAAATCGTGAAGATTCCCAAACGATTTATTGAAGACTTTACATTCATAGATAGTTGTGTTCACCAACAGGCCACTCTGATAGGCATAAGCCAGCATTTGAACTTGTACTTTTAATGGCTGTCCTCCATATACTTCATTTGGACCTCCGATATCATTCATAACCCAAAACAAAGCTTGATCTCCTTGTATTTTGGGATAATCCCCATATTCTGGTTCGTATATATTGTTGTTGTTCAGGTCTACAAATGGAGCAAGCTCATCGGGAATAGTTATAGTGCCAAGATGAGAATTGCCTTTTCCAGGCCAGTTTAAAATGTGCGAGTTGATTTGATTGATTGAAACTGGAGTAGAATTGTTCGTCAGATTTATGTGCTGCTGAACTTCAATATCTAAAACCTCCCAGATTTGATCAAAGTAGTTGCAAGTGCCGAAATCAGATACTCCTGAGATATTATCAATAGGGCCGGGATAAAATTCGAACCCTTGATTCCTATAGGTCATAGCGGTCACCTTTAAATTATTGGAACTCGTCAAAGCAGACAGCCAAATACCTCCACCAAACATAGTGCGAACTCCCGGGGAGCCAGTTGAAGGGTCGGACTTGGGAACTAAATAAGTAGAAGTTTGTCCGTCAAAATAAAAATCGCCTCCATTTAAAATGGTCGCTTGTACATTGCCAATATCTAAGCTTGCACTTGCTGATGGAGGACTGCAAATCTGGCTGTATCCAAGAAGAGGAATAAATAGAAGGAAAAGGATTAGTTTTTTCATAATTAGGGTTTGGAATACTTCCAATATCCATATAATTTATATTGATTCAAAAGTTATATGTAAATATTACATCATTATGATTAAGATCTGACAAGCAGCTGACAATGCGCCTGTTGAAGATGTCTCTTTATAGTTGTACATTTATAAAAATAATTATTCATGACCTTACGTTTTTCTGCCGCTTTTCTAATCGTTATTTTATTGTTGGCTGCTTGTAAGAAAGAAGACTTCAAAAATGACGACAATCAGTATTCAACAGAAAACACCATAGATTGGATGCAAGATTTAATAGCAAAGTATCCGAATACTGCTATTACTTTGAAAAACATTTCTATTCCTAGAGCACACGATGCGGGTGTCTATGAGTTAAATAATTGTACAGGCGGAAATGCTTGCAATACGCAAACACAAGGGGTAAGTATGCAAGCCATGTTGGAATCAGGTATCCGCATGTTTGATTTACGCCCAAGATTAATTCAAGGTGAATATTGGACTTTCCACCGAACAGCTTGTGGAGGATTAGGATGTGAAGGAGCAAGGCTACAAAGTTTCCTTGCTGAAACTAAAGCCTACCTTGATGCACATAATGAACTGGTTATCCTTGAAGTATCTCATTTGTGTAATACGGGAAGTCAAGACCCAGGATTGATTGCCATGTTTGAAAATGAATTGGGCGACAGAATCTACAAGCAAAATTCTCCGCTTAGTCTAGAGTTTATTGATACCCCGTTGGATGAAATCATTCCACCTTCAAATTCAAGCGGTAAAGTACTTTTACTTTTTGAAGATATATCACTTGCTACCCAAGATGAATCACGAGGACTTTTTGCGAGAAGTTATATTCCAATTAGTGGAGGATATTCAAATAGTCCGGATGTAGATTATGTCATCTCCGATCAAATGCAAAAAATGCAAAGTTTCAATCCTGGAACAAATAGATTATTCGAATTGAGTTACACCTTTACTTTAGATAATGCTAATGCAGTGATGTGCGTTTCTAATCGGGAGTTTGCTAGCTCTATTGAGGAATTGGCTTTAGAAGGCAGGGACCGATTGTCGGAAACATTAAATAGTTGGATTTCCGCAGGTACCATTACTTCAGCTAAAATACCTAACATTATTTCTATTGATTATTGCAATACAATAGTAACTAAAGAATGTATCCGATTAAGTGAGTTAAGCCTCAACTAAACTTCTCTTTTAGAATAGTGCGGAAAGTTTAACTTTGCTACTGTTTATGGCGCAAAGGCTCTTTAGAAATATCTTCCTGTTAATCTTCGTCAATTTGTTGGTGAAGCCTCTATGGATTTTCGGAATCGATTTACACGTTCAAAATACGGTCGGTGCAGAAAACTACGGATTTTACTTTGTGATTTTCAACTTTTCCTTTCTCTT
>JBLHMK010000133.1:0-6028 GCA_047621945.1 Flavobacteriaceae bacterium
TGGATCCCCTTGTCACGACAATCAAAATGACGATGTATCGATTGGCCAATTTTTCTGCGGTAGCGAATTCATTGATTGATGCCTCAAAAAACGGAAAGAAAGTAATTGCATTAGTTGAGTTGAAAGCTCGTTTTGACGAAACATCCAATATTTATTGGGCAAAAAAAATGCAAGAAGAAGGCGTAGAGGTTATTTATGGTGTACCCAATTTAAAAGTGCATTGTAAGATGTGTTTGGTAAGTCGGGTAGAGCATGGAACTAGAACGCGCACAGCTTTTTTTAGTACAGGAAACTTCAATGAAAGTACAGCCAAAGTGTACTCAGATTTGACCTTGTTCACTTCTAACAAGAAGTTGACTTACGAATGCAATAAAGTCTTCCAATTCTTCGATCGGAACTTCATGATTCATGAGTATAAGCACTTGATGGTATCTCCGCATTCTAACCGTACTGGTTTTGAATCCTTGATTGACAATGAAATTCAACATGCTAAAGAAGGCAAAAAAGCCTACATTTTTGCTAAACTAAATAGCTTGGCCGATACGCAAATGGCCGACAAACTATATGAAGCTTCACAGGCAGGAGTTCAAATTAAATTGATTGTACGAGGGATCTGTATTTTGATTCCTCAAGTGGAAGGCTTAAGTGATAACATTGAAGTAATTAGTATAGTAGACAAATTCCTTGAGCATAGTAGAATCTTTATTTTTCACAATGATGGGGAAGAAAACGTATATCTCTCTTCAGCGGATTGGATGCAACGGAATTTAGACTTTAGAGTCGAGGTGACCTTTCCTATTCTTAGCAACGAAACCAAGCAGCAGGTTATAGACTTTATGGATTTACAATGGCGAGATAATGTAAAGGCTCGATGGAATAGTGGTGCTCAATCCAATAAATTGAGAAAAACAAATAGCAAGGTGAAAGTAAGGGCTCAGGTTGATTTGTACAAGATGCTTAAAAGCGGAAAGTAAGATTTGAACTTTACTTGTTGCAGTATTTTCCAGAATCTTCAACTGGGGGTTTTTGATCTAAATCGATATCATTAAAACTTGAGCTTTTACCCCATGAAAAAAGCTTTTCAAATAAGGGCAGTAGTCGGCTATCTTTAACTTCATTCAGGAAAAAATCTTCGTGTTCTTTTTCCTTGATTGCCATTTCATACAAGATTTGATCATGCTTCTTTATTCCTATCTCATGGAAATAATGAATCATTCTAAAGTATTCACATACATTGCCGCTTTCTAACCAGCCAGCAAAGTAATAAGGCATGAACCAAGCTATCACAGAACAACTGAAAGCAATGACTTTCCCAATAACATGAAACTTGAATTCATAACACTTAGAAATAGGAATGTTGTATTCAGTCATGATTTTAAGGACTTCGTCTCGATGTCCCCATTCGTCAACTTCAATCTGCTTGATCTGATTTTTAGATTCACCAGCTTTCAAAGAATTTGCATGACCGATATAAGCAAAAGCGGCGGCTTTCTCGGCTGAGTATGCCATTTGTAAGAGATCTACTAGTTTTGGGTGGTTTAGAACCATAACTGCGCTTATTCGTTTTCTTATTCCATAGATTTTTGATAGGACAAAGCAGCTTCTACAAACCCTTTAAATAAAGGATGAGGATTCGCTACGGTACTTTTATATTCTGGGTGAAATTGAACGCCAATGAAAAATGGATGATTGCTGACTTCTACAATTTCTACCAAGTTTGATTCCGGATTAAAACCAGTAGCATGCATGCCCTTTGCTTCAATTTGAGCTAAATAGTCATTGTTAAATTCAAATCGATGACGGTGTCGCTCTTCTATAGTGTTTGTGCCATATAGCTTCAAGGCTAAAGTGTTATCGTGAATAGCACAATCATAAGCACCAAGTCTCATCGTACCACCTTTTTGTTCGATTTCAAGTTGCCCTTCCATTAAATTAATAACTGGATGGAGAGTCTCAGGATTCATTTCTAATGAATGAGCCTCGCTTAAGCCAAGCACATTCCTAGCAAATTCAATTACCGCACATTGCATCCCTAAACAGATACCGAAAAATGGGACCTTGTTCACTCGCGCATATTGAATAGCATTAATCTTACCTTCAATTCCTCTATCACCAAAACCTGGAGCTACAAGAATTCCGCTCAATTCAGCAAACTCTTTTTTTAACTTATTAAAGTCTAAATCGTTACTATGGATAGGTACAACCTCAACTTTACATTGATGGGTAACACCTGCGTGTTTGAAAGCCTCATTGATTGAGATATAGGCATCTTGAAGCTCTACATACTTCCCAATCAATCCAATTTTCACGTGTTTGCTTGGGCTATTTAACTTTTCAACGAAAGTCTTCCATTCATTGAAATTTGATTTTCCTGAATGAGGAAGATTTAGCTTCTTTAATATAGTTACATCAGCCTTCTCATGTTCCATTAGCATAGGTACATGATAAATAGACGGAGCATCTATTGCTTCAATAACACAGTCTATATCTACATTGCAAAAACGAGCAAGTTTAGTTCTGATTTCTTGATCTAATGCTCTTTCTGTTCTACAAATTAGGATATCAGGTTGAACCCCATTTCTAGACATTTCTTTTACTGAATGCTGTGTAGGTTTAGTTTTTAACTCTCCCGCAGCGCTTAAGTATGGAATCAAAGTTAAATGACAAACTAAGGTATTTCCTTTGCCTAATTCCCATTGTAATTGTCTTACTGCTTCTATATATGGTAAGGATTCAATATCACCTACAGTTCCCCCTAATTCCGTAATCACGATGTCAAATTCACCTGTTTCACCAAGTAAAAGCATTCTGTGCTTTATTTCATCCGTAATATGAGGGATAACTTGAACTGTTTTACCTAAAAAAGCGCCTTCTCTTTCTTTATTGATAACCGTTTGATAAACTTTACCTGTTGTTACATTGTTTGACTGACTAGTACGAATATTTAAGAAACGTTCGTAATGACCTAAGTCTAAATCAGTTTCAGCTCCATCATCAGTTACAAAGCACTCTCCATGTTCGTATGGATTAAGCGTTCCTGGGTCAACATTAATATATGGATCGAATTTTTGGATGGTAACCTTGTAGCCTCTCCCTTGTAAAAGCTTAGCTAACGAAGCTGCGAAGATTCCTTTTCCTAATGAAGAAGTAACGCCTCCGGTAACAAAAATATGCTTTGACATGAGTTTATGTAATTGTTAAGCCCAAAATTATACATATTTTTGAGCAATGCTAATTTATTTAAGGTCAAATTAGCAAGGAATTATTATTTATAAATAAAATCATATGAAATTTCTTAATATTCTCTTCTTTATAATCTTTTCCCAAGTCTCTTATGCGCAATTATTAGACGGTAGTGATGGGGATTTTAACAAAGGAGACACCCTGCGTGGAGCCTTGAGTCCTGAACGAAATTGTTTTGATGTAACTTACTATGATTTGAATTTGGATATCAATTTCGAAGACCAATCTATCGGTGGGTATAATGATATACAGTATACGGTTCTGAATGATTTTAATCGATTCCAGTTAGATCTCTTCCTGAACATGGAAATTGATTCAATAGTCTATGATGGCGCGATTTTATCCTATGAGCGAAGTTATAATGCAATTTTTGTGGAATTTAATAAGGGGCAAAAAAAGGGAGAACAGGGCTTGGTCCGGGTTTATTATCATGGAAATCCTATTATTGGAGAAAATCCACCATGGGATGGGGGGTTCACTTGGCAAAAAGACAAAGAAGGGAATCCATGGTTAGGGGTAAGTTGTGAAGGAATTGGAGCAAGTTTGTGGTGGCCCAATAAAGATCATTTAAGCGATGAACCAGATAGCATGCGAGTGACTTGTGAAATTCCTAGTGATTTAATGTTCGTGGGTAATGGCTTAAAAGAATCTGTAACAATTGATTCTGCGAATTTAAGGAAGGTAGTTTCCTGGAAAGTGTCATATCCCATAAACAACTATAACGTAAGCTTGAATATTGGGAATTATGTGAACTTTCAAGATACTTATAAAGCTGAAGATGGCGAAGAGCTAATTTTGGATTACTGGGTAATGCCTTATAATTTGGAAAAGGCGAAAGTACAATTCCAACAAGTATCTCCAATGCTAGGATGCTATGAAACGTATTTCGGTAAATTCCCGTTTTGGAAAGACAATTATAAGCTTGTAGAAACACCTTATTTAGGGATGGAGCATCAAACGGCTATTGCCTATGGAAACAACTACAAGACTGGCTATAATGGCTATGACTTCAGTCGCATTGGTCTAGACTTCGATTATATCATTATCCATGAAACGGGTCATGAGTATTGGGGCAATTTGATAAGTGCTGAAGACATTGCAGATATGTGGATTCATGAAGGGTTTTGCACCTATTCTGAAGCGCTTTATGTAGAGTGTATGTATGATTACCAAAAAGGACAAGATTACGTAAATGCGAAGAAGCCTTCTATTGGGAACAAACACCCTATGGCAGGAATCTATGACGTGAATGTAGAGGGAGATGGAGACATGTACAATAAAGGGATGTTGTTCTTGAATACACTCAGACATGTAGTTAATGATGATAAATTGTGGTTCGACTTATTAATGGAAATGACCACCGAAAAGTTCGCTTATCAAACGGTTAATGCGAATGATGTCATGTTCTATTTTAATAAAAAAACAGGATTGAATTTGACTCCAATATTTATGCAGTATGTGTTCTTTAAAGATATTCCATCGCTCTATTATAATTTAGAAAAGAAAAAAGGGAAGAAGTATACCTTAAAGTATAAATGGCAAACAGACGTGGCAGACTTTGGAATGCCAATTGAGCTTAAAATAGGCAATGAAGTGGTTCGATTAGATGCAAGCAACGATTTGCAAGTTTATGATTTCGTTAATAAGAAGAAAAGTAAATTCTCTTTAGAGCAAAACAAATTCTACATCAAAGTGAAGAAGTATTAGAATGAAGGTGTACACTTAGCTTGGGTTGTTTAGCTTATCATGGAATTCTGCCTTTTGTTGTATCAGCTTCTTAATAAAACTCCTGTTTTGATTCTTCTTTAGTTTAAATTTCATCACTTGTCCTTCCGCATGAATACTCAAGGTTTCGGTTTGATAAATGGCTAAACGATAATAGGGGATGCACCAAACATGGTACCTTCTTCCATTATTCAAATGAATGATCATACCTTCAGGCCGAATTTCAATACTCCCGTAATTAGTTTCTTGAAAGTTGTTTAAAGCCTTTTTGAAAAAAGTGGAACAGGCCAATATCTGCATTTTCTCTGAACCTGTTCCTCCCATAAGAATTGTATTAAACATTGAAAATTCAGGACCAGTTACTTGGTCAATTAGTTCGTTGTTGGCAGGAAGGTGAGCGGTATGGTCTAAAAGCATAGGTATATAGAACGGTTTACAGCTGCAAAAGTTTACTTCGACTTTAAGGTTTTGATATATAAATCCTCCATTTTTTCTCTGGCCCAAGGCGTGGTCCGCAAAAACTTAAGCGCTGATTTATATCCCGGGTTATTCATAAATGCTCGGATATTAAATCGCTCCCCAATTTCTTCTAAGCCATGCTCATCAATAAGAAATTTAAGCATGTCGGCTAGCTTAACACCATGTAAAGGATTGTTTTTTTGAAAATTGTCTTCAGGCATTGGAATAAATTCTAAACTCAAATGTACTAACTTTGTAGGATGAATTTAGAGCAACTTATTAGTGAAGGTGTAGTTGGTGCAGTAAAAAGCTTATATGATGTTGATTTAACAACAGATAAGATAGCACTTAATGAGACTATTAAGGATTACAAAGGTGATCTTACGGTAGTTGTATTTCCTTTAACTAGACACAGTAAGTTGGGACCAGAACCAACAGGACAAGCAATAGGCGAAGTGCTAAAAAAGGCATTAGCTATTGTCAATGACTTTAATGTGGTTAAGGGCTTCTTGAATTTGGAGATTAATGATTCATTCTATCTAGATTTCTTTAAAAAATCTTGTAAGGATTCGAATTATGGAGAAGGAAAAGGCGGGAGAAA
>JBLHMK010000134.1:0-6006 GCA_047621945.1 Flavobacteriaceae bacterium
ACTCCAAGTCATGCCACCACTATGGGTTAAGTTAGCATTTTTCATTCACCTCGTCTAGAGCCAATGAGTGTCCCTTGAACTTGATTGAGTACTTGTAGTAAATGAAAAATTATCAGGCTAGAATTAAAGCTATTTCTGTGCAAATCGAACAAAGAGGATGGCTATTCCAATAAAAACGAAGTTGGGTATCCAAATACCCCAGAAAGCATCTAACCCGGCATTGGTCGTGTAAGTCGTAGTAAACTTAGAAGTAAGCTCAAACAAACCTGCTAGAATAATGGCTGTTACAATATGTAATCCCAAACCCCCACGTACCTTTCTAGAAGCTAAAGAGTAACCGATAATGGTTAGAATGATCAAACTAAATACAGAGGCCGTTCTTCGATGTAACTCTAAACTGTAAAATACAATATTGTCTTGACCAGCATCTTGTAGATCTTTAATATGTGCTTTTAATTCTGGTGTTGTCATTTCATCTTTTGAAGAAATAACCACACCTAAGTTCTCTGGAGAAAAACCAAAACTGGTGTCTATGGCGTCTCCTCGGCTAATTTGTTCTATGCCATCTTCAAAGGTTCTTATTGTATAGGTTTCAATATGCCAGGTTTGTAAAGAGTCATTCCAAACAGCCTTGTCAGAGTTTAACTTATAGGTCAGTTCATTTCCTTCAATCTTTTCCAAACTCATCTTTAATCCAGTATGGGTCTCCGTAGTATATCGCGCAAAATATAAATAAGCGTTGTCATCAATCTTTCGATGAACATTCATTAACCAATAATTTTTCCAAGAGGTTAGATGCTCCCATTCAAATGCTAAACGTTCTTTGTTTGAATTTGGAACTAAATAATGATTAGTGTAAAACAGGATTCCCCCTAATACTAATGCTCCAACAAAGTAAGGAAGCATAAGCCGATAAAAGCTTATTCCTCCGCTGGTCATGGCTATAATCTCAGATCGGGAGGCCAATTGTGAAGTAAAGAATACCACCGCTACCAAAACAAAGAAGGGGCCAAGTAGTGCGGATATGTGAGGAATAAAGTTTAAGTAGTATTGAGAAAAAATCATGCTCCAACTTGCATCACTCTTTATAAAGTTATCTATCTTCTCTGATAGGTCAATAACCACCGCAATCATCACTAATAACAATAGGATGAAAAAGAAAGTACCTAAAAACTTTTTAATAATATAGAGGTCAATTTTCTTCAAGTCAACTAAACTTTCTTTTCTAAACTCAATTTTTTACAATCTAGTACTTACTTGCTTAACCATTTGTTCTTTCCAAGTAGCAAATGTTCCCGAAATAATTTGCTTTCTTGCTTCTCCAACTAGCCACATGTAGAAGCTTAAGTTGTGAATAGAGGCTATTTGTCCACCTAGTCGTTCTCCACTTGCAAACAAATGACGCAAATAGGCTTTAGTATGGTAGCGACTCGTGCTGGAATTACTGGTTGCATCAATAACACTAAAATCATCAGCCCACTTTCTATTTTTAATATTTATAAATCCGTTTGGAGTAAACAACATTCCATTTCTAGCATTTCTAGTAGGCATAACACAATCAAACATATCGATCCCCAAAGCAATATTCTCTAAAATATTTGCTGGCGTACCAACTCCCATCAAATAGCGTGGTTTCTCTACTGGAAGAATTGCACAAACAATATCAGTCATTTCATACATCTCTTCTGCTGGTTCACCTACACTAAGTCCACCAATAGCATTCCCTTCTCTATCTTTAGAGGCAATGTATTCGGCACTTTGAACCCTGAGATCTTTATAGGTGCTTCCCTGAACAATTGGAAAGAAGGTTTGCTTATAATCATATTTGCCTTCAGTGTTGTCAAATCTGTCTATACACCTGTCCAACCATCTGTGCGTCATGTGCATAGAATCTTTAGCATATTTATATCCGCATGGGTAAGGGGTACATTCGTCAAATGCCATAATGATATCTGCTCCAATAATACGTTGAGTGTCCATTACACTTTCGGGAGTAAAGAGGTGTCTTGAACCATCAATGTGAGATTGAAACTTAACACCTTCCTCCTTAATTTTTCGGGTTCCTGATAAAGAATAGACTTGATACCCTCCACTATCCGTTAGCAATGGCTTATCCCACCCTATAAACTTATGCAGTCCACCGGCTTTTTCAATAATTTCTAAACCCGGACGCAGATATAAGTGATAGGTGTTTCCCAAAATAATTTGAGCGTTTATCTCCTCTTCTAATTCTTTGAAATGAACAGCTTTAACACTACCGATAGTGCCCACGGGCATAAATATTGGAGTTTCAATAATTCCATGATCTGTTTCAATAGTTCCTACTCTTGCTTTTGAAAGTTTATCTTTGTGTTGCAAATTGAATTTCATGCCTTTGACTTTGATCATTTTAACGCTAATACTTCTGTTCGGGCTGCTAAGTTATTATTTAATACTTAGTTGTTTAAATCTTCCACATAATCTTCCCAAACAAAAAGATAAAGTTGCTGGGGTCTCTTTAATTATATGCGCAAAGAATGAAATTGAAAATTTACAAAATCATCTGCCCATTTGGCTCAAACAAAGAGGTATTGAATTTGAATTTATTGTTGTAAATGATGGTTCAAGCGATGGCTCAAAAGAGTTCCTTGAAGATTTAAAGGAGAAAACGGACAAGCTGAAGGTTTTACATCTAGAGAATAATTCTAAAAGATCCCTTAAAGGCAAGAGGCACGCATTGCTAAAAGGAGTAGAACAGGCTAGCTATGATTATATAGTACTCAGTGACGCCGATTGTTATCCAACTAGTGAAAATCATTTACTTAGTATGAGTATGTATTTCGCGGAGGGAATTGACATTGTTTTAGGATATAGTCCTTATGAAAAGAAACCAGGCATCTTGAATAAAATGATTCAATTTGAAACAACACTAACTGCTATTCAATATCTTTCTTTTGCCCGTGTGGGTTTCCCTTATATGGGAGTGGGAAGGAATCTTGCTTATCGGAAGAAGGTTTTGTTCGAAGAGGTCTTCATGGCAAGCAATGTCTCCCTTGGAGGTGATGACGATTTAATGATTGCGGAACTTGCAAATAAAACAAATACGGCAATTAGTATTAATCCAGAAAGTCATGTGTTCTCCATTCCACCAATTAGCTTTAGTGAATGGATGAAACAAAAACATAGACATTATAGTACAGGAAAATATTATAAAGGATTGAAAATGATGGCTGTAGGAGGCTTGGGAACACTAACTTTTCTTTTCTACATTATGATGTTCATTTTACTACTGGTAGATATTAACCCTTTAATTGTTTTAGGATTATATTTGTCTAAGTTAATCTTGTTTGTTATGTTTAACTATAGAAATTTTAAAGTGCTGAAAAACATAGAGATATTGCTTCAAGTTGTTTTTTTAGACGTACTTTGGATTCTATTCTTAGTATATAATCATCTAAAAGCCCTAAAGGGGAATAATGGCTGGAGCTGATCAAAAATTAATTGATAAATACCTTGTTGAACGTATTCTTACGCGCGGTGACCAATTGGCCTACGCAACCTTAATGAACAAGTACAAAAAGGCCGTTTACTTCACTTTGCTTAAAATGGTGAGTAACAAAGATGATGCAGAGGATTTAACGATGCAGGCATTTACTAAAGCATTCAAAAGCTTAGATAAGTACGATAACAGCTACGCGTTTTCTACCTGGTTGTTTCGAATAGCCAGTAATAACGCCATCGACCACCTTCGTAAAAAAAGACTTTCTACGACTTCTTTAGATGTAGGATTATATGACGATGACGGTGAAAATGGAGCTACAGTAAGCACAACGCTTGTAGATTCTTATGCAGATCCGGAGCAAGCCATGTTACGGGGGCAACGAAGCATTATTATGCGTGAGGTGATCAATACCTTAGACGATAAGTATAAGGAGCTTATTCATCTTTATTATTTTGATGAACTCAAATATGAAGAAATCTCTAAACAACTAAACCTCCCATTAGGTACTGTTAAGGTTCGTTTGCGAAGAGCAAAAGATTTCTTAGCTAAGCTTCTTGATGGACATGGAGACAAATACTAACTATGTTAAGTGAACATTTCCCCGAGCTTAGCTCAAAGCAAATAGAACAATTCAGAATTTTAGGAGAAGTAGTTAGAGAATGGAATGACAAAATCAATGTTATTTCCAGAAAGGATATGGATGCCTTTGAAACTAATCATGTACTGCATTCCTTAGCCATTACGAAATTCAAGCGTTTCGGTCGAAATAAGAAAGTATTGGATATAGGAACAGGAGGAGGCTTTCCTGGAATTCCATTGGCTATTTACTACCCGAAGTGCAAGTTTCACCTTGTCGATAGTATCGGTAAAAAAATAATGGTAGTTAATGAAATTATTCAAGCACTATCCTTAGAAAATGTAGTTGCTGAAAAAGCTAGGGTAGAAGAACTAAGTGGGAAATACCATTACATCGTATCGAGGGCCGTTGCTCCTTCAATAAAGTTGTTAAATTGGACGAAGAAACTAAAGGAAAAAGGAAGCACTGAGTTTTTCTTTTTGAAAGGAGGAGATTTAGACGCAGAACTTAAAGAGATTGGTTATCAGGCCAAGGTTCAGAAAATTTCTCAATACTACAAAGATGACTTCTTTGAAACCAAGAAAATTGTCCATATTAAGAGCTAGACGATTTAGCTAAAATTTATCCGATAGATTGTCAAGTTTGAATTATATTTGTAGTCAATAATCTTCCAAATGGAATCCAAACCAACTAAGATTTCTTTTTCAGATACGGATATTGCTTACACGCATTATTCTAATAGAAAACTCAAAAAGGCGCTAGGTGTCTATCAATTGATTGGAAATAACTTTCTAACCAATATCGGTACGACCTTGACCAAGATTGCCTTGGCTATTCGTTTCCCTATAAAACCTTTTGTAAAACCCATTATTTTTGATCAATTCTGTGGTGGGGAAAACTTGAAAGAATGTATTCCTACTATTAATTTACTGCAGCAACGAAAAGTTGATGTGAGCCTTAATTATGGTGTTGAAATAAAAAATTCGGAACGAGACTTTGAATTAACGCTTTGCAAGACAAAGGGGGCTATTGAATTTGCTTCCAGAAAACAGAATGTAAAAGTAGTTTGTTGTAAGGTAACCAGTTTAGGTTATTCCGATGTCTTGGAAAAAAAGCAAGGTGGGGATGAATTGAATGATAAAGATCAAGAAGCATACAATCGTATGAGGAACCGTATGCATGAAATCTGCGAATACGCTCATGAACATGACGTATCAATATATTGGGACGCAGAAGAGAGTTGGGTGCAAGATGAAATAGACTATTTAGTTGATGAATACATGGCAGAATTTAATGGGGAAAAAGCCATTATTTTTAATACTTATCAGCTATACCGAAAAGATAAGCTTGATTGCTTAAAAAATTCGATAGCCCTTGCTGAGGAGAATGGATTTATCCTCGGAGCTAAATTGGTTCGTGGCGCCTACATCGAGAAGGAAAATAAATGGGCAGAAGATCATGACGTAGATTCTGTTATTCATAGTAATAAGAAAGCTGTAGATAAGGATTACAACGCTGGCATGAAACTTTGCTTGAAAAAGCTTGACTATGTGGCCGTTTGTATTGCCTCGCACAATGAACAAAGTAACTTGCTAGCTGCTAAGCTTATGCATGAATTAGAAATTGCTCCTAACCATGCTAATGTTGCATTTTCGCAGCTATATGGAATGGGTGATTTCATAACTTTTAATCTTGCTGAAAAAGGATACAATGCAGGAAAGTATCTTCCTTATGGTCCGGTTAGAGAAGTAATTCCTTACCTGATGAGAAGGGCCCAAGAAAATTCTAGTGTCGATGGACAAATGAGCAGGGAGTTGTCCATGCTTAAAAAGGAAATCAAACGCAGAGGTATCTAGCTTTGGCTAAAACTATATTGTACATATCGAAGAGCAATAATCCATTCGAAAATCTAGCTTTGGAAGAATGGGCCTTGAATAATTTCGATACT
>JBLHMK010000135.1:0-5981 GCA_047621945.1 Flavobacteriaceae bacterium
TTTAAATGCATTTGAACATTGGGTGTAGTACCTGAATACACACTAAAGGATAAGGCATTGTCCCATTTCCCCATTCGATTTAAGAAAGGTAGTAGACAAAAGAAGATAAGGGCCAGCCAAAAACTGCCAAGACTATAAACATTCTTTATAGAAGGGGTAGTTTTCTGACTCTCTAAGTACAAAATAACATTAAAGACGATCATGGAAATATTCCAAAAAATAATGACCGCGCCAAGTTTTAAACCAAAGGGCCCAATTGAATAAAGAATGCCCAAGTGTAGGATGATTGCGCTAATCAATCCTATTTTTCGCGAGCGAGGAATAATCAATAATACAGCTACCGCCATTTCCATAATGGGGATACTGTAGGCGAGTTCTTGAAACGGAAATTCACGCCAAGTTTCTAAAGAAACATAGTAATAGGCATAGAGCATATTCGGAAAAACGAATTGCACAAAATTATCATTCCATTTAACAAGGCCTGTATGAAAGTAAACGCCCACTATGACCAAGTACATGACCGTTACTTTTTGCTCCTGACTTCTCTTATGCATAAAAGCCAATAAAAGCAGCATAAACATTAATTGATAGTAATAAGCTTGTAACCTGTTGATGTCATCTAATATGAGTAAGGCAAACGCAAATACCGCTAGGATAATAGTGTACCGATAGAACTTTTCAAAAAGAGATGCTAGGAGTGAGGCGATCAGAATACCTATCAGCGCAATTTGGTAAAAATTACTGGATACGATACTAGAATCAATCAATGGAACTTCAGGAATAGCACGGTCTGGTCCATACCAAAGCTTAAAGGCTAAGCCCATGCATATTAAGAAGCTTAGTATAATTGAGTTTTTAAGATTGGATTCCTTGGACATCATCGTTTTTCTCAGTTCAAAGATGAGGGTTTTCTTTTAATCGATTAGAATTGTGTTTTATTCAATACTTTGAGCAATTATCCAGGCACCGGTCCAGGCGGCTTGGAAATTAAACCCTCCCGTAATGGCATCTATATTAATGACTTCGCCAGCGAAGTAAAGATTGTCGTGAAGCTTGCTACTAAATGACTTGAAATTAATTTCTGATAACTCTATTCCTCCAGCGGTTACAAACTCATCTTTAAATGTGCTTTTTCCATTCACTTCAATAGCACATTGCACAAGATTCTCTGCCAACTTGCTCATTTCTTGTTTATTGAGATCTCCCCAATTCTTATCTTTATTATTTACTGCATCTAGCACGAAGCTTTCCCAAAGTCTTTTAGGAAAAGGGTAGGTGCTATTCTTAACAACGCTCTTTCTGCCATTTTCTTTTTTATAGGCTTGCAAGGCCTCTTTGCATTCTTCCACATTTACGAAGCCTAACCAATTCACCTCAATAGTAAATCTATATTTTAATTGATGCAAGGCCAATGCACCCCAAGCAGATAATTTCAAAACAGCTGGTCCACTTAAACCCCAATGGGTTATTAATAATGGTCCTTGGCTTTCTAGGTTTGCTCCTCGTACTTTAACTTGAGCAAGGGGGACTGAAATCCCCATCAAGTCTTGAATCCTTGAATCCTTCGTATTGAAGGTAAACAAGGAAGGAACGGGAGCTATAATATTATGTCCCAAATCCCTTGCTAGCACTTGCCAAAGTTTAGGGTTACTTCCAGAAGCGAAAATTAAGTTTTTGGCAAAGTAAATATCCTCTCCACAATGCAACTTCCAGTTCTCTTCTTTTACTATTAGGTCTAGGCGAGTGCGTATATTGATTTTAATTCCCAAGCGCTTCGACTCATTCATAAAACAATCGATGATGCTTTGTGAACTATTGCTAGCAGGAAAGACCCGATTATCATCTTCAATCTTTGTGGGAATACCTCGGTCATCTAACCATCCCATCATGTCTCCTGTACAAAATTGATGGAAAGGACCTAGTAATTCTTTACTTCCTCTTGGGTAAAATTTGGCGAGTTCTTTAGGTTCAAAACAAGCATGGGTAACATTACATCGACCACCACCAGAGATTCTCACCTTCTTTAAAAGCTCTTTATCTTTTTCTATGATGAGTACATCTTTATTAGGATGTCTTTCTTTGAGGTTGATTGCTGTAAAGAAACCTGCAGCTCCGCCACCAACGATAACTGCGTCCCAGAGCTTCATTTATTTCTTGTCAATCTAATAAATGAATAATCATAAGCATGTTTTTCATCCGCTGCATGATGTTCTGCCCAAACCTCTGTCCATTCATCCATATCTAATGCAGGGAAAAAGGTATCCGCATCACTAAAGCTAGCATGAACCTTAGTTAGTTCTATTTCATTGCAGTAAGGAAGAGCTAACTCATAAATCTTTCCACCACCAATAATATACTTTTCAGTATCCGAGCATTTTTCAGCAAAGGCGAAGGCCTCTTCAAGACTGTGCACTGCAAAAGCCCCTTCGGGTAAGGTATAGGATTCATTGCTAGTAATGACAATGTTCGTTCGTTTAGGAAGAGGGCGAAATTTTTCAGGAAAACTCTCGTAAGTTTTTCTCCCCATAAGCACATCTGCACCTAAGGTGTTCGCTTTGAACCACTTCATATCGTTAGGTAAGCGCCAAAGTAAATCTCCTTTAGCACCTATTTCATTATTCATGCCTGCAGCGACAATGATTTTATAGCTTTGTTTGAGCTTCATTTAGCAAAGGTACAAGGTTTTCAAATGATGTTTTACACGATATTTTAATAAATGCATCTGAGGCAATACCATTTAGTATTTTACAAATTATTTTAAACGAATAAGCCTCTTTGAATTATAGGGGGACACCTTAACAATTAAATTATTAAGTATTGTAATTTAATTTAATATAAATTTACTAATGATAGAGGGCTTTAATATGATTTTTACGCTAATTTTAAAAATAGATTTCAATTCGCTACATTTGTCAATTATAAATCAAACACACTATGATGAAACAAAAACTTACTTTATTAATTTTAATGGTATTTGGCTGGAGTCTTGCTCAAGCGCAAATAACCCTTCCGTATAGCGAGAATCTGGAAACAGAGGCTACTGGAGGCATAAGTTGTGGTAATCAGCAAGTGTTTACTACAATTAATTGGACTAATGACTTAATATCGAGTAACGATTGGGTTATTGACAATAACGGAACAGGTTCTGGTAATACTGGACCAACGGCCAACGGTGGAGCCGATCACAATCCGGGTGCATCAGGGGGCAAATATCTTTACTTTGAGACTTCTTCGCCTTGCAACGTTGCTGGGCAAACAGCCGCTATAGTTTCTGATGAGATTTATACAACGGGAACTGAACCTAATTTGTTTTTTGAATTTTGGTATCATCAATTTGGTGCGGATATTGCGGATATTGTTGTTAATACTCGAATAGTTACAGCTGGTGTAGCTGGACCATGGGTTCAACTTGACTCATTGTATACTGCACCTCCAGGATTAGATGCTTGGCAATTAGCAACAAATGATATCTCAACTTTAATAGGAGATACTTTTCAAATTCAAATTATTGGAACCACTGGTAATGGTGGAGGATCTGGTTGGGAAAGCGATTATGCATTAGATGATTTTAATATCTTTTCAATATTGGCTAATGATGCTGGAATAACATCCATTGATGGACCAACAAGTCCTGCTCCTGGTGGAGTTAACAATGTAGCTGTTTCAGTAACTAATTTCGGTGCAAACAATTTAACAAGTGCAACTGTAAATTGGGATCTTAACGGCGTGTTACAAACACCATTTGCCTATACTGGACCTGGAGCAGGTTTACCTACAAATTCATCGGAAGGTGGAGTAGTAATAGGTACGGCAAATTTTGTTACAGGAATTTTTAATATTACCGCTTGGACAAGTTTACCTAACGGAATTATTGATTCTGTTATGGCAAATGATACTGCTAGACTAACAGGTTGTGGTGGAGCATTAAGAGGATCGTTTACTGCCGGTGGTGTAGGTGCTGATTTTCCAAATATGGCTGATTTAAGCTTTGTGTTAAGTACTTGTGGAATTGATTCTCATACAGTAATTAATGTTAATCCGGGATTTTATTCAGAGCAATTGGTCTTAACAACAGTGCCAGGTACTGCTGATACAGCAACTTTAACTATTGATGGTGGAAATGCGGCAACAACTACTCTTTCAACTAATTCATTAGCGGCAGTAATTATAGATGGAACAACTTATACAACTATTAAAAATTTAACTCTTGAATCTTCTGCAGCAACAGATGCTTATGGTGTGCACTTGACAAATGCTGCAAATTTCAATACTATTGATTCTTGTATAATTAATCTAAATGATTCAACAACGAATTTGAATGATGTAATTGGAGTAAGTGCTTCAAGTGATATTCTAAATGATTTTGGTGAAGGTGATAACGCAAACCATACTACGGTTTCAAATTGTACTATTACTGGTGGAGAATACGGTATTCACTTTGAAGGAGCATTTGCGACTAGAAATGTGGGTAATACCTTTATCAATAACACCTTGATTAATAATGAAGATTACGGTATCTATTGTGATGATCAAGACTCACTCTCAGTTATTGGTAATACAATTACAGGCTTAAGAAATATTAATGCGGACGGTATTTACGTATTTGATTTAGAAATGTTTGAAGTTTCAGGTAATCTAGTAGTGGATGCTCCTGATTATGGAATTTGGATTGATGATGGAAATGCTGCGGCAACTCCAGTAGGCAGAGCTAAAATAATAAACAATATGGTTACAAGTACGGGTGATCGTGCTATGTACTTAAACGATGTACACGAAGCTGATGTTTTCCATAACACCGTTGCTAGCTCTGGTATTTCAGGTACTAATGGTGCAATGTATGTTAATGATCTTCTTGATGTTGATATGAGAAATAACATTTTCTATTGTGACGGTGCATTTGCCTTGTATTCCTTAGATGATTTAATTTCAGTTGGTGCTAATACTGTTGATTATAATATCTATTATACTACAGGTCCAAATCTTATCGATGCAGGTCCAACAGTTCATGCTGATTTGGTGTCTTGGCAAACAGCTCAAGTGACGCTTAACATGAATTCATTAGAAATGCAACCTTTATTCTTAGGTGGTTTAAGTGACCTTCACTTATTTGCTCCTGCTGATAATAATTTAGGGGACAACACTGCGGGCGTGCTTGTTGATATTGATGGTGATGCTCGTCCAGCTGGTGCAAATGTAGATATAGGTGCTGATGAATTTACACCTTTACAAGATGATGCTGGTGTATCTGCGGTTGAAAACCCAATTAGTCCTGCAACAGTAGGATTGAATGATGTAATCGTATCGGTTTCAAACTTTGGTGCAGACACTTTAGCTGCTGCTACTATTGAATGGGAATTAGATGGAATTGCTCAAACGCCTTATGCACACACAGATAGTTTACTTTCTGGTGATACTAGAACTGGAATTATCATCGGTTCTACAACTGTAACAGGTGGTGGTGTTTTCACAGTTAAAGCTTGGACGGTAATGCCAAACGGAGTTGCTGATATCCAAAATGCAAATGATACAACAGAAATTACAGGTTGTGGTGCCTTAAGAGGTGTTTACACAGCAGGTGGTGTTGGCGCTGATTTTGTTGATATGGCTACTTTGAGTTTTGTTTTAAGCAATTGTGGAATTGATTCACATACAGTGATTAACATTAACCCAGGTTTTTATGCAGAACGTTTAGTTTTAGAAAGCGTTCCGGGTACTGCTGATACCATTACCTTAACGATTAATGGTGGAAGTGCTGCAACGACTACACTTTCAAATGACAATTTTTCTACTATATTTTTAAATGGTACATCTTATACGACTATTAAAAATTTAACTCTTGAAGCTATAGGTACTCTAGATGTATACGGTGTTCAATTGAGAGGTTCTGCAAATTTCAATACCATTGATTCATGTATTGTTATGATGAACGATTCTTCTACGAATTTACAAGATGTAGTTGGTATAGTTTCGTCAGATGTTGA
>JBLHMK010000136.1:0-5954 GCA_047621945.1 Flavobacteriaceae bacterium
TAGTGCTTAAGGCCTAATAGTTTAAGCAATCCTTATGGATCTGTCTCGCATATCTAACTCAGATTGATTTAGTAGGAAAGCATGAAATGCGTTAACAGCATCTCCACTTTTCCAAATACTTGCTTGTAGTACAATACCTTTGAATCCTAATGAGTTCATCCTAGATTGATTTTTAAAATCAATACCTCCGAAGGCAAATACTTTTTTAGTCGTATTAGAGATTGCGCTTTTAACTTCAAATGCATCAAAATTAGTAAGTGAATTTTGCTCATTAAACTTTTTATACATCGGACCTATAAAGATCAAATCAAATCCAGTATCTACACTTTCTACATTCTTGACATCGCAGATAGTTGTGGATAATTGAAAATTCTTTTTACCTAGAAATTTAATTTTTCTAAAAGAACCGATTAAACCAGTAAAAAAATTTTCTGGAAGATGCAAGCCCTTCAATCCAAATTTATTCATAAGGTCAAATTGTTGATGAAGAACTATTTTCGAATGGTATTCTTTTTGAACTCCTGATAGAAGAGAGAATAAATCGTCTTTTGAAAAACCCAGCTTACGGATATGTAATTCTTCTAAGCCAATATCAAAGAGTTGATTAATTTTATTTGCTTCATTCTTAACTGCATAAGGTAAGGTATAAACTACAATTTTCATTATCTTTAGGTCTTGTTGGTTATAGCAATAATGGCAAATTGAATGCCCTTATTTATTTTAAAAAATTTAATTCTTCCCTATTTACTTATTGATTGAAATATTGGGTCTCCTGTTTGGTGTTTTATACATCATCAGCATGGTAAAAGAAAAATGGTATGCTTGGCCATTCGGATTACTTGCTGTGGGCATGTATGGGTTCTCCTGTTATCAGTCAAATTTGTTTGGTGAACTATTCCTCCAGTTGGCGTACGCAATATTAACACTATATGGCTGGCTGAAATGGCAAAAAAACTCACATAACAACTTCACTATCACTAAACTGTCTAACTTTCAATACACAATAGCAATAAGCAGTGCTATAAGTATTAGTCTTTTAAGTTATGTGGTGTTATCTATGATCAACAGCTCACTTCCCGTATTAGATGCAATTACCAACGGATTCGCCATTGTAGCCACCTTTTTAGCGGCTCGCAAAAAGATAGATAATTGGTTGTTTTGGATTCCGATTAATGCCGTCACTATTTTTATGATGCTTCATAAAGAAATGCCTTTCTATGCGTTACTCTATTTATGCTATGGGGTATTTGCAATTATAGGATACTATCAATGGTATGCTTCTCTCAAAAAAAACCAAGCTTAAATCATATGGGCGCTCATTGGAGGAACAAAGGCTTAAAAATAGGGGTAACAGGACCGGAGAGTTGTGGGAAAAGTTCTATAGTTGGTGAGCTACATCGTCATTTCAAAATGAATAAAATAGATGAATACGCAAGGACGTACTTCGATACTTCCCCTTTAAATCATGAGCTAAATACTATACTTCATATTGCAAAAAGTCAAATTGATTTAGAAATGAGGCAAATGGATACAGGAGAAACTTTCCTATGCGATTCTGACTTAATCAATATCCAAATATGGTTAAGCTATTATGATTTTGATATTCCACGTTTTATCGAACAACACCTTAAAGACAAGCCATACGACTTCAGCATTTTACTTTATCCAAATGTAGCCTGGGTAGATGATGGTCTAAGGTCAAACCCCGATGACCGAATAGCGCTCTTTCAACAATATGAAAGTGCATTAAAGAAGTACGAAATCCCTTATGTGATTATTAAGGATTTAGATGAGGCAAGAACTCAAAGCGCTATTGATTCGCTTCAAGATTTTCTATCTAAGGCTTAAGTCTTTGACTAGTTCGAGGAAAAGGAATCGCTTCACGGATATGTTTCAACTTACAAATCCACGTAACTAAGCGTTCTAGTCCCAAGCCAAATCCAGCATGAGGAACTGATCCAAAGCGTCGCAAATCAAGATACCATTCGTAGTCTTCTTGATTAAGCTCTTCTTCTTGAATTTGTTCTATCAAAAAATCAAGGTCAGTTTCCCGCTCGCTTCCGCCAACGATTTCCCCATAACCTTCAGGTGCTAATACATCCACCCCTTTTACATAGTCCAAGTTACCTTCTACTCTTTTCATATAGAAAGCCTTAATTTTTCGAGGCCAATTGTAAACCATAATTGGGCATCCAAACAAACGAGTTAAAACCGTTTCATCCGAACCTCCTAGATCACCGCCATGTTCAAAGTTCTTAGCTGAAATTATCCATTGTGGAATATTTCGTTCATCTTCTTCTAAGTCTTTTAAAGTTGACCTCAACTGAGCTACTTTATTTCGATTAAAATTTTTAATCCCTTTCTTACTTATATTATCATTAACGATAGCTTCTCTTTCCTCAATTTCCGCATTGGTTTCTTGGATAAGTTTAAGCGTTTTTGCCAAATCATCTTCCAACATTTGGATGGCATTTATTCCATTAACATCTTTTCTACCTGTTAATAATTCAATTGCTTCATCATAAGTAATACGAGGGAATTTCTGATTCACACTTTTCAGTACTTCGATATCTCTATCCAATATTTCTAATTCAGATTTACAACGATCAATAACTTCATTAATCACCGCTCGAAGCATTTCTTCAATGAGGTCCATATCCATGTCTAAATCATAAAAAGCCATTTCCGGCTCAATCATCCAAAACTCGGTAAGGTGTCTTCTTGTTTTTGATTTCTCAGCTCTAAAAGTTGGACCAAAAGTGTAAATCTTTCCTTGTGCCATAGCCATGGCTTCACCATACAACTGACCTGTTTGAGCCAAATATGCTTCTTGACCAAAGTAGTCTGTTTTAAACAAATCTGTTGATCCTTCTGCTGCACTACTCGTAAATATCGGAGAATCCATTAAAGAAAAATCTTTCTCTTGGAAAAAATTATGAATGGCATAAATAGTTGCGTTACGCACTTTCATAATCGCCCATTGACGCTTAGATCTCAACCAAAGGTGTCTGCGTTCTAATAGAAAATCGACACCGTGTTCTTTGGGGCTTATAGGATAATCTTCTGCTACATCGATTATTTCAAAGCCAGTAGCTTGTAATTCAAAACCTCCCAACTGTTTCTCATCTTGCACTACTTCACCTACAATGGCCACTGAACTTTCTTGACTCATCGTCTTGGTGCTTTCAAAAATATCTGGCATTTTATCTTCAGCAATTACGCATTGACAGTAAGCTGAGCCATCTCGTAAGGTAACGAATGCAATACCTTTACTATCTCTACGGTTGGCTACCCACCCCTTTAAGGTAATGGTTTGACCTACGTATTTTGACATTTCATTGATGTATATCCAATTCATGATGCTTCCTTTAAATAAGCGCTAAAGTTAGGATTTTCATTCTTTATTTTGTGTATTCAACCATTCAAATTAATGGCTTTGCAGAAAGAAAAGTCAAAGGAGAAAGAAATTGATTCATTGCCTAATTTTTTTATTAATTTTGATAGCGGAAATTCACAACACATATATGCTAAACCAACGCTTATCTCAAAAGCTTCATCAAAAACTTAGCCCTCAACAAATTCAGTTAATGAAATTGTTGCAGATTCCGACTGCGAACTTAGAACAACGCATTGAAGAAGAGCTAGAAGCAAATCCAGCATTAGAAGAAGGTGATGCTATTGACAATGTTCTTGATGATCTAGACAAAGAGATGGATGATGATAAACCTGAAAAAGAAGAGGATACGGATTTAGAAGATCTTGGAGTAGAAGATTATTTTGACGAGGATGGAGAATACCCTGATTACAAGACCAACGACCAAAGTTATGACAACAGGGATGATGATAACAAGACAATCCCCATTACTGTAGGTATCACATTCCATGAATTTCTTTTAAAGCAATTGGGCATTAAAAAACTTCAAGGCGATGATTATGTAATTGGTTCTCAAGTAGTAGGAAGCATAGACGATGACGGTTATTTAAGAAGAGAGTTAATTAATATCGTTGATGATTTAGCTTTTTCTCAAAACATCATTGCTACTGAGGAAAAAGTGGAAGAATTACTTAAATTAGTTCAAACCTTCGACCCTCCTGGTATAGGAGCTAGAGAGCTTCAAGAGTGTTTGCTCATTCAACTAAAAAGAAAGTCCACTAACCCGCTTGTTAAAACAGCAATAATATTATTAGAGAATCACTTCGAGCATTTTTCAAAAAAGCATTATAGTAAATTAGAAAGTGCGCTTGGGTTAAGTTCTGAAGATTTAAAAAGTGTAATAGATGAAATACTTAAGCTAAATCCGAAACCGGGTAGTAGTTATTCTGGAGGAAACAATGCTAAAGTACATCAGTACATCATACCTGACTTTACGGTAAAGAATGAAAACGGTGAGTTGGAGTTACTTTTAAACATGAGGAATGCCCCTGACCTTAAGGTGAGCAAATCTTTTAAGGAAATGTATTCTTCTTATAAAGAAAGTAAGGAAAAGAATAGTGATAAGAAAAATGCCATCATCTTTATTAAACAAAAGATGGATGCTGCAAAATGGTTTATCGATGCGATTAAGCAAAGACAGCAGACCATGATGTTATGTATGCGCGCTATCTTAGATTATCAAAAAGAGTTTTTCCATACTGGAGATGAGATGAATCTTAGGCCAATGATCTTAAAGGACATTGCCGAGCTTACAGATTTGGATATTTCTACAGTGTCTAGAGTGGCGAATTCAAAATATGTTCAAACTGAATTTGGTACTATCCTCTTAAAATTCTTCTTTAGTGAGTCCATGCAAAATAGTGATGGCGATGAAGTTTCTACAAGAGAGATTAAGGCTATTCTTCAAGTAATTATCAAAGAAGAAAATAAGAAGAAGCCGTATTCAGATCAGAAATTAATGGAATTATTGAAAGAGAAAGGTTACGAGATTGCAAGAAGAACTGTAGCCAAGTATCGTGAGCAATTAAGTATTCCCGTTGCTCGATTAAGAAAAGAACTTTAAGATATGCATCCAAAATTAGCCAAACTAATATCCTACATTTTACACCCCATTTTAATGCCATTCTACATGGCGGTAATCATTGTATTTGCTCACCCGCAGCAGTTCACAGATACCTCGGTAATTCATAACGAGGTTAGACTGATGTATTTCGGAGCCTTAACGGTCTTCTTCCCTTTGTTTTCCTTATTCTTAATGCGGAAGTTAGATGTGATTTCTTCCTTTGAAATGGAGGATACTAAAGAACGCTTTATCCCGCTTATTGCATTAGCTACTTTCTGGCTTTGGACCTATTTCATGTTTAAAGAACAAGGTATGTATCGCACATCAAGCTATTATCCTTTGGGCTTAATGATGCTAGGTACTTTGTACTCTTTGTTTATCCTGTTCCCTCTAAATTTTGTAAGCAATATTTCATGGCACATAGTTGGTGCTGGTGCTTTGATAAGCATGGTGATTAACATTATGCAAACTAGTCAGTACAATTTAGTTTTCGTCCTCTTAGCTACGATCATATTAGTTGGCCTACTTGCCAGTGCTCGTTTAAGCATGAACTTAGTTAACAAGAACGGATTAATGATTGGTTTTCTAATCGGCTTCTTTGGTCAGTTTCTAGCGTTTCAAGTTTGGGGAAAGTTGATTCTAGGTGTCTAAACTATGAGGAGGGAAAGACTCAAGCTTTAAGCCTACCAACACCAAGCTTTCACTCTAACTATTTACACAAGCTTCCAATATATCTGCTATAGAGGCTCTTTTGGTATAGTCAGGATCAAAGTGCATCCATTTTATTATTCCATCATGTCCTATGACAAAAGTTGCCGGTACAGGCAGTAAATTGTCATCGTTACCATTGGCATCTGCAGTTCGCTTTAACACCATTGAGAAAAACTTAGGAACTGTTTCTTTATTCAATTCATATAAGACGCCAAATGATTTCATGATGCTATAATCTTGATCGTG
>JBLHMK010000137.1:0-5865 GCA_047621945.1 Flavobacteriaceae bacterium
GATACATAAATGCCTTTCTTTTTTCCATTAAGCCTTTCAACTAAATAGTTGTCAGTAAAATTGGTATCGTCAAATGCAAAATTGCTCTCACCAAACAAAGCTTTGCGCTTAATGCCTATATAGTTGTTGCTAATTGTAGTCCCTAATGAAACGATATTCATATGGAAGGAGAATCGACTATCAACGATTTCTGCAGGGTTAAAGTTTAAAGAATAGACACCTGAATAATTGTCGGTGTTGTGTCCTAGGTTGTTTTGCGCATAACTGGCCCTTCCTAAAAATAGGAGGGTTAACAAAAGAACTGAATCTTTTAGCTTAAATTTCATGGGTTTTAGCTTAAATAGTTAAATAATTGCATCAAAAGTATTAAAAGTTCTTTGGATATTTTGAAGGCAAAGAAATCTTTGTAAAAAAAGCTAATTAAGCTATGCTTTTATTTAAAAGATAACTACCTTTGCTGCCGAATTAAAAGCATGTCTTTATAGTGAAGAAGTTTAGCGTTTATTTTTTATCGTTTTTGACATTTTTGTCTGTATCCAATACGGCATTTGCAGATGACCATGATGGCCATGATCACGCTGATGTTGAAGTTGTTGGTTCAGAGGTAGTTGTAGAAGGTTCTCATCATGAAGAGAGCATGGGTCAAGCAGAAGAAGAAGAATTTGATGTAGCTGAGATGATTATGTCTCATATTGCTGATGCCAATGAATTTCATATCGCTGGAAATTTCTCCATTCCATTACCCGTTATTTTATGGGACAAAGCTGAGGGCTTGAAGTTCTTTCTTTCCTCTGTGTTTCATCACGGTTATATGGCTGTAGATGGTTATGTGATGGATCATAGTGTAGTTAAGAAAGTTGTAGGTGATTTTCCTGCTGGAAAAGTAGATGTTGAAGTTCACCACGGAGAAGTAATTTATGATGGACATACTTTTGAAACTGAAGGGAAATCTACTTTATTAGAAGGGAGTTCTTTTTATGATTTCTCTATTACGAAGAACGTATTTTCACTCTTATTATCTTGTGCCTTGTTGATTTTTATTTTTGTGGGAATGGCTAGGTTCTATAAGAAAGGTAGCATGGTTCCTAAAGGACTCTATTCTGCTCTTGAGCCTTTAATTCTTTTTGTAAAGGATGAAATTGCTATTCCAAACATAGGAAAAGAAAAGTATGCTAAATTCTTGCCATACCTATTAACTGTTTTCTTCTTTATCTGGTTAAATAATATATTCGGTTTAATTCCATTCTTTCCCGGTAGTGCAAACTTGACAGGAAATATTGCTTTAACATTTTTATTAGCTATTATTACAATGGTTATGACCAATGTTTATGCTAGCAAAACATATTGGGGGCACATCTTTAATCCTCCAGTACCAATGGCTTTGAAACCAATTATGATTCCCATTGAGATCGTGGGTGTTATTTCTAAGCCTTTTGCTTTAATGATTCGTTTGTTTGCGAATATCTCAGCAGGACACATCTTAATCTTAAGTTTGGTGTCGTTGATCTTTGTTTTTAAATCTTATTACGTCGCTCCTGTATCAATCGCTTTTGTATTATTCATGTCATTGTTGGAGATATTAGTAGGATTTTTACAAGCGTTTATATTTACATTATTAAGTGCTCTTTTCATTGGTTTAGCCCAGGAAGAGCATCATTAAAGTTATTTTTTAATTATTCATTTAAAACCTAGTATTATGGAAGAATTATCAACTATGCACATGGAAGGATTTATGGCTTTAAAAGCTGTAGGTGTTGGTTTAACTGTTTTAGGAGCTGGTATTGGAATTGGTAACATTGGAGCGTCTGCAGTAGAAGGTATTGCAAGACAACCTGAGGCTACTAATAAAATCCAAACTGCAATGATTATCTCTGCTGCACTTATTGAAGGTGCTGCATTGTTTGGAATCGTTGCTGCAACTTTCTTGGTATAACCACCAAACTCAAAAACTTCTCCGTATTCGGATTGCGAGCGGAGAAGTTTTAATTGAAAAATTAGAATTAGAATAAACAACAATTAATATGGAATTATTAACTCCGGACATTGGATTATTAGCTTGGTCAACAGTGGCATTTTTGTTCTTAATGTTCATTTTGAAGAAATTTGCTTGGAAACCAATCATTAGTTCCTTGGATGAACGTAACAGTTCAATTACAGATGCTTTAGCTCAGGCTGAAAATGCAAGAAAAGAAATCGCTGCTTTGACTTCTCGTAATGAGGAAATATTGAAAGAAGCAAAAGAAGAAAGAAACAACATCTTAAGAGAAGCTAATAAAGTGAAGGAAGAAATCATCGCTGAAGCTAAAACTAAGGCTCAAGAAGATGCAGCCAAAATAATGGTAACAGCCAAAGAGGATATTGAAGTTCAAAAATTAGCCGTAATGGCAGACATGAAAAATGCCGCTGCAGTTTTATCTGTAGAGATTGCAGAGAAAGTACTTACAAGAGAATTAGCTGCTAAGGGCGAACAAGAAAAATTCATTAGCGAACTAGCTTCAAAAGCTAATTTAAACTAAATAATTGCTTTATGCTATCACCTAGATTAGCCAGTCGGTATGCAAAATCAATCCTTAGCTTAGCTAATGAGCGCGGTTCTTTGGATGAAATAGTAAAGGATATGCGTCTACTAGAGGAAACTTTAGATGGAAGTAAAGACTTGCGTATGATGCTGAAGAGCCCAATTATTCCTTCAGATAAAAAAGAGAAAGTGATGAACATGTTGTTCTCAACTCAGTTATCCGAGTTGACTTACAAGTTCATTAACTTGTTAGTATTGAAAGGAAGAGAGAAGCATTTAGTAGAAATGGTTCATTCTTTTATGGGTTTATATAATAAAGCCAATCATATTGTAAAAGCAACACTAACTACTGCCATTCCTGTTGATCAAAAAACAGTGGAAGAAGTTAGAACCCTTTTACTATCAGATAAAAATATTAAAAGCGTAGAATTAGATACGGAAGTAGATCCAACAATTGTGGGTGGTTTCGTATTGAAATATGGTGATATGCTTTTAGATAATAGTGTTGAAAGAAAGCTTCAACTAATCAAGAAACAAATTCAAGATAAATCTTACATTTCTAAATATCTATAAAATAAGCATCATGGCAGCAGTACAACCGGATGAAATATCAAGTATCTTAAGAGAACAATTAGCTAACGTTAAGACAGCAACCGAATTGGAAGAAGTTGGAACCGTATTACAAGTGGGTGATGGTATTGCCCGTGTATATGGTTTGACTAATGTTCAGTACGGTGAGCTTGTTGAGTTCGAAAATGGCGTTAAGGCGATCGCTTTGAACCTGGAAGAGGACAACGTAGGTGTTGTACTTATGGGAACTTCTGAAGAAATTAAGGAAGGTGATACCGTAAGAAGAACAAAAGTAATTGCCTCTATTAAAGTAGGTGAAGGTATGTTAGGTAGAGTGGTAAACACTTTAGGTCAGCCTATAGATGGTAAGGGTCCAATCAGAGGAGAATTGTACGAAATGCCGTTAGAGAGAAAAGCTCCAGGTGTAATCTATCGTCAGCCGGTAAATGAGCCATTACAAACTGGTATCAAAGCAATCGATGCGATGATTCCTATTGGAAGAGGTCAAAGAGAGCTAATTATTGGTGATAGACAAACAGGTAAAACAGCTGTTGCGATTGATACGATTATTAATCAAAAAGAATTTTACGATAAAGGAGAGCCGGTATATTGTATCTACGTTGCTTGTGGTCAAAAAGCAAGTACAGTAGCACAAATTGCTAAGGTTTTGGAAGAAAATGGTGCAATGGATTACACGGTAATTGTAACTGCTTCGGCAGCGGATCCAGCTCCATTAATTTTTTACTCCCCGTTCGCAGGTGCCGCAATTGGAGAGTTCTTTAGAGATACAGGACGTCCAGCATTGATTGTTTATGATGATTTATCTAAGCAAGCTGTTGCATACCGTGAGGTGTCTTTATTATTGAAAAGACCTCCAGGACGTGAGGCATATCCCGGTGATGTATTCTACTTACACTCTCGTTTATTAGAGCGTGCAGCGAAAGTAAATCAGAATGATGATATCGCTCAAGCGATGAATGATATTCCTGAGTCAATTAAAGGAATGGTAAAAGGAGGAGGTTCTTTAACAGCTCTTCCAATTATTGAAACTCAAGGTGGTGATGTATCCGCTTATATTCCAACGAATGTAATCTCTATTACTGACGGTCAAATTTTCTTAGAGTCTAACTTGTTTAATGCAGGTGTTCGTCCAGCAATTAACGTAGGTATCTCGGTATCACGTGTGGGTGGTAATGCTCAGATTAAAACAATGAAGAAAGTATCTGGTACTTTGAAATTAGATCAAGCACAATACAGAGAGCTTGAAGCTTTCTCTAAGTTTGGATCTGATTTAGATGCTGCAACTAAAGCAGTATTAGATAAAGGTGCTAGAAATGTGGAAATGCTTAAGCAAGCACAATTCTCTCCATTAAGTGTTGAGAAACAAGTTGCAATGGTATTCCTAGGAGCGAACAACTTAATGAATTCAGTGCCTTTAAATAAAGTGAGAGCTTTTGAAAAAGAATTTTTGAATCAATTAGATAGTCGTTTTGAAGAAACCTTAGTTTCATTAGGTGGTAAAAAAGTTACTGATGAAGCAAAGAAAACGCTTACAGAACTAGCTGAGGAAGTTTCTTTAAACTACCAAGACTAAAATTAACTGTTCGACGAATTTAAAATCGAAATAAAGCATGGCTAATTTAAAAGAAGTAAGAGAACGTATAGGGTCAGTAATCACTACTCAACAAATCACAAAAGCAATGAAATTGGTTGCTGCGTCTAAGTTGAAGAAGGCTACTGATAGAATTACAGTAATGCGTCCTTATTCAGATAAATTATTCAGTATTCTAGAAAACATTTTGGCGAATGTTGATGTGGATGCGTTAGATTTAAACTTCAGCAAAGAAAGAGAAGTAAAGAAGGTACTTGTACTTTTAATTACTTCTGATAAAGGACTTTGTGGTGGGTTTAATGCAAACTTGAATAAAAAGGCTAAAGCATTAATCGAAACAGAATACAAACACTTGGTTGGGAACGATGGTATTACTATCGCCACAATAGGTAAAAAAGGAAATGACTTCTTTAAGAATTATGAAGGGGTTTCTGTTAATACAACACATCAAGGTTTATTCTCAGACATAAGTTTCGAAAATGCTTCAAATGCAGCTGAGTTTGCAATGAATGAATTCTTAAGTGGTTCTGTAGATAGAGTGCACGTGATTTATTCAGAATTTGTAAATGCAGCTACTCAAATATTTCAACAAGAGCAGTTTTTACCAATCGCTCAATTTGATGCTAAGGAAGGTGATATGAACGCTGATTTCTTGTTTGAGCCAAACAAAGAAGATTTGGTAAAAGAATTGATTCCAAAAATTCTTAAAACACAATTCTTCCGATTCATCTTGGATAGTAATGCATCTGAGCATGGAGCAAGAATGGTGGCAATGGATCAAGCAACAGAAAATGCAAATGAATTATTGAATGATTTGAAATTGCTTTATAACAGAGAGCGTCAAGCGGCAATTACCAATGAGATTTTGGAAATTGTTGGTGGAGCAGCTGCCTTGGAAGAGAATTAGACAATTTAACTTATACAAACAAAAAAGCCCTTCGAATTTTCGAAGGGCTTTTTTGTTTGTATGTCTTGACCTGAAAAAAGTTGATTAAACTTAAAAGAAATGAGTAAACAATCAAGGAAAGAAAAAACGGCTAAATCCTCTCAGTTTATAGCGAAGGCTTTAAAAGAATGATAGTTTCCGAACATGAATCGGGGAAATCCACTAAAGCAAAGACAATCTTAGATTGAATTGTATTTATTTCATTTTGGACATAAGATT
>JBLHMK010000138.1:0-5790 GCA_047621945.1 Flavobacteriaceae bacterium
CTTAAAAACTAGTAAATCTCAAGAACCGCATGCCAGAATTTTCACACCTCCATTGCCACACTCAGTTTTCATTGTTAGATGGAGCAGCCTCTATTCCGGGGATGATTGCCAAGGCAAAAGCGGATGGGCAAGCAGCTGTGGCCATAACCGACCACGGAAACATGTTTGGGGCATTCAAGTTTGTTGCCGAAGCAAAAAAACATGGCATTAAGCCTATTGTGGGTTGTGAGTTTTATGTAGTGGAAGACCGCTTTCAAAAAAGCTTTACCAAAGAGAAAAGAGACAAAAGATATCACCAGCTTCTGCTAGCAAAAAATGAAGTGGGTTACCGAAACCTTTCAAAGCTTTGTTCATTAGGATACATTGATGGCCTTTACAGTAAATGGCCTAGAGTAGATAAAGAACTTATTAAGCAATATAGCGAAGGCTTGATAGCCACTTCTTGTTGTATTGGAGCAGAGGTTCCACAAGCAATCATTCACAAAGGAGAGGAAGCAGCAGAGAAAATATTTCTAGAATGGTTGGATATTTTTGGTGAAGATTACTTTATCGAATTACAGCGCCACGACATAAAGGACCTAGATGGCTCAGGCTTGAGTCAGGAGGACGTTAATCAGGTTTTACTGAAGTGGAGCGAGAAATATAAGGTTACTGCCATTGCTACAAATGATAGCCACTATGTAGAAGAAGAAGATTCAAACGCGCATGATATTTTACTATGTGTGAATACGGGAGAGCTACAAGAAACCCCTATAGGTAAAGGAGAAAATTTTGGAAAGAGAGGGACGCGATTTGGTTTCCCCAACGAGCAGTTTTTCTTTAAGACGAAGGCTCAAATGGAACAGGTGTTTAGCGACATCCCTCATGTGCTAGATAACACCCAAATAATAGTCGACCGGATAAATACCCCTAATCTGGAACGGGACATTTTACTTCCCAACTTCGTAATGCCCGAGCAGTTTGCCACGCAAGATGATTATTTGAGGCACATCACTTTTGAAGGAGCTAGAAAGCGCTATGGGGAGATAAGTGCACTGGTAGAAGAGCGCATAAATTTTGAGCTTTCCGTTATTAAAGACTCTGGTTATCCTGGCTACTTCTTGATTGTACAAGATTTCACTAAAGCGGCTAGAGAAATGGGCGTGAGTGTTGGTCCTGGTCGGGGTTCAGCCGCAGGCTCGGTAGTGGCCTATTGTTGTGGTATAACAAATGTAGACCCCATCAAATACGACTTACTATTTGAGCGGTTCTTAAATCCAGAAAGGGTGTCTATGCCCGATATTGATATTGATTTTGATGATGAAGGTCGTCAGCAAGTAATAGATTTTGTAGTAGATAAATATGGGAAGAACCAAGTAGCGCAAATTATTACTTATGGTTCCATGGCTGCTAAAATGAGCTTGCGAGATGTAGGGCGAGTGTTAGATGTTCCTTTGTCAGAAGTAAACAAAGTATCTAAGGTTTTCCCAGACCACTTAAGTGCTACCTTAAAGAAGGTTTTGGCTGATGGCGGAGTAGATAAAAAGCTGGCGGATAAATTAAATGGTGAACAAAAAGTAGCGGCTGAAGCATTTAGAAAGCTAGCTGCTGGAGATGATAAAATCGGTAGAATGATTACCGAAGCTAAAAATTTAGAAGGCTCAATTCGAAGTACGGGTGTTCACGCGTGTGGAGTAATTATTACGCCAGACGATATTACGAAGTACTTGCCAATGACTGTGGCAAAAGACTCTGATTTATTGCTGACTCAATTTGATAACTCCGTTGTAGAGAAAGCAGGCTTATTGAAAATGGATTTCTTGGGGCTAAAAACCTTGACTATTATCAAAGATGCTATCGCCACTATTAAGTTAAAACACGGAGTAATCATAGATCAGGATGAGATTCCCTTGGATGATGAGAAGACCTTTGAGTTGTTCCAGAAAGGAATGACGAATGGGGTGTTCCAGTTTGAGAGTCCGGGAATGAAAAAACATTTACGAGCTTTGAAGCCGGATAAATTTGAGGATATCATAGCCATGAATGCCTTGTATCGCCCAGGTCCAATGGAGTATATTCCTAACTACATTGCTCGTAAGCACGGGAAGGAAAAGATCGTTTATGACATTCCTGTAATGGAAGAGAAGTTGAAAGAAACTTACGGGATTACTGTTTACCAAGAGCAGGTAATGTTGCTTTCACAATTACTAGCGGGCTTTAGTAAAGGTCAAGCTGATTCCTTGAGAAAGGCAATGGGTAAGAAGATCAAGGCTATGATGGATGAGCTTTATCCGAAGTTTATGGATGGCTGTGAGGCGAATGGTCACGATAGAAAAGCGGCAGAAAAAGTATGGAAGGATTGGGAGGCGTTTGCAGAATATGCCTTTAATAAATCTCACTCTACTTGTTATGCAGTAGTGGCATTCCAAACCGCATATTTGAAAGCGAACTATCCAGCAGAGTTTATGTCGGCCGTATTGGGTCACAACATGAACGACATCAAGAAGGTGACTTTCTTTATGGAGGAATGTAAGCGATTGAAGATTCCTGTTTTAGGTCCAGATGTGAACGAGAGTTATAAGAAGTTTACGGTAAACAAGGATGGAGCAATTCGATTTGCCTTGTCGGCAATTAAGGGAGTAGGTGGCGCTGCTGTAGATGCTATTATTGAAGAGAGAGAGAACGGGGAATACAAAGATATTTATGAGTTTACTTCACGAGTAAACCTGAGAGCTGTAAACAAAAAATCTATCGAGAGTTTGGCTATCGCGGGCGCGTTTGATGAGTTTGAAAATTGCCATAGAAATCATTTCTTAGTGGCCGACCCAACAGACAATAGCACCTTAACAGAAAAGGCCGTTAAGTTTGGGAATAGCGTGCAAACCTCTACGCATAATGCGGCGAATTCTTTATTTGGTGAGCTAGCACCTATTGAAGTGGTTGCTCCTAAAATTCATCAAGTTGATGAGCTAGGTTTGATTGAAAAATTGAACATGGAAAAAGAGGTGATAGGGATTTACCTAACTGGCCACCCATTAGATTCTTATGCTTTAGAGGTTCGTTCGTATACCACGGCTACCACAAGTAATTTTAAAGACAAACCGGGCCAATCAGTAAAACTGGCGGGAATTATCAGCTCTTGCAATTCGCGTTTCACAAAAAAAGGAACCAAGTTTTGCAACTTTACTTTAGAGGACTATGAAGGCCAATTAGAAGTCTTCTTGTTTGGTAAAGACTATGTAGAATTTGGCAACATGGTGGAGATAGTGGGCAACATGGTTTTCATTACTGGCCGCTATCAAGCACGAAAATATAGTGAGGATGAATTCGAGTTTAAAATCTCAAGTATTGAGTTGCTCGAAGATATCAAAGACCAAATGACTAGTGGCATTAAATTGACCTTCGACTTAAATAAACTCGATGAAGAGTTTATTGATAATGTAGTTGCGGTTATTGAAAATCACCCAGGCAAGCACAATATTAGCATAGAGGTTTTGGACCAGCAAGAGCGTTATAAGGTGGAATTCTATTCTAAGACGAAACGAGTAGATGTGAGTCAAGAATTTATCGAGGAGTTGACGAATGCTTGCGATGTGGAGTACAAGTTGAATGCTTAACGGAAGACTTAGACCTTCCAAGTTTCAAAAACTTGGAAGGTCTAAGTCTCTAAACCGACATTTCTAGGAGTGGGGCATGAAGGAGGTGGCAATCTCTATGAAGCACAAGCCCCCTTTATAACTGCATTAGCTTACATCCTTAACACCTATAAATAAATACGGATTGATCAACTTCTGAAAGAACGGTTACGTTCTCACTTGACTTCAGATAGAAGGCCTGGTGGTTTTTGACCACCTTTCCATTGACGATTAAGTCTCCAAACTCAGCAAAAAGTATACAAGGTGAACTTATGTTTACAAGGCTAGATTCCTTCGCCTGTAAGTCAATAGCGGATAAATTTTTGGACTTAGAATAGAATCCATTTTTATCATTGACGCCATAAACGTTTCGCTGCTCATCGGATATTTTAATCGAAACCATTCGATCTTTAGTTACGGCCAGTAAGCCATTTTTATTAAAAATATCTCGCTGAATTTGTAATCCTTGTTGGTTGGCAACTTGAAGATTGAAATTTCCATGACGAACATGGATATTAGGCGCTTGGATTTCAATGATTTGTGAATTGCCTTCCATAAGCATGGAAGCAAGCAAACTAGCTCCTGTGAATAAGCCAATACTTGTGAATCCTGCTAGTTGAATAAAACGCCTTTTTTCCATAATTATCGTTTAGTCAAAAGTTTCAATTAACTGACCCATTTTCCCTTCTTGATAGTCTGTTAGGGCTTCATTGATTTCTCTTTGCGTGTTCATCACAAAAGGACCATAACTGGCCACAGGTTCTCCTATGGGCTCTCCAGACAATAAAATGAATCGACTATCTAGATTTACTTTTACGTCAATTTGTTCCCCATCGTTATTAAACCAGAGCATATCCTTGGCAACAGCTGTTTGACCATTAGATTCTATTTCTCCATCTAGCAGGTATATTAGGGCATTATAGCTTTTCGGAATATCCAGTGATAGTTCTGCTCCAGACTTTGTTTCAAGTCGTAATAGTGTTTGAGGGCTATAAGTTTTTGCCGGACCTGTTACGGTTTCAAATTCTCCTGCCACAACAGATATCACCGCCTTATGCTTTTTGATTGAAGGAGTCTTCTCGGCGGTCAATGGCAAGTAGTAAGGGGTTTCCATTTTATGCTTCGATGGAGTGTTTACCCAAAACTGAATAATTTCATTTTCTCCACCTGCATCAATCATTTCTTTACTTGGTCGTTCGCTATGAATAATACCTTTTCCTGAATGAATCCATTGTGTTCCACCAGCCTTGACCACCTCATTGTTCCCCAAAGAGTCTTGGTGTTTAACACCCCCTTTAAAAACAAAAGTTACGGGAGAAAAACCTCTATGTGGGTGAGGACCAACGCCCGATTCACTTTGGTGCTTTCCTTGTTTTACGGGAAGTGAACCATGATGAATTAAAATAAATGGATCTATTTGATCAACTGCTGCAACCGGTAAAGGTTGATGCAAGTGAATTCCACCCATATTTACTTTTTGAGAGGAGATTAATTTTTTGATTGTTCTGCTGGTCATTGGATGTGTATTTAATAAACCTACCACAAACGTTAAGCTTGTGGTAGGTTAAGGTTTGTTGCTTTAAATATTAGTTAACAGCTAACTCAATATCCAACGTAAAGATATCATCAATAGCCTTGTCACCTAGGCTCTCAAAAAACGAAGTTGAACCATATTTTACATTAAATTTTGAACGATCAACTTTCAATGTTGTGCTATAGGAGTTGCTTTCTTTAACAATGTCGAAAGTGATTGGCTGAGTTATTCCTTTAATAGTTAAGTCTCCACTTGCTGAAGCCTTTCCATCTTTGAATGTGCTTGCCTTCATCAATGTAAGCGTCGCTGTCGGAAACGATTCAACCCCAAAGAAATCATCTGACATTAAATGGCCAAGCAATTTTGCATTGTAACCCGCATCAGTAAGGTCTGTATTCGAGATACTGGTCATGTCAATTACGAATGAGCCTGAAACTAATCTGCCTTCTTTTTCTTCTAACTGACCACTTGCTAATTCGATAAAACCATCATGTTGTCCACCGATTTTTTTCCCCAACCAATGGATACTAGAATTTTCTGTGTTTACTTGCTGTGATTGAGCGGATAAACCTAAACTTGATAGGGTGAAGATTACGGCGAATAAATAAGTTATTGTTTTCATGATATTTATATTTAGTTAGA
>JBLHMK010000139.1:0-5685 GCA_047621945.1 Flavobacteriaceae bacterium
TTTTGCCTACTAAAGGTCATAACCGTGTCATTTAAAATCGGTTCAAAGGTAGTACTTGTTGCAATAAAAAGCCAATAATCTTTGTCCTAAATCTTAACATTTATTTCAATTTAGATTGAGTTTAAATATGGCCCCTTATTGGGAAGCTTAAATTACTTGGAATTACTATACTATTGAAGCCAATAAAATCGTTTAATTTCTGTGAAGAAGCTCTTGTCCATCCTATTTATGAATATCTTATTTTCCTCTTTGTTTTCTAGCAATGTGCTAAGCCTAACAACTGAGGAATTTATTATGTCCACAGAGTTTAATGCCATTATTGATCTAAGTTCGGTGGATAGTGAGTTGATTGAACATGGCGTATTACACCTGAGTAATAGCTATCGGTTTAACAAAGGAAAGCATTTGTTAAACTACAACAACCAGCTTGGGAAAGCAGCTCTAATGCATAGTGAACAAATGAGTAAGTATCGATTTTTCGCTCATGTAAACAAACGCAACAAACAACTTTCCACTATGGACAAACGGGCAGCTGTAGCAGGTTATGCCGACTATCAAACGCTAGCTGAAAACATTTACTATGGTGGCCTAGATGTTTCTGAAGCTACCAGCTACAGAGCATTATGCCTTACAATCGTAAATGCCTTTATTAGCAGTAAGGGGCATCGCTTGAATCTTTTAGCTTCAGATTTAGACGATATGGGTTGTGGTATTCATTTCGAAGAAAACCTAGATAACGGCTATTGGCACTTTTATTTCACCCAAGATTTTGGAAAGCATTAAGTCGGTTTAGCCACTCCGCTCCTACCCTCATTACTTGATTTTCAGCACACTTTTTGTTATCAATTTCTCTACCTTTATTTTTTAATACTGAAAGTAGTAGAATTTGAAACTCTTTAAAGCAAGCATAATTTTCTTTGGTCTCCTGTTTTTTATAGGGCTTGCCGTTACTATTTTTCAAACTGACGAACGGAAGTTTCATGAATCCTGTCATACCGCTCAAGAGAGTTTTCTCCAATTTGAAAATGCTATTGATGCACTTTCGAAACAAGAAGATCTAGTCAATCAAATTTCAAGGAATAGTTTATCTACAGAAGCACTGACTCTGCTTGCAGGTGAGGACTTCTACTTTTACTTGTATGCAGGAGATAGTTTACTCTTTTGGAATAATAACAAAACCATTCCTGAGATGGATTATAGGAATGTCTCTTTTAAAGGAGAGCTGATTGTTAATAAAAATGGCTTCTATATAGGAACCCGAAGAGAGATAGGAGAATATCAACTGGTTGGTCTACAGTTGGTCAAGCGAAATTTCCCTATCGTTAATAGATACTTAACAAATAAATTCTCCTCAAGCTATCCTTTTGATGACGCCATTCAAATTGTAGCTGGAGAAGCGGATGGAAATTGCACCCTTTACAATTCCAGTAATCAAGGCATAGCAACTTTTACTGACCCTGGGGCAGAAACTCATAAAGTTGCTCTAGGCAGCTTAGCCGCAGGTATCATGTCTGTGATTGCCTTTTGGTTAGTCGTTTGGCAGCTCATTTCATATTTTAACTCGAACTATCCAGTTTGGGTCAGTTATATCATTCTGCTTATATCAAGTGTCATCTTCTTTGAATTGATAGAATTCGTCAATTTTGAATTTAAAGCAAGTATTCTTTTTAGTCCTGAACTATATGCTTCGCAGTACTTCGGTCCTTCTTTAGGCCATCTATTCTTTAATGCGGTAATCGTACTATTTGTTAACTTGCTCATTGGCTATCAATATTATCTGAAACAATGGAGGCTTAAGCTCAAAGGCTTTTTAGTATTCAGCTTTTGGCTATTGATTCAGTTGACACTATATAATGCGATTGTACAAAGTTTAATTTTAGATTCCATTATTTCATTTGAAATAAACACATTTACTTTAACAACCCCATATACGTTTTTAGGCTTATCAATTATCAGCATACTATCCGCGAGTTTGTTTATCTGTTTATCCGTTTGCTTAGATTCGAACAAACAGAATTTTCCAAAATATAAATTCATTAGCTCTTTTTGTTTAATGGCTCTTGCGACTATTGTATTGTACCTTTTTCAATTTGAGCTTGTTGCTATTGTTGTGCCATCCATACTATGGATTCATAGTATTATTTTTTATGTGATTTTAAAGCATTCAAAATATGCCAATCGTTTTAGCTATCTAACAAACGCACTCTTTTTTGCTGCGTTAATTATTGCAAGCATATTAAGTTATTACAATATCAGAAATGAAGATTTCAGAAAGGAAATCGCTGCAAATCATTTTAGTAAAAATCGCGATTTAATCACGGAATATCGGTTTGAAGAAATTCAAGAAGAGATTAAAAAAGACCCCTTCTTTAGGAAATTCTTTGTTTCTCCTTTTGTTTCTCAAAAAGAGTTGCAACAACGGCTAAACTACCTCTATTTTGGAGGGTACCTGAGTAAATACAATGTCAGCTCAACTGCTTTTAATTTAGAAGGGAAACCGATTAAAATAGCCGGAAACACCCAACTTGAATTTTACTACGACCTAATTAACCAACACGCAGAGGATACTTATTCGGAATGGCTTTTTCTTGTGCCTCAAAAAGACGGGAAGAGTAATTACCTTTCCATTCTTCCTATAGAAAACAATGGTAAAGTAAGTGGTACGCTGGTACTTGAACTTAGTCCTAAGACCTACACCAAAGAAAACCTCTATCCCGAATTACTCATTGAGCAAAAGACAAGTGCCATATCGCAATTACAGAATTCCAAAGATTATGAATACGCCATTTACAAAAGCAATTTCCTAGTTAATCAATCAGGGGAGTATCCTTTCCCTTATGATTTTCTGTCTTTTGGAATAGAAGAACAAATCCCTGATGTCCAAAATGATGGGAAGTTTAGATTTAACTTTTTTAAAATTGATGACGAAACTACGGTGGTAATTAGCGATACGCGCTCTTCCTTCCTTATTCCTGTTTCAACTTTTAGTTATGTCTTTTGCTTTTTAAGTCTAGTGGTTGCCGTCTCATTTCTAGTATTCTATTTTATCAATAAGCATATTAAAGTCATCCCACTTAAGCCTATCCGATTTACCTTTCAAAACAAAATCAATCTCTCCATTGCATTAATCACTATTGCCTCCTTTGTTATAATAGGCTTGGTAACCATAGGCTACTTCAGTGAGTCGTATCGAGCAAATAACACAGATAAGCTTATTAAAAAACAGCAGATTGTTCTTTCCTCGTTGGAGTACTTTATTGCTGGGGAAAACCAAGATATTCAAGAAAGTTTGCCGTCTAACCTAGCAACAGAATTAGCCTCTATGGCGGAGATCCATGGTATAGATATAAACTTGTTTAGTTTAAATGGCGCTCTATTACTGAGCTCACAACCCGGTGTTTTTGGAAATGGCTTGGTGTCGAAAAAGATTAATCCATTGGCTCTTCATCATATGTTACACTTGAGGGAAGAACGCTACATCCAAGAAGAGACCATTGGCTCTCTTCGTTACCAATCCGTTTATGTTCCCGTACGCCTGAATAGTGGCCAAGCAATAGCTATACTCAATTTACCTTATTTTGCTCAAGAGGAAACCCTAAGAAATGAACTTTCTAACTTGATGGTTGCTCTGGTTAATGTGTATGTTTTACTCCTCATGATATCCATATTTGTGGCCTTTATTATTTCAAGTTCCATTACTCGGCCATTAGCAAATATTAGTCAAAAAATTGGTTCATTAAGCTTTGACAATCATAATGAAGCTATTGAATGGGATTCAGATGATGAAATTGGAGCACTGGTAAAAGAGTACAATAAAATGATTCTTCAAATTGAAGAAAGCGCGAATGCAATGGCTCAGTCAGAAAGAGAGTCTGCTTGGCGTGAAATGGCGAGACAAATTGCCCATGAAATTAAGAATCCTTTAACTCCCATGAAACTAGGGATTCAACATCTACAAAGAGCCATCCAACAAGACCCCGACCGAGTTAATGAGCTGGCAGAAAGGGTTTGTAAGACTATGGTTGAGCAAATCGAGAACTTATCAGAGATTGCAACAGCGTTTTCTTCCTTTGCAAAAATGCCAACTGCCAACAAAGAGAAAGTTAATCTTATAGAGATCTTACAAAATGTGATCAACCTGTTTAACCAAAATAGAAAGACTCCAATTGAGTTCTCAAGTAAATTGACCCAGACTATTGTTTATGCAGATAAAAATCAGTTACTCCGTGTATTTAATAACCTAATTAAAAATGCACAACAAGCCACGGAAGATTTGGAGTCTCCCGAAGTGAAAATTGAAGTGCATTCAATAGACCATTACTTCCTTGTTCAGGTCATTGACAATGGCTTAGGGATTCCAGAAGACAAAATACACAAAGTATTTGTACCTAATTTTACCACTAAATCGAGTGGTACTGGTTTAGGTTTAGCGATAAGTAAACAAATCATTGAGAATACAAAAGGTAAAATCTGGTTTGAAAGCAAAGAAAACAATGGAACCACTTTCTTCGTTACCTTACCAAAATACACTAAGCCGGCATAATCATGTTTAAAGAAAAAGCAAATACCAAGTTTCTATTATTTTACGTTGTACTGATTTACGTTTTCGCTTTCTTGTTCTGGTGGAGTTATCTCTTGTATTCTAAAATTGAACAGCATTATTCTGATGCGGTAAATTTGAAAAGCTTACAGTTTGAAGTTTACCAAGAAGGACATCAAATCGATTATTACGCCACAGATGAATTCAATCTTTTAGACGAGAAATTTAATCGCCAAAAAACAATGATAATTGCAGAGGGAACTGTTTTCTTCCTCATACTTATTATTGGGATGATTAAAATTTATCAATCCTTTAAACAAGAAATTTCGGTCGCTAGGCAGCAGAAAAACTTCATTCTTTCTATAACTCATGAATTGAAATCGCCCTTAGCAAGCATCAAACTCATGAATGAGACTTTGAAACTCCGGGAGCTAGACAAAGAGAAGCAGCACAAGCTTATTGCCAACTCTTTATCTGAAGTAGATCGATTGGAAAACCTTGTTGAGAACATTTTGATTGCAGCGAAAATTGAAAACGATCAATACGGGTTTACCAAAGAAGATCTTAACTTGAGTGTTATTTGTAATCAGGTTTTTGATTACTATAAGGAAAGAAAAGACATCAATTTAAATGCATCAATTCAACCAGAAATTTATGTTGAGGGAGACAAAACCTGTATGAGCTCCATTCTTAGTAATTTAATAGATAATGCCATAAAGTATGCTGCTCAAAGTGATGTAAATATTACCTTGACAAAAGAAAAAAACAAAGTTCTCCTTTCTATTTATGATACGGGAAAAGGCATTCCCGTAGAAGAGCGCTCAGCAATATTTAATAAATTTTATCGCATCGGGAATGAAGAAACTCGACAAGCAAAAGGAACTGGATTGGGGTTATATATTGTTAAACAATTAGTCCTCTTTCAAGAAGGTAAAATTTCAATGGAAGAGAACACACCACATGGCGCTGTGTTTAATATCTCTTTTACAGTTTGACTTTTCAATGACAATTAGTTCTAAAAACGAACTTATCTTAGGGAGACAATTTTGTTATCACCCAAAATTAAAAAGCTATGGTTACTCGTGTATTACTTGCAGAAGATGAAAAAAGCCTAAGAGATGGCATTAAGCTAAATCTAGAATTGG
>JBLHMK010000140.1:0-5644 GCA_047621945.1 Flavobacteriaceae bacterium
CGTCGTTTAATTGATCGTTTTCTTCAATCGTCTCTTTGTCTTTGTTTGCCATTGTTGTAAAATTTGTGCAAAGATAGCTAGACAAAAAGTTTGCCACGCCTTTTTTTCCGACAGAATGTCAGAAAAATATAGGAAAAGTCAACTTTTTGGCTTGAAACTTTAGTTTCTTTTGAAGTCGTATTGAAAAGTGACAAATAAGGGAGAGTTATCTGACAAGGCTTAACTTAAGTCGCCTCGATAATAATAGCGGTCATCATCTCCATATTAATAGGAGGGCACACTAATTTGCATTTCATCATTTCCACGATAAAAAACCTTGTCTACCCCCTCGCATAGTGGGCTAGTATTTATGGGGAAGCAATCACCGAGTTTGTCTATATCGTAAGCTGGGATATCATTGTTTCTCATCAAGTCTAACCAAGGGTCATTAAACCCTTGTCCAAGCATTAGCCTTGTTGAATCTCCAAGCCTTGTGTATTTGTGATTAAAGTCTCCCATGATTATGATTGGTTCTCCTACGGAATTGGTGTTGACATAGTCGAGAAACTGATATAGGTTTTCCCGGCGAGCGTCAATACTTGCCAAACTTCCTCCTGTATTACAATGGAGATTATAAAAGTCAATAGTTACGTCTACCTCAATAGCAATTTTAGAATAACTAAAGCCTTTTAAAGACAAACAATCTGCATTGGTGCAGTCATTCCATTGCACCCGTTCAAAGCCAAGAACAGGGTAGTTCGAAAAGGTATTTAAGCCATCGCCAACATATGGAATGTCTGGACTTACATAGCGGTGATTGTTAAAGAGAAGAAGGGAATCGTGATAACAAAAATCTTCTTGCACATGTACTAAATCAAACTCAGTCATCAAAGGGCTGATTAAGCTCGTGTTACGCAAAGGGTTTTAATGGTTCCTGATGCTTCCTGAGTTTGCTTATCCTTGCAGCCCATAAGAAAGGTAAACCCTAATAAAAAGAGTGTGATTTTATTCATCTATTTTCGATTTATCCCTTGAAAATACAGAATATTAAAATCAATTGTTTCTAAAACAACTACCTTTAATCCAATGATTGGTGGTGGTTTTGCAAGACATATGATTGAAGTGTTTAAAGCAAATAGAGCTTTAAAAACATCTTCTAGAAAGAACAAGCTTAAAGCAGGCAAAGGTGTTAACGGTAAAAAACCCTTAAGATTTGGGAAAGCAACTAGCGCTCAAAAAAAGACTGTGCTTTTTAACAAGAACAAAATTCAAAAGCAAATCCGTTTTCGTGTTGGCTTGTTAATTCTCACCATTATCTTTACTGTATTGATAATTAGCTTATTTATTAGCCTTGGATAACTCGTATAAAAACACTCAACTCATTAAGCAAAAAGCCTTCGAATTAGGCTTTGAGGAAGTAGGTGTGTCTCAAGCAGAATTTTTAAGCGACGAGGCTAAAAATTTAGAGGCCTGGCTAGGACAAAACCAGCACGGTGAAATGGCATATATGGCCAATCATTTCGATTTAAGAACGGATCCTCGCAAATTGGTGCCCGGAGCAAAATCAGTTGTCTCGCTTTCCTATAACTATTATACAGCACTCAAACAAGAGGACCCATCCGCACCTAAAATATCTATATATGCCATGGGAAGAGATTACCATAAGGTGGTGAAGAAAAAGCTTAAAACACTCCTTCAATTTATACAAACAGAAATAGGTGAAGTAGCTGGACGAGCCTTTGTAGACAGTGCTCCAGTAATGGAAAGAGTTTGGGCGCAAAGAGGTGGATTAGGGTGGATAGGAAAAAATAGCTTAATGCTAAGCAAAGGCAAAGGTTCTTATTTCTTTTTAGCAGAGCTTATCATAGATCTTGACCTCGTACACGACGGGCCCGTAAAAGATTATTGTGGTTCCTGCACCAAATGTATTGATGCCTGCCCAACCGATGCCATTTACGAACCATATAAAGTAGATGGAAGTAAGTGTATCTCTTATCTAACCATTGAATTAAAAGACAAAATCCCCACTCATTTCCAAGATAAAATGAAAGGTTGGATGTATGGTTGCGACATCTGTCAGCAAGTGTGCCCGATCAATGCCCGTGCTCAAAAGCATCAAGAACCCCAATTCGAACCGAAGGACGAACTCCTAAATAAAAGCCGTGAAGAGTGGGAGGAAATTACTGAAGAGATATTCGATAAGCTATTCGAAGGAAGCCCCGTTAAGCGGACTAAGTTTAGTGGACTTAAACGGAATATTGATTTTTTGAAAAGGTCGTAGCGAGACGCCGCGACCAGCATGTGGGGCGTTGGAGGGGTGCTTCCGAACACCGCTAAAGGACAATTAGGGTCCTCTACGAGAGGTACTAATTAGGTATGGGTGTTTTGGAGGGCCTGTGAAAGACTCTCCTAGGTTTTAATTAAACTGACCGTTTAAAGCTATTGACTTTGTAGCAAGACGCTACAACCAGCGCAGTGTGAGAAGAGATTGCCGCGAAGCTTTCGTTCCTCACGCTTCTCGCAATGACGTTTTGGGGTTAACCTGGTTCATGAACCTGTCAGCTTGAACTTATAATCTCGTTATACTTGCCCCGAGGGCATTCAACCGACCATCGATGTTTTGATATCCTCGATCAATCTGGTGGATATTCGAAATGACACTAGTTCCTTCTGCAGACATTGCTGCTATAAGCAAAGCAACTCCGGCACGGATATCTGGACTACTCATTTGAATTCCTCTCAGCTTGTATTTTCTGTTAATGCCAATTACCGTTGCTCTATGCGGATCGCATAAGATAATTTGTGCGCCCATGTCTTTCAATTTATCAATGAAGAACAGACGGGCATCGAACATTTTTTGATGAATCAAAACACTTCCTTGAGCTTGAATAGCTGCAACTAAAATAATAGATATTAAATCTGGCGTAAAACCAGGCCAAGGTGCGTCATAAATTGTTGGGATAGAGCCGTCAATCATGCGCTTAATCTCGTAATGCGATTGCGCTGGAACATGTATATCATCTCCTCTAAATTCCATTTTTATTCCTAGGCGTTTGAATACATCCGGAATGGGACCTAGTTTATCAATTCTACAGTTCTTAATCGTTATTTCCGATTGGGTAGCAGCAGCAAGACCAATAAATGAACCCACCTCAATAAAATCTGGCAGCAGCGTATGTGTGCACCCACCTAATTCTGTAACTCCATCAATCTCCAAAAGATTACTTCCAAGCCCTTGAATCTTTGCTCCCATGCTATTCAACATACCACACAATTGCTGCAAGTACGGTTCACAAGCCGCATTGTAAATTGTGGTATGACCTTTAGCCATTACTGCCGCCATTACCACGTTAGCCGTTCCTGTTACGGAAGGCTCATTCATGAGCAGGTAGGTGCCTTGAAGGTTATCTGCTAGAACGGTATAAAAATTATCTTCCTGATTGTAAGTGAACTCCGCCCCTAATTTTTGGAAGCCTAAAAAGTGAGTGTCCAATGGACGAGCACCAATTTTATCTCCCCCTGGTTTAGGTATATATGCTTTTTTGAATCGAGCTAATAAAGGCCCCATTATCATTACAGAGCCTCTTAATGACCCCGCACGTTTTTTAAACCCGTCGCTATGTAAGTATTCAAGGTTGACCTGGTCAGCTTGAAAGGAATAACTCCCTTCTCCAAGCTTTTCCACTTTTACGCCAAGCTCTTTCAACAGTTCAATTAGAAAATTGACATCTCTAATATCTGGCAAGTTGTGCATGACAACTTTCTCTGCAGTAAGTAATGGTGCACACAACACCTGAAGTGCTTCATTCTTGGCGCCCTGTGGGGTAATTTCGCCTTTCAGTTTTTTTCCTCCGATTACTTCAAATTGATCCTTCATGGTTTGTGTTTACTATTTAACCCTAAACTTAAAAATATATTTTCACGCTTCAATATATTCTTCAAGATAGAAGTGCGCAGTGCGTTGTGGAGTGTAGGGAAAAGTAGGCAACTACTTTGCACTAGATTTAATTATAGCTAATTGGGGTCTTAATGTTTTTTCAAACTCTATTTCTATCTTTTGTCTTGATACAAAAGAATCAAAAAATCAAGGCTGTCAATCAAATTTAACCCTAAGCTTCATTATACCTAAGTGCGGCCGAGAGATCTTCTAACAAGTTATCCGCTTCCCGGTCTTACTAAGATCTAATTTTGGTCACGATTAAATTTTCTTGAAGGCCAATCCTTAAAAACAACATACTTCGTCTTGCTTTTAATAGTTAAGTAAATACCCTAATTTTGCAGCTCATGCAGGAAGAATCTATATTTATACCCTTTGAAGGAGGGAAACTCCACCTTAAGAGAATTTATCAAGATGCTCAAGGGCCCCCAGTGTTTTTACTTCATGGCTCAATTGAAAATGGGAAAATTTTCTATTCCAAAAGTTTGAAGGGTTATGGCCCTTATCTAGCAAGCAAAGGATATGATGTGTTTGTTTTGGACATGCAAGGCCGAGGAAAAAGCACTCCAAAGATAAGTCGGAAAAGCAAGTATGGTCAAGTGGATGTGATTCATTCAGATATTCCAATGAGTTTGGATAAAATAAAAGAAATAAAAGGCGATGTTCCTATGTATGTAGGTGCTCATTCTTGGGGAGGTGTATTGGTTTTATCCTATATGGCTCGTTATGATTTTAACATCAAAAACGTGGTTCTATTTGGGACCAAAAGGTTTATTACAGTGCGTACCTGGGAGTATTACAAAAAAGTGTGGTTCGGGTGGAAAATACTAGGAGCTATCACCCCTCTCCTGTGTGGCTATTTCCCTGCGGTAAAAATGGGTGCGGGGTCTGACAATGAGCCGAGTATTCACTTAAAACAAATCAATGCCTGGCTCGCCCCTGGAAGTAAGTGGATAGATAATGTTGATGGTTTTGACTACGGACAGGCCTTAGAAGAAAAAGCCTTGCCGCCACTCTTGTTTGTTGCGGGAAAAGAGGACACACTTCTTGGTCATCCAAAAGATATTAAACTACTCATGGAAGAGGTTAAGCATGCTAAAAAAGACTACTGGTTGTTAGCTAAAGAGTCGGGCAACTTACATGATTATGGTCACGTCGATATGCTGAGTCACAAGGACGCTCCGGAAGATCATTTTGTAGAAATAGCGAAGTGGATGAGTAGTAATTAATAATGTATAATTGGCTTCCTGCTGCCAGTAAGAAAGCTCAAATTGTCAATTCTTCATTGTACATTATAAATTAACCGACTACTTCTCAAAAGCTTTATCCAAATCTTGAATAGAATACTTCACAAATGTTTTTCGCCCGTTAGGTGCTGTCATTGGGTTTTGACAAGCAAACAATTCATCAATAAGGTTTTGCATTTCTTGTGTGCTTAAAATCTTACCTGGTTTTATAGCTGCACTATAAGCTAAAGACTTCGCTACGTTTTCCCGTTTACTAAACTTACCGATACCTGCACCCATTTTAAATTGCTCTATAAAGTCGTCGATAATTTGGCTCTCATTGGCATAATCAATATCCGCAGGGTAACTGTGGATGACAAAGCTATTTGCTCCAAAATCACTGATTTCAAAACCCAGTTTATTGATTTCTGGTAGAATTTCTCTCATAATCTCGGCGTCTTGAGCGGAAAGCTCAATATTCTGAGGAAACAACTGCTGTTGA
>JBLHMK010000141.1:0-5642 GCA_047621945.1 Flavobacteriaceae bacterium
CTGCGCACCCGCTTAGTATTTACGCCAAAGTACAGAACACCATAATAGATGGAGTAGTTTACTTTGATGCTGAAAATGATAAAAAGCTTCAAAAGGACATTGCTCAAGAAAGACAAAGAATCATTAACAAAATGCTTGCAGCTGTGAAGGATGGAGATTCAACTCAAGAGGTGAAAGCAGAAAAGGAAGGCACACACGTATGTACCTCAATTGATGAAAACGAAAAATAAGATTTTACGATGAAAAATATCATATACATATTCCTACTTTTAAGTATCTCCAATTGGGGGCAAGAAACACCTGGAAAATCTCAACAAAAAAGTATTCTATTATTAAACGGAATTGCCCATATCGGTGACGGCACTGTGATAAACAAATCTGCTATCGGAATTAAAGATGGAAAAATCATCTTAGTTAAAGATGCACTTACTAATACCATTGATAAAACAAAGTACGACACGGTAATAGACATTTCTAAACAGCACATCTACCCTAGTTTTATTGCTCCTAACACCACTTTAGGCCTTCAAGAAATTGGTGCCGTTAGAGCTTCTAAAGATCAAGAGGAATCTGGAACAATCAACCCCAATGTTAGAGCCATTGTAGCTTATAACACGGATAGTGACATCACACCAACTGTGCGCACCAATGGAATTTTAGTTGGTCAAATCACACCAAGAGGTGGAGTTATTAGTGGAACATCCTCTGTAGTGCATTTTGATGCTTGGAATTGGGAAGATGCCGTGTACAGAATGGATGATGGTGTTCATTTGAATTGGCCTAATGTAATCAAGAAAAGTGGATGGTGGGCAGAACCTGAACCAGCTAATAAAAGCAAGGGATATAGTGACAAAATATTAAATATTGAAACCTTCTTTAACACAGCTCAAGCCTATTCCAATGAGAAGAAACCGCTTGAGCAGGACTTAAAGCTAGAAGCGATGCGAGGAGTATTCAGTGGTGACAAATCTCTTTACGTCCACGCATCTAATTATAAGGAAATAAACGATGTAATCAACTTTAAGAAAAAATACGGCATCTCTAAAGTTGTAATTGTTGGAGGACACGATGCTTATTTAATTTCTAAAAAGTTAAATGAAAATGGAATTTCAGTGATTCTCCAACGCGTTCATTCGTTGCCAGAAAGACCTGAGGATGATGTATACCTACCTTACAAACTGCCTAAACTACTAAATGATGCCAAGGTGCTTTTTTGCTTGGAGAATGCAGGTGATATGGAACAAATGGGAACTAGAAACCTTCCTTTCTATGGAGGAACAGCAGTAGCTTATGGCTTAGAATATGAACAAGCTGTCCAATGTATTACTCTTAATGCAGCCAAGATTTTAGGAGTAGATAACTTATTAGGCTCATTAACTGAAGGAAAAGATGCTACCTTCTTTATTTCCAATGGGGATGCCTTAGATATGATGACCAATGAAGTAACCCTTGCGTTTGTTCAAGGTAGAATGATCAGTTTAGACAATCATCAGAAACGAAACTACGAAAAGTACAAAGCTAAATATGAGATGAAGTAGAATTCACCAAGTTACTTAATATGATACCTTGTCAATCCTGATACTATCAAACAGAATTTCATTATTCAATAAATTGAAATACTTCAATGCTCTTGACGTGTACCAAGTTAGGTTCTGAAAAGTATTAGGCGTAAAATGTTTTGTGGTACTATGAAGAATCACAAAATATTCACACTAAAAAGAAGAAATATTCGTGCATAAAAAAGGGATGAAACTTAGTTTCATCCCTTTTTATTATAAGTTGTTATTTACTTAATTAAAGTTACGTGTCCAATTAAGTCAATTATCTCATTAGTATATTTATCAATTGCCTTCACTTTCCAAACATATACATCTTGCTGCACTATCCCTGAAGTTCCGGATTTAGTACCGTCCCATACATCATCAATGTTATTAGTAATGAAGATTAATTCTCCCCATCTGTTAAACACCATAAACTCATAGTTTGTTGGTGAAAACCCGAATAATGATGGCTTGAAGTAATCATTTACTAAGTCTCCATCTGGAGTAAATGCATTGGCAACATATAAGTTACTATACCCTTCAATATAAACCGTCTTACATGTATCATGAACACATCCATGCGTAGTTTCTACATTCAAACAAATCTCATACGTGCCAGAATCTAAATCACTAAATGTATATTGAATGTCTTGATCTGTAAATGACTCCAAATCTGCTACATTCCATACATATAAATCAGCGATTGTAGAATTATCAATAAATTCAAACGTAGTATTATAAATATCTGACACTGGCGGAGCAGGAATAAAATCAGCAACAGGAATTGGATAAACAATTACCATATCAGCGTTAGTCATTGTTGATGAACAACCTTGATCACTAACTGCAGTTAATGTAATATCATAAGTTAAATCAGCAAACGTTGTGTTTTCAAAGCAGCTAGACGGATTTTCCATAATTGAGGTCTCTCCATTATTAAATTCCCAAAAATAAGAACTTATTGCACCAATTGTAATTGTTGAATTATTGGTAAAATCTACACACCATTCGTGACATCCATCAGGATTAGGGCTACTAAAATCAATTAATGGATTAGGGTTAACTACCGCATCATAAGTGAAAGAGTTTTCACATAAATTATTCGTAACTACTGTAAGTGTCACTGAGTATGTTCCTTCGGATGAATACAAGTAAGATGCATTTTGACCATTGAAAAGAAGGTTAGTTCCTCCAGAACCTGATACTCCTAAATCCCAAGTCCAAGAAACAACAGAATTGTTGGTATTTGTATTTGAAACTGTTGACAGGTCAGTGAAATTAGTAATGGATCCATTACAGACATCCCCGACACTAAATGAAGGCATAGGCGTAGGAAATATTGAAATCGTTTGTGTGATATCTGCAGAACATCCGTTAATACTAGCCACTTCAAGATTAACATCGTAAAATCCTTCATTGACATACGTCACCATTGGATTTTCTAATATTGATCCTGGTATTGCAGGATCATCAAAACTCCAAGTATAGTCAGTTATCGTTCCTGTATTTAATACAGAAGTATTAACAAAACTTACTGCTTGATTTTCACATTCGTTTTGCCAAGCAAAGTTTGGTGTTGGAATTTCAAAAATCTCCACTGGATAAGAAATGGTATCCAGACATCCATATTGTGTTGTAATAATCAAATTTGGATTATAAACTCCATATGCAGCATGTTGATAATTAAAACCAGGACCAGCACCTTCACAAGTAAAGTTTGCATCCATATCCCAGCAATAATCCGCAATAGCAGTTCCATTACCTGTTGAATTATCTACAAAAACCATGTCATTTCCTAAACAAACATCAGTGAACGTAAAATCTGCGGTTGGCTTAGGATAAACATTCACAATTTCAGTTGTATTATCAATACACCCATGATTAGTAGTTGAGGTAAGAGTAACGGTATATGTTCCAGCCACTCCATATGAGTATATTGGATCTTGAACAATACTCGTTCCGTTTAAATCTCCAAAATCCCAGCTGTAATCAGTAATATTACCAGGAGCAGCCACTGTTGTCTGGTTTACAAACGTTGTATTTTCATAATCACATATTTCATCGAATAAAAATCCAGCAACTGGAACTGGGTTAACGACAACAGGAAGTTCAATTGAATCTTGACAACCTTGATCAGAAGTTAAGATTAACTCAGTCGTGTAAGAACCTGATGCAGGATAACCGAAAGTAGGGTTAGTCACCGTACTGTTAATCGCCCCATTATGGGTGAAATCCCACTCATATCCCGTAATCGTTCCAGAAGTAATAGAACTAGCATCTGTGAAAGAGGTTACCGTACCTTCACATATAGCAGGACTTGTAAAACTTGGTACTGGAAGAGGACTAACGGTCACATCAATAGAAAATGTATTTTCACATGAGTTATTAGTAATTACAGTAAGCGTTACTGGATACGTACCATCAGTTGAATATAAATGTGAAGCATTTTGACCATTAAATATAATATTAGTTCCTCCGACACCTGGTTCACCCAAGTCCCAGGTCCAATCGACAATTGTATTACTTGTACTTGTATTAGAAACAGTTGATAAATCGACAAAGTTAGTGGTTACACCCTCACAAACACTTGCTACACTAAACAGAGGAATCGGGGTAGGAAATATTGAAATTGTTTCTGTAACTGCTGCGATACAACCATTAGCACTTGTAATTTCAAAATTAACATCATATAAACCTTCAGTTGTGTATGTTTCCGTAGGATTCTCCAAATTTGAAGCAGGAATTGCAAGATCATCAAAATCCCAACTAAACCCTGTAATATTTCCTGAACCAAGTACTGAAGTATTAACAAAGCTCACTGCATCATTTTCACATTCGTTTTGCCATGTAAAACTTGGTAATGGAATCTCAAAAATCTCAACTGCATATGAAGCCGTATCTAAACATCCATACTGAGTAGTTACAATCAAATTAGCATTATGCATTCCAAATGATCCATACTGATAATCAAAAGTAGCTGTAGTAGCTTCACAAGTGAAGTTAGCGTCAATATCCCAACAGTAATTTGTGATTGCGGATCCATTTCCATTAGAATTATCAACGAAGTTTACATCATTGCCATTACAAACATCAGCAAATGTGAAATCCGCTGTTGGCTTAGGATATACATTCACTAGTTCAGTGGTGATATCCACACAACCCATATTTGTAGTAGCTGTAAGAGTAACTGTATATGCACCTGCTGCGCCATAAGCATAGGTAGGATCTTCTAATACACTTGTGCCTGTAGCATCTCCAAAATCCCAACTATAATTAGCAATATTACCTGGAGTTGATATTGTTGTTTGATTCGTAAATAAAGTAGTCTCATAATCACAGATCTCGTTGAAGATAAAGTCAACAACTGGCATGGGATTAACCAAAATAGGAACTTCAATAGAGTCCTGACATCCCTGATCTGAAGTTACTATCAGCTCAGCTGTATACGACCCAGCGCTTGGGTATCCATTCGTAGGATTGGGCAAGGTACTATTCACAGTTCCATTATGGGTAAAATCCCATTCATAACCTGTAATACTTCCTGCCGCAATAGTACTGGCATCAGTAAAAGAAGTCACTGTTCCTTCACATTCCGCAGGACTTGAAAAGTTAGCCACGGGTAAAGGGTTTCCAGAAGCTACTATAATAATATCATCTGTACAAGATCCATTAGATACAGTAAGCTCTACATTATAAGGCCCGACTCCTGGAAAACTATGCACTCCAGGATTGGCAGCTGTTACGACAGGAGAACCATCTCCAAAATTCCAAGACCAGCTATTTATAGGAGGAGTGGTATTAGTGGATAAATCGGCAATCGTTGCATCAAAACCCTCGCAATAGGTAGAAACCGAAAAGTTAGCCACTGGAGTAGCTAAAGCTGTTAATGTAAAGGTGGTAGTGTAAACATCATTTGGATCTAGAAAGTAAGTAACTATAAAGTTAGCTACCTGATCTATGGCACTAAGTGGTGGAGTAAATACTCCAATATCACCTGTCCCCGATGCAGGAACACCAATAGCGGGGTTATCATTCACCCAATTATAAACTACACCAGGTTGTGGATCAAATTCAATAGCATTAAAAGCTTCTCCACTACAT
>JBLHMK010000142.1:0-5570 GCA_047621945.1 Flavobacteriaceae bacterium
TAGTAAGCATAGGTTATGCTGCCTGCCATTGGTGTCATGTTATGGAACATGAAAGTTTTGAAGATGAAGAAGTGGCGGCGTATATGAATGAGCATTTTGTTGCTATAAAAGTAGATCGAGAGGAAAGGCCAGATATAGATCAAGTATATATGGATGCCGTTCAATTATTATCTGGAAGTGGCGGATGGCCCTTGAACTGTATTGCTTTACCTGATGGTCGACCTGTTTATGGAGGTACTTATTTCCCTAAAAAGCAATGGATGAATTTGCTCACGCAAGTTGGAGACTTTGTGAAGAATAATCCTGAAAAGGCAGAGGAACAAGCTAATGCTTTAACTGCGGGAATTCAAAGTACTTCATTTGTGGCTGAAGAAGAGTTGGACCTTAAGCATACTAAAGGTGACCTTGATTTTATTTGGGAGAATTGGGCACCCAAAATGGATTTTACGCTAGGAGGAAATGATCGTTCACCTAAATTTCCGCTTCCCGTTTCTTATCAATATTTACTGCATTACCATTATCTAAGTAATAAAGAGGAAGCCTTAAATATAACCACCCTTACCTTGAATAAAATGGCCGAAGGAGGTATTTATGACCAAATTGGTGGAGGTTTTGCTAGGTACTCAACTGATGCTAAATGGAAGGTGCCACATTTTGAAAAAATGCTTTATGATAATGGTCAATTAGTGAGCTTATATGCAAGGACCTATCAGCAGACAAAAGATCCATATTATAAGGAGATTATACAAGAAACTATTGATTTTATAGAACGTGAAATGACTTCGCTAGAAGGAGGCTTCTATTCATCCCTAGACGCAGATAGTGAGGGAGAAGAAGGAAAGTTCTATGTTTGGCAAGCTAGTGAAATGGACGAAGTGCTAGGGAAAGATAACGAATGGATTAAGGACTATTACAATGTAAGTACATCCGGAAATTGGGAATCGAATAATATATTATTCATTACCCAGAGTAAGGAGAAGATCGCTAACAAGTACGAGCTCTCGATAGAAGAGTTGAATAGTAAGTTAAAAAAGGCGAAAGAAGTTCTATTAGAAGAACGAGCTAAACGAATTCGACCAGGTTTAGATGACAAAATACTATGCTCATGGAATGCCTTAATGCTTAATGGATATATAGACGCTTATCGATGCTTGGGTGAGGATGAATACTTAAAAACAGCCGAAGCAAGTGCTGCTTTTATGTTAAGCAAATTTAAAAAAGAAGATGGCGGCTTGTATCGCAATTATAAGAATGGGAATGCCAGTATTAATGGCTTCTTAGATGATTACGCTTTCACCATTCAAGCTTTCCATTCCTTGTATCAAACTACCTTTGATGAGCAATGGTTAATTGAAGCGGATGAATTGATGCAGTATGCTTTAACTCACTTTTATGATGAGTCAACCGGTTTATTCTATTATACTTCAGATTTGGATAAAGCTTTGATTGCACGAAAAATAGAAGTCACGGATAATGTAATTCCTTCTGCTAACTCTGAGTTGGCTAAAGGCTTGTATGTTTTAGGCAAGTTGTTGTATAAAGAGGATTACCTAAGTAAGTCATCTAGAATGATGAATAAAGTCAAGCAGCAAACTCCGGGTGGGATGTCTTATTTTGCTAACTGGGACATTCTATTGGCTTGGGAAGTAAGTGAGCCTTACGAAGTAGTTATTGTTGGGAAAAATGCGGAAGAGAAGCGTAAAGAGTTTGATCAATACTATTTACCTAATGTGTTTTTTGCAGGTGGTAGAACGGAAGGGGAGTTAGAAATAGCAGCAAATAAATTAGTAAAAGGCGCAACAACGATTTACGTTTGTCAAAATAAAGTATGTCAACTTCCAACAGAAAGTGTTGAGGAAGCCCTAAAACAAATAAGCAAGTAATGGCAGATTATAAACAATATTACATTATTCCCGAGATTCCAGAAATTGTATATAAAGCCTTAACCAATGTGTTAGTATTGAAACTTTGGACGGGCTTTGACGCCGAGATGAAGGAAGAGGTAGGTACGGAGTTTTCCTTGTATGATGAAAACATTTGCGGGAAAAATTTGAAATTTGAAGCGGATAAATTAATCCAGCAAGAATGGTATTTCGGTGAAAGAGAAGAAGCCTCTATAGTTACAATAAAATTGCATCCTCATAAGAAAGGGACTTCAGCAGAACTCATTCATACGAATATACCCGAAGAGGATTTTGAGGTGATGGTTGAAGGTTGGGATGAAACCTATTTTGCCGACCTCATTGACTTCTATACTGGCGAATAATAACTTAGAATAAGTACACTACAACTAGTCCAACAACTAGCATTCCAATGGCCCAAGGAAGTCCCTTTTTCATTTCTGACATGTTTTTTTCATTCTCTTCAACTTGATCACCTTTTGCGGTGCCCAATTTGTTCGCTCCAAACAAGCCAACGATCATAGGGAAACGCCATATTAAGCGCCATGCACCATTAATAATTAAAATATATCCGATTAATTCGAGCCACCAAATTTCTTCCATGTGAATTCCTTTTTTGTTGAAAATGAAATTAATATTATTTCTACATTTTTTTAGATAAAAACAATGTTTATTTCAATGTTGGAGTTCCTTCCCTTATCATCTGAACAAGAGATTTTATACACGCCTTCTTTTTCCGGTAAAAACAAAACACTTTCATTTTTGTTGGCAGTAGCATACACTTGATTATTAATAAACCAAAAAACCTGATTAACGTCACGAGCAGAATAACTGCTTAAAACAAGAGCTTCGGGTTGGTCTTTCATGATGTAATAAGTGCTCCCATCTGTTGGAGTGGCGATTTTAGGAGGATCAAAACTATCCCAATGCTCGCAATCCGGATTGTGCTGAGGGATAGGCGTATAGCTAATATGATTGTCGCGATAATATGCTAATATCTCTACAGGATGGTAAGGATACCATCGTTCAACATATCCCGCTTCTGGAATACAGTTCATGCAGTATGAAAATTCTTCGCTTTCACTGATGTAATACTTTTTTAAATGCTGACAACTGGTATTAGAAGAAATAGTTGGCAAGAAATAGTCGAAAACTTTATGCTCGCAAAAGTCATTAGGGATTAATCCAGTTTCAGAACAAACTAATCGAAAGGGTAATTCACTCGGTGCTTTTAACCAACTCTTTGAAGGATTAGAATCCAGCGCCTTGAATATTTTAAAGAGGAGCGGGCTTGCGAAATTTGCTCCGGTTAACTCGGGAACTCCATCACCTGAAAAATTACCTACCCACACACCAATGGTAAACCTATCGTTGTATCCAATGCTCCATGCATCCTTTCTACCATAGGAGGTGCCTGTTTTCCAGGCGATTAAAGGAAGGCTTTTTGTATTTTGCCAAGAATTCGGTAGGTCAGGTCTTTCTAGATTGGTCAAAATTTCACTAATCATAAATGCAGACTCTTCGGTAACAATGGCTTTGCTCTTCTCATTTCCGTCTTTGAGAGTGTATCTCAGGGGCTTATAGACCCCTTTATTGGCAAACATGGCATATAATCCAGCCATCTCTTCTAAACTCACCCCACAACCGCCTAAAACAAGAGACAAGCCGAGTATTTTCTGTTGCTTCTTTATTGTTTTAAAATCACAATCGACTAGTGCATCACTGGCAGTTTCTACGCCTATAAGATTTAGTGCTTTAACAGCTGGAATGTTTAAACTTTGCGATAAGGCAGTTTCTACACTCACATATCCCTTGTATTGTTGATTGAAATTAACTGGGCTATAACCATCGTAGTTAACAGGTACATCGGTAAGGGTGATTTTGGGTGTTAGAACGCCTTGATCAAAAGCAAGTGCGTATACTAGTGGTTTTAGCGTGCTGCCTGGTTGCCGAACCGCTCGAATTCCATCTACTTGACCAGCATCTTTAGTGCCGTAAAAATCTGCTGACCCCACATAGGCCAATACTTCACTTGTAGCATGGTCAATTACTATTACTGAGGCATTATGAACGTTGAAGCCCATTTTAGTTTTCATATAGCTGCTCACTACATGCTCACAATTTAACTGTCTTTCAAGGTCTAAAGTCGTAGCTATAATGGGTGTATTTGGATAGGTGTACTTCATTCTATAACTCAAATGATGAGCTTGTTTTGGAGATGATTGTCGCTCCGCGTCTAAGGGCTCGTCTAAAGCATCTTGAATTTTTTCTTCACTAAAGACTTGATTGTCTTCAAATCGTTTCAGCCACTTGTTTCGTTCCTCAATTATTAAATCATTATTCTTTCCAATTCTTAAGGTAGATGGGCGATTAGGAATAATACTTAAAGTCGTTATTTCTGCAATACTTAAATTGTTGGGCTGCTTGTTGAAGTATAGCACGGATGCCGCTTTTACGCCTTCTATATTGCCCCCATAAGGAACTAGGTTTAAGTAGAGCTGAAAAATTTCATCTTTGCTCAATTTCAATTCTAATTGGGTGGCACGAAAGATCTCAATAATCTTGCTGCTATATGTCCTTGGTCGAGGTTCCAATAAGCGGACAACTTGCATGGTAATGGTGGACGCTCCAGATGTTCGCTTCTGCATAAGCAAATTATTAAAGAGTGCTCGACCCATGGCGAACGGATTAACCCCATAGTGATAGTTGAAGTATTTATCTTCTTTATAAACAATAGCGGTCTTTAGTTCTTCAGAAATTTCATCTAATTCTGTGTACATCCTCCACTTTTCATCTTTACTTAAAAAACTATGCAATATTTTACCATTTCTATCGGTTACTAATTGAGAATAGTCTATTTCGGTTGAAATTGGAAAGAGTAGGTGCAATAGAAAGAACCCTAAAAATGATAAGGGTATTAACCAAACCAATTTACTTGCCCAACCCCTTAACTTTATCGTCTTATCCTTCAGCAAGATTATATACTATTTTACTTAACTTTACTAATACACCCTAAATATCAACTTTAATGAAAAGAATCCACCTTTTATTTTATCTAGGCCTATTTATTTTAGCCTCTTGTAGCAAAAATAAAAATCAAATTACACTTTCTTACTCCAATATAGAAGGAGAAGTAGCTACTCATGGTAATTTTCTTTTCACCTTTAATCAAGTCATCGCTCCAGATTCTGTTCAGTTTAGCTGGGATGATGCGAAATATTTGAAATTTAGCCCAGCTATAGAAGGTCAATATCGGTGGGTTGGTGCAAACGAGTTAAGTTTTTCACCGAACGAACCTCTACTCCCGGCTACAAACTATGCGGCAAGTTTCACCAATAAATTGTTGGATGTAAATAGCACCTTTAAAAGTATGGATATCGACGATATGGAGTTCCATACCCCAAATCTTCGGATAGAATCATCCAATTTATTTTGGTACATAGATGATAATGGAAGCACATCAGCGCTAATGCAGACGCGGTTTAATTATAATATTCTTCCTAAAGAAGTGGCTAAGTTAATAGAGTTGAGCAATAATGATGAGCAAGTAAACTTGAGTCTTTTAGAAGAAGGTGAAAGCTATTTTGCAAGCTTTGACCTTAGTAGTTTGGAACTAGTAGATGAAGATCAAGAGTTTAAGCTGCGATTGAAACAAGGCTTAAAACCTAT
>JBLHMK010000143.1:0-5501 GCA_047621945.1 Flavobacteriaceae bacterium
CATATAACGATTAAACGACATTACAGGATTTTCAGAGATGTATCCAACCGGATCATTAGAGTAGAAACGACCTATAACTGGATCATAGTATCGTGCCTGCATATACATTAGTACGAAGTATGATCCACCTATTTGTGTCAATTAAATTTTGACTACTCAATTGTAAAAGGTTCTCCTCCAGCCCCCCAATAATCTATGCCTAAAATATTGTTAGCTTGTATTCTCGTTCGGTAAATACCATTTTTTATAAGTTTATACCGTTCCCGTAATTCGCCAATTAGTTCTCCTGCGGAGTTAATTATCTTTGTTCTTCCGCCATCTTCATTATGCAACTTAACAAACTGTCCAATAACTAATTGGTTTCCGGGTTTCCAATTAACAGGCAGTTGAATTGATGAACTACTCCAAATCCTATCTAACTTTGGTTTGTATTCTTTAATAAATGAACTCCACAATTTTGCGGCATTTAAATCAATCAACTCTAACCTAATTATATATGTTCGTAACTCATCAGAGGATAGCCATTCTTTAAATTCTTGACTATTTAAGAATGAGGCTCCTGTTAATTGGATCACCTTTATTGCTTCTAAGCGTGAACTAAATCCCGCTTGCATTAACATCGAAGCACTTCTATTTAAACTACCATTTTCAACCGCTGGAACTATTAATCCTACTTCAAAATCGTCTATGGTCATTTCGTCAGAAATAACATCATTGTTAGCTTGAGCACGGACTCGCAGAGCTTCTAACCCCCATGGGAGACGATAAACTAAACCATCCTCAACAAATCTTAAAACATCATCGACCGAGTTAAAGTTACGATCCCGAAGTACTTCACCTTTTAACCATGCATCAATAATTTCTCGCCAATCTACGGGTAAAATATTTGGTGAAAAAGGAGGTATATCAAAAAGCATCTCTGCTAGTGAAGTTATTGTGGTTATTGCTTCTTGTTCCTCACCTTCAAGAATGTAGACGTTGGCCTCAATCAGTAATGCATTAGCCTGTGGAGCTATTTCATCCAGTTTTTTGCCTGTATCTAAACCTACGCCAGCTAAATAATAACCTCTCCTTTGTTCGGCAGTTGTCAAACTCCAAATGTATTTTCCGCGCTGAGCTAATACACTATTGAACACGACTTGCATTTCTTCTTGATGACGGTTTAGTCTGCGCTTTAGCAGTGATGACTGAAGTAGTTCATCAAGTACATTTGGAATTTCATCAATAGAAATGTTTTCTTCACCCAACATACTCAATAAGGCAGTATCTAAACTTACTAAATGACGTTCCCAAGCATTCCTACTGTCTTCAATTTTTTCTGCATCCTCATTTTCTATTAAATTAAAATCCCAAACAGATGAGTTATTCATCACATACTCAAGAACCTCAGCGACAGATTGCGCTTGTAGACTGTTAGCCATTCGTTGCAATAAAGAGGCTATCAACCTAAATAATCCACTCTCCATATTACGACCAGCAGAATTATTTGCTAACTCTCTCCATTCTCTCTTTCGCCAATCATGGCGATTAAAAACAGGATGAAGTACTAATCCGTGGGTATCAATAAATGCTCTTCCCGCTCTTCCTACTACATTTTTAAACTCTGATGATTCAATCAGTTCTCCACTTCGATAGAGTGAATGAACGATTACAGCGGTCGCAGCCAAATTTAAACCTTGTGCTAATGTAGGTGAAGATACAGTTATTTTTAGAACTCCTTCCCGTAAGAGCTTTTCCATCTCTTTTCTAAAGGGTGTGGGTAAAGCTCCATGATGTACAGCAACACCAATATTTAGGCATTCCAATATTGGATGATTTTCACCTAACCATTCACACCCTAATACTTTTGCCAATTCAATTTTGTGATCAGGAACACTTAGTACCGAAGCTAGTGCTCCTCTTTTGTGCAAATCAACAATTGCTTTAGCAAATGCGTTTACAGATGTTCTTTGTGGGCAATAAATTAATACGGTATGACTATCTTCTGTTAACTTCCAAGCCGCAGCTAGTGTTAACTCTTGAGCATCTTTTGGGAAAGCTTTTTTACGTAAACCAGGATTACGCAAAGGTGGTACAAATGGAGTAATAAATCTTGGAATAAAAGGTTGTTCTTCACCTATAGTAAAATCAATCTTTGCTGAATGACCTAGCCAAACGATCTCTCCGTACCTTAAGTCTGTAGGTCGCCAATCAGACTGTATTGCATCATCATCTTTATCTTGTCTTATCCAACCAACAAAATCTTCAAATTGGTCGCCACTAGGTAATATCGCAGAGAGACATACAATCCTACGTTCATTTGCATCATCACGATTCAATAAACGCTGTATTTGAACTTCGTAGTTTATTTCTCGTTCATTTAAACCAATCATGTGCCCTTCATCTAAGATTACAAGACCAACGTCATCAATTAAAGTAGGGTCATTTCTTAAAGCAAAGTCGAGTTTTTCAGGTGTTCCTACAACAATATCTTGCGTTCTTAAAACATCTTGCTCAAAGTCGCTTGTACCTACGCTTCCATAGAGAGATGAAATAGTTTTACCAAGTGGTAAAAATGTTTTTCTAAGGGATGATTCTGTCTGTGCTGACAATGCTCGAAGCGGGGTAATAAATAAAACTCGCTTGCCAATTGCCAAACACCTCAGAATGCATAATTCAGCAATCCTTGTTTTACCTGCACTAGTAGGTAAAGAAACAACAAGATCATCTTCATCATTGACAGATCGTTTGGCTCCTTCTAATTGAGACGGCCATAAATCAATCTCAGATTTTTTACGCTTATAAAGGGATGCAATAAATAACCAGCGTAAACGATTCCAAGCATCATCATGATCGTCATTTTGTTGGCCTGGTATTATTTTATGAAAACTTGACTCCCATAGGTCTTTTAATAAGTGTTTTGTGATCATTAAAACCCACCATTGGGGTAGTAGATTTAACTCTCCGCAAACAGATAAACTAGTATCTATTCGAGTAATGGCTCCTTCAAGTAAGTCTTGTTGACCTGTTTCTAAAGCAAATAGAAATTCGAATATTGATGAAAAATAATTATCTGTGATTGCTTCTCTAACGATTGGTAGCTCAACTGAAGAGATTCCATACTCTTCAGGTTCATCATCAGTATTAGCTATAAGATTTAATTGATTAATTTCAGTTTCTAGCCTTTCGGCAAGCACTTCATCTGTTCCAGCACCTGAAGCTTTCCATTCCAACACCATAATCTCTATCTGGTCAAACTGCCTTAACATTAACATTGAAAGTAATTTTTCTATTGAATTCAAATTTTCTTGATCTATGTTTCCTTGAATTAACGAATAAGCTTTTGCTGAAAACCTACCTAGATGGTATGCCGCAGATGCTAAAACTTTATGGAAACTTTTTTCTGGATCGTTTGAATTTCCATTATGGATAACATCTGTAATAGCCGTTGCTGATTTCTCAAATGCTGTACGGCAAAGATCTTCGTTTCCTCCCATATTTCGCAAACGTATAGCGAGTGATAACAATGAATAACCGTAAGATAAAAGATCGTATGATAACTTATCAGCAAACCTTGGTGATCCATCTGGAAGTTCCCCATCACTCCATATCATTGAGCGTGCAAGTCCTCGTTCAAGTAAGCGGTTTCTAAAGCCTGATGTTATAGCTTCATTGATTAAAGCTTCGACTTCTTCAATTGTTGAGGCCATCAATTACTCCCTGATATACTTCTGTTATTAAATCCTGGTGTTCTGACACTCTGAAGCCGACTGATTTTTGTTTTATGTTACCGTTATAAGCATCAAATGCCTCTTTTTGTAGTGTTGCTGGATTAGAGGCTGTGAAAGTAAATAGAAGGTGTTCTACTTGGTTTACTCTAATACCATCGACTAATTGTACCTTTTCAATTAAATCTGATAGTACTTGATTGCCAGTATCTCTTAGTCTTTCAGATACAAATGCTAAAGCGTGAGGAGCAGGTAAGCCTTCGTCATTATCAAGCTCAACTCTTGCTTTTCTCAAAACATCACGACTTAAGCTTTTATTTGCTTTTGCTTCAGCTTTCAGGAATTTAATTGTTTGATGCTGTTGATCAACTAGAATACCAATTACATCATCACCTCGCATAGCCATGTTTCGATGATCTTTCCACCGCAACTTTCTAATCGGTACAAAATACTCCGTACTTTCTTCTATGTAATCAGTGGTTAATATCTCACCAATATCCCCAGAGCGAATATTTTTAACTTCAGGAATTTTTGTTAAAAGTTTTTCTGCTGTTGCATTTTTACCTAGGCGTACCAGTGTATCTGCGATCGATTGTGGATCGACATAATAATCTGGCAATACGCCAATCAAAGCATCTTTAAGCACATCAAACTCTTCAGGCTTTAACGTTAATATTTTGAATTTGTTAGACTGGTTTTGGGTTTCAGCAACAAGTGACTTAGTTTCTAGAGATAACATCCGAGTATATGGCGTCCTTATTAAATTAGTTTATATGTTAAGTAATATATTATATTTTTATACAGATACAATAACTTAGCATATCTTGTAACGTAAGTTCTTTGTTACTGATCATTTAATAGGCTTGTGTAGATACATACCATGATTACTTAATTGACTAATTGAAATTAACTATGCTTTTCGGCAAAGATTATCCGTCACTAATATTAAAACAAACCACTACCACCCTGTGCAGATGGATGTGTGTCATTATAAACTTGTGTGAGTTTTTTACGACTAACGTGAGTGTATAACTGAGTAGTGAGAATACTGGCATGACCAAGCATTTCCTGTATATGTCTTAAATCAGCGCCATTATCTAACATGGTGGTTGCAGTGTTATGACGAAATAAATGGCAAGCACCTGTGCGGTCAAAACCTGCTAACTTCACATACTGTGAAGCCATATCAGAGAGTTTACCCGGTACATAACGTTTGCCATTATTAGCTAAGAATAGTGCTTTACCTGAGCCAATAAACGCGAACATGGGGCGAATTTTACCAATATAAAAAGCAAGCCATTCACAACCGCGAAGGCTAATCGGCACTAAGCGCTCTTTCTTTCCTTTACCATGTACTCGTACCATACGCCCGTTAAAGTCAATGTCATCAATATTGAGTTTTACTAATTCCTCCCTACGAATCCCTGTCGCGAAAAAGATCTCCAGTATTGCGCGATCTCGTAATCCTTTAATCCCAAACAGCAAAGGCTGTTCTAAAATGATTTCTATTTCTTCAACTGAATAAAGGGCCTTTGGTATTTGTTCGCCTTTACTTGGTAACTCAATGCCATCTAATGAATTTGTCGTTAATAGCTTTTTAACATACATGTACTTTATGAATGTTTTAACAAACGTCAAAAGATTACGTTTTTGTGCAGGGCTTAAGGGTTCATTATCAAGAGCCTTACGATACGCATTTAAATAGGCAGCATAATCATCCATCAAGTCCAAATCAATTTGGTCGATATGGGTAACGTTGCGATCTAAACACCAAAGAAAAAACTTCTTAAGGCC
>JBLHMK010000144.1:0-5494 GCA_047621945.1 Flavobacteriaceae bacterium
AACTTAGCAGGAATCTTTTCTAGTACTAATGCAAAGCATCCAATCTCTTCGAGCATCTTTGCATCTTCAATAAGTTTAGCTGCTTCTTCTTCTTCTTTAGCTCGCACGGTGTAGGTTCCAAACATATAAATACTCTGTGGAGTTAAGCCTAAGTGTCCCATTACTGGAATTCCAGCAGTTAAAATTCGAGTAATTGATTCCTTTATTTCAGCACCTCCTTCCAATTTAACCGCATGTGCCCCACTCTCTTTCATAATACGAATACTAGCATCTAGAGCGGCTCTACTATTCCCTTGATAAGAACCGAAAGGCAGATCTACTACAACCAAGCAACGATTAATAGCACGTACAACGGATGAACCGTGGTAAATCATTTGATCTAAAGTGATAGGCAAAGTTGTTTCATGACCCGCCATTACATTACTAGCACTATCCCCTACTAGTATAATATCAATACCTGCAGCATCTACAATTTTAGCTAAAGAAAAATCATAACTAGTCAGCATGGAAATTTTCTCATTGGCATCCTTCATCGCTTGTAAGGTATGCGTAGTAACTCGTTTTACATTCTTATGTACTGACATGGATATTGATTTATGATTATTAGTAAAAGTTAGACAAATATAGTGTTTCCTTTTTGTCAAAACAATATGCCTAAATGACACAATATGACAGTCAATTTTAGCCAATTATGACAAAATTTCACTTAAAATAGGTCAAAAACCCCTTGGAACGGAAATTGAAAAGAGAGAGATGTAAGCAATAATTAAAAAAAATAAAAAATAAATAGAAATGGGTAAAATTATAGGAATTGACTTAGGTACCACTAACTCGTGCGTAGCGGTTATGGAAGGTAGCGACCCAGTAGTGATTCAGAATGATGAAGGAAGAAGAACTACCCCGTCGGTAGTAGCATTTATGGATAACGGTGAGCGTAAGATTGGGGATCCTGCAAAAAGACAAGCAGTAACTAATCCAACGAGAACTGTAGCATCTGTAAAAAGATTTATGGGTAAACGTTTTAGCGAAAGTGTATCAACAGACAGGGTAGCGTATGAAGTGGTTAAAGGCGACAACGATACGGTTCGAGTAAAGATTGATGACAGAATGTACACCCCACAAGAAATCTCTGCGATGATTCTTCAAAAAATGAAGAAAACAGCCGAAGATTACTTAGGATCAGATATCACTGAAGCTGTAATTACTGTTCCAGCATATTTTAATGATTCTGAGCGTCAAGCAACGAAAGAAGCTGGTGAGATTGCGGGTTTAACAGTAAGAAGAATCATTAACGAACCAACAGCTGCAGCTTTAGCTTATGGCTTGGACAAGAAAAACCAAGACTTAAAAATTGCAGTATATGATTTAGGTGGAGGAACATTTGATGTTTCAATTCTTGAATTAGGTGATGGTGTTTTTGAAGTGAAGTCAACTAACGGAGATGTAAATCTTGGTGGTGATGATTTTGACAACATGATCATTGATTGGTTAGCAGATGAGTTCAAAAAAGAAGAGAATGTAGACTTGAAAAAAGACCCTATGGCACTTCAACGTTTGAAAGAATCAGCTGAGAAAGCAAAAATTGAATTGTCAAGTTCTTCTGAAACAGAAATCAACTTGCCTTATGTTACTGCTATTGACGGAGTGCCTAAGCACTTAGTGAAGAAATTAACAAGAGCGAAGTTTGAGCAATTAAGTGACAAACTAGTCTCAAGAACTTTAAAGCCAATGGAAGCGGCATTGAAAGATGCAGGATATTCTACAAACGATATTGATGAAGTGATTTTAGTAGGTGGTTCAACAAGAATTCCTAAGATTCAAGAAACTGTAGAGAAATTCTTCGGTAAGAAGCCTTCAAAAGGAGTTAATCCGGATGAAGTAGTTGCTTTAGGAGCGGCTATTCAAGGTGGAATATTAAGTGGAGATGTAACTGACGATATCGTATTGGTAGATGTAACTCCGCTATCTCTTGGGTTAGAGACAATGGGTGGTGTGTTTACGAAGTTGATTGAAGCAAATGCAACGATTCCAACTAAGAAATCACAGATCTTTACTACCGCGGTTGATAACCAACCTTCTGTTGAGATTCATGTTCTTCAAGGAGAGCGTGCAATGGCAAATGATAACCGTTCAATAGGACGTTTTCACTTGGGTGATATTCCACCAGCAATGAGAGGTATTCCTCAAGTTGAAGTAACATTTGACATTGACAGTAATGGTATCTTAAGTGTAGGTGCTAAGGATAAAGGCACTGGAAAAGAGCAAAGCATTCGAATTGAAGCTTCAACAGGTTTAAGCCAAGAAGAAATCGATAAGATGAAAGCTGAGGCGAAAGCAAATGAAGATTCAGACAAAGCAGCTAAAGAAAGTGTTGAAAAAATGAATCAAGCAGATAGCTTAATTTTTCAAACGGAAAAGCAAATTAAAGAGTACGGTGATAAAATCCCTGCTGATAAGAAAGCGCCAATTGAAGAGGCTTTAGCTGAATTGAAAACAGCACATGAAGCAAAAGATATTCCAGCGGTTGATACAGCAATGGAAAAACTGAACACGGTATTCCAAGCAGCTAGTCAAGATATCTACGCAGCTCAGCAAGCTGAAGGAGGCGCCGAAGGTGCAGAGCCTGGTGCTGAAGGAGCAGCTGATGGCGAAGCTACAGAAGGTGGCGAAGAAGCTGAAGATGTTGAATTCGAAGAAGTGGAAGAAGAGAAAGAAGAGAAAGAGTAGTTCTTTAGACTGCTAGACAGTCAGATGACAGACTTTTAGAAAAAACCCCGAGCTACGCTCGGGGTTTTTTGTTTTTATCTTCTACGTTCAGAGATAAAAAGAATAAGCAGCCGTTTTTGAGTGCCTTTTTCTCAAGCATTAAAACGAATGCTTGAATCTGTCTTCAGTGCAAATCTTACCGTCCTTTTCTATGAAATGTTTAAAGTTTCTAAACAGACTTATATTTCTTCTGAATAGTTTGTTCTATCCTCTAAAAGGCAAGCTTAGCTGCCCAACTCAGAAAAGATCAGGAATCCACAGATATCAAAATACAAGAACGTGTAAAACTTTTAAAACAGCGCGGATACTCCATTAGAATGGAATCAAAATCTAACGAAGAAGGGAGCATGGTATTATTTACAATCTTTTTAAAAAACTAAATATGCAAGTACGTTCATCTTTCGGATATACTACGATTCTTTTCTTTTTTTACATGCAGTAAGTCGGCAAATAAGAAGTGTTATTCCTTTGAAATTCAAGCTTTTAAAGAAAAAACTATAATTTTATTCATAATTTTGTTTAATTTTTTATAATAAATGTTAAAACAATCTAATGCAAAGCTGTGTTTTAAAAACTTAACCAAATTTTTTTATTATGATTGCTTTAGAAATTTTAACCATACCGAAGAATGATGCCGTTGCGTTTACATTCTTCACCGGCTACATGGCTATGCTAGCCGCTTCTATTTTCTTCTTTTTCGAAAGAGGGCGCGTTGCTGATAAATGGAAACTTTCCTTATTGGTTTCCGGTTTAATCACTTTTATCGCTGCCGTCCACTATTACTACATGCGAGATTATTATCTTGTCACTGGGGAGAACCCAACCACGTTGCGCTATATTGATTGGATCCTAACAGTTCCTCTAATGTGCGTAGAGTTTTATTTACTAACGAAAGCTGCTGGTGCAAAATTAAGTTTACTATGGAAACTTATCGCCGCCTCAGTTTGGATGTTGTTAGCCGGGTACATCGGAGAGGCCTTCAATCCAGAAGGTGGAAGCATTTCACATTCCATGACATGGGGATTACTTTCCACAATTGGTTATGTTTACATCCTGTACACTGCATGGTTCGGTGAAGTAGCGAAATTAGCTGCTGCAAGCAACGACGATGCCGTTAAAAAAGGTGTGAAAGCACTTGCTTGGTTTGTCTTCGTAGGTTGGGCGATTTATCCAATTGGATATTTGTGCATGCCAGGTGGATGGTTAAACATCGCCTTTGGTTGGGGATCTGAAAATGTAGATTTGTTTTACAACATTGCGGATGTGATCAACAAGATCGGATTCGGATTGGTAGTATATAGCATCGCTATGAGTTCTACCCAGCAGGTAAAAACTGCCTAATTCTTTAACATCCCTATGCCGTGATAATTCAAGGCATAGGGATTTTTATTTTCTCTTATGACCAAAGCAGCCTTTCTTTTCATTTCAAGTGTTTTGATATTGCTCCCTTTTATTTTGAACGCGGGAGAAGTAGATATGCGCATGCAGATGCTTATTTGCTTGCCACTCTTGTTGTTATTAGGTATACCCCATGGTGCTATCGACCATGTACTCTACCTAAGGAAAAATAAAGATAAAAATACCCAATTCGTCATAGTTTATTTAGTGATTGTTGGTCTCAATATTTTACTTTGGCTTGTTTTACCAAGTATTGCTTATATCGTTTTTTTGCTGATCTCCGCTTATCATTTCGGACAATCTCAGTTCTCTCATTACTTACAGAATCAAGCTATCAGTCATAAGGCAGTTTACCTATTTTGGGGCTTAGCCTTGTTGTCAGGTTTCATTTATTTCAACTTAGCTGAAATTCAAGGGCTAACTAAGAATTTAGATGAGTTTGCGGCATTCGCTCCGATCCATCAAAGAACCCTCATTCTTGGAATATTTCTTAGTACCGGTGTTGTCACTCTTCTCCTTCTAATTTATCTTGTCCAGCAAAATATTTTGCGTTTAGAACAGGTATTCATGGAATTTTTTGAAATGGCATTGATCTTGATCTGTTTTTATTTGATGCCCTTATTGATTGGCTTCACCTTGTATTTTATCATTCTGCATGCACTAAAGGTTTTACGAGAAGAATATGAATTTTTGCATGCCGAAAAAGAGGTGCACTCCTTCCTAAACTTTATGAAGCTTTTATCTCCTTTCACTCTTGTTTCTATTGCAGGTATTGCAATGCTCTTTGCTTTAATTTATCTCAATATTCTAAAGCTCTCTTATGGATACCTTTTGCTTATGGTGATTTCTTCTATTACCCTACCGCATGTTTTTGTAATGAACAGCTTTTACAACTTGCTCTCTCTAAAAAATCATCCAAAATAACGCTACTTTGAGCTCAGCAAAACTAGGAAAGGTGAAAAAATATCTACCTCCTAAGCTTACTATTTGGCGCTTTACAATTTGCCTTTAATTCACCTAATAAGGAGGACCCTTAAATACCAAAAACGACATTACGTTTCACTTGGCTGCAGCAGTCTTTATTCTTTATTCTTCATACCAACTCTTCCATTCTATCATTGAGATTTAGGCACTCGCCAGAATTTAATGTGGGATATACCTCTGACCTTAATAAGTTTTTAAGATTAAATTTTAGTAAAAATTCCTTTAGTTACAACTACTAATTTAACAGCCCTTTAAACAGTGTTGATTAACAAGCGAACAGTCCTATTGAACCGGTTAAATCAAATGTTTATGAAAATGAATTGGGATACAATTTAAATCTTGACTT
>JBLHMK010000145.1:0-5430 GCA_047621945.1 Flavobacteriaceae bacterium
TTGTAAAGGGAGGTATAATAGTACATATTTGAACTATTGTCCTTCCATAATTCTTCAAACAATTTAGCCGATTTTACATAGTCGCCAGTTTGATAATATTGTTTGGCTAGCGCTTGGGTTTTATCCAATTGTGCTTGTAACCCGAGATAAAGGAAAATAAACAGGAATGCTATGGGGAATTTCATATTCATATAGTATTAAATCAAAGATAATCAACTTGGCGTGTAGTTCTTATTATTTAAACGAATTCAAGCAAATTCTATTTTATTCTAAGCTTGAGATACATAAAAAAAGCCCCAAGCTCAATAAGCAATGGGGCTTTTTTTATAATTTTCAACAGTTAACCTATCTTAAAGTTAATTGGGATAATGTATTGAACGGGTACAGCCTTACCTCTTTGTTTGCCAGGAGTAAATTTAGGCATTGTTTTGACCAATTTAGAAGCTGCGTTGTCTAATAAACTATCTGCGCCTTTTGCAATGGATACATCTGTCACTTCACCTTTTTGGTTGACAACAAAACGAATGAACACTTTTCCTTCAATATCATTCTCTAAAGCCATTGGAGGATAAACAATGTTTTTCGCAATAAACTTTTGAATCTCTGTATTTGTACAATTAGTTGCTTCATTACCAGATAACCCTTCACATCCTTTAAATTTAGGCATGTCTTCAACAATGGTAAAAATTTCTTGCTCCTTAGGAGCTTCTTCCGGCTCTATAACATCAGGAACCTCAATAATTTCATCTTCTTCGATTTCAATATCTTCGATTTCTGGCTCGTCTTCCAAAATTTCATCATCCTCAACAACCTGAATCTCTGGTGGCGGAGGAGGAGGTGGTGGTGGTTTTACTTGTTCAGTTTGTGGAGCTTCAATTTCCAACTCATCATCAATAGTCTCCATTACCAAAGTTTCAATAATTTGTGGTTTATCTGCCCAGCTTAATGCATAGATAGAAGATGAAAAAGCCACAATTGCTCCAAAGGCCAATAATACGGTTCGTACTTTGGATAAATCTGCTTCTGCATATTTTTTCACAAAGACTGACTTTGATTCTTCAGAACCTTGATATTTTGATACAATTTGATCCGTGCTCTTTCCGCCTGAGAGCAAATAGTAAGCTATAGCGTATCCCGCGACAGCCAGACCAACTACGATCAATAATAATATTCCTGCTAGTTGTAACATACTTAATTAATTATGTGGTTAAAGATATTTATTTACTACTACATATGCAAACATCGCCCCTGTTCCATTTGCGAATATATCAAAAACATCAAACATTCTAGTTGATGTAAAATAATATTGCGAACATTCGACAATAAATCCATACAAAAATGACAATATACAAGCAATTCCTATCGAAAGAATTAATTTTTTATTGAAAAATCCTTTGTAAATCATTGCGGATAAAAAAGCATACATCGAAAAATGAACCAACTTATCAGCTTGAATTACGGGAGCTTCAGGTAACTCTATCTTAGGCAATAGAGAAACATACATTATCAATATTAAAAGAACGATCGCTGTGAAAGCATATATAAGATGAATTTTGATTGGACTTTCCATATAACCTATACGAGAAAAATTTTGTTTTATTATTTGCTTAAATAATTACTTACTTTACAACTCAAATGTAGCGCAGCTATTTTTAGTAAATGCAACAAGTCAATTGCAAATTATGAACATTGGATTATTCTTCGGCTCTTTCAACCCTATTCATCTTGGACACCTTTTTATTGCCAATCACATGGCGCAGCTTCCAGAATTAGATGAAGTGTGGTTTATTGTCTCTCCGCAAAACCCCTTTAAGGAAAAAAAGAACTTACTTCCTGAATACGATCGTTTGCATTTAGTGAATTTAGCTATTGAGGATAATGATAAACTTCGAGCAAAAGATTTTGAATTTTATTTACCCAAACCTTCTTATACAATAGATACATTGGTATATCTGGAAGAAAAATATCCAAAACATAATTTCGCATTAATTATGGGTGCAGATAATTTGCCTACTTTACCTAAATGGAAGAATGGGGATGTACTCATGAAGAATTATAAAATATACGTGTATAATAGACCAGGAACCACGCTAGATGTTTCCAAGTATCCTGGGAATATTGTAATTCAAGAAACTCCCCAAGTATATCTCTCCGCTTCGCATATTAGGGAACAAATAAAAGCGGAAAGAAGTATAAAGTACCTAGTTCCTCCCGCTGTTGAAGAATATATACTGGATTCAGGTTGGTACAAATGAAACTGAAAAGTGGAACTGTGTGTTTAGCACTTAAGAAATAAAATCAAATATGAAGATTGGAATTGTATGTTACCCAACCTACGGGGGAAGTGGAGTCGTTGCCACGGAATTAGGGAAAGCCTTGGCTAAAGAAGGACACCTCGTACATTTTATTACGTACATGCGCCCGCCAAGATTGGATGTATTTCAGCCTAATGTGTTCTTTCACGAAGTGAGCTTCCAAAATTATGCTTTGTTTGATTATCCGCCATACGAAACGGCTCTTGCTTCAAATCTAGTTGATATTGTCAAGTATCAAAAATTAGACTTGTTGCATGTTCATTACGCGATTCCGCATGCATCGGCAGCTTTTATTGCCAAGCAAATTTTAAAGGAACAAGGAATATATATTCCTGTTATTACCACTTTGCACGGAACGGATATAACCCTTGTTGGGAAAGCTCCAGCCTACCGAAGTGTGGTTGCATTTTCAATTAATCAATCAGATGGGATAACCGCGGTTTCGGAAAGTTTGAAAGAAGACACCTACAATAATTTTGACATTAAAAAGGACATTGAGGTTATACCAAACTTTATTGATTTTACTAGATTTATGAAGTTGGATAAAGAGCACTTTAAAAAAGCTATTGCTCCGAACAATGAAAAATTATTGATTCATACTTCAAACTTCAGAAAAGTAAAACGAGTAGAAGACACTATCAAGATTTTCGAAAAAGTTAGGAAGGAAGTGAATAGCAAGCTGTTGTTAGTAGGAGATGGTCCGGAAAGAGCATGTGTAGAAGAATTATCTCGGGAATTGAAAGTGGAGAAAGATGTCTTGTTTTTGGGTAAGCAAGATGCAGTAGAAGAACTTTTAGCTATTGCCGATTTGTATTTAATGCCATCTGAAAGTGAAAGTTTTGGATTAGCTGCATTAGAGGCTATGGCTTGTGAGGTACCAGTTATCTCAAGTAATACCGGTGGAATTCCAGAAATTAATATTGATGGAGAAACAGGTTACCTAAGTAATGTTGGAGAGGTAAACGCAATGGCTGCTAATGCGATAAAAATCTTAGGAAGCGATGAAGAGCTAAAGAGATTCAAGGCAAATGCTTTAATCCAAGCGAAGAAGTTTGATATTGCCAGAATACTTCCTTTTTATGAAAATTATTACGAGAAAGTATTAGCGGCTAGTAAAAGCCTTTCTTCCTAAATAAATAAAATTTCTTCACCGGATTTGTCTAGTTTCTTGCCCATCAATAATGAAGATAGAAGACGCTGCATGAGTTTCTTTTGAATCTCGACTATATTCAACTACAAAATCTGCTTTTTCCATAAGTGCACTTGAAATCTCAGTAAACATTGTTGGATTAGATTCTCCGCTCAGATTGGCAGAACTTGACACGATAGGAAATCCTAAATTTTGAATCAACTGTTTGCAAAATGAATCCTGGACTATGCGAATAGCAATGCTACCATTACTTGACATAGTATTTGCTGCTAATTGCTTCCCTTTTGGATAAATAATGCTTGTGGGCTGTGTCGCTTCTGCAATAATCGTTAAGGCTTTTTGCGGTATTTCATAAACATAATCTTTTAGCATTTCAAGATCAGACACGAGAATAATCATGCTCTTGTTTGTAGGGCGATTCTTAAGTTCATAGACTTTGTTTACCGCTTCTTGGTTACGTGCATCCGCACTTAAGCCCCAAATGGTATCCGTTGGGCAAAGTATTACCCCTCCATTTAATATCGCTTCGGCAGCTTGCTTCAAATCTTCTTCCATAATCATAAGTTTTGGTAGATTTCTAAGACTTTTTTGGCAAATAGTTCTTGTGAAAATTCCAATGCTCGGTGGTAAGAACGCTCAATAACTTCAGTGTTGCTATGCTTTAAAAATAATGCTATTTTTTTGGCTAACTCCTTATGGTCTGCTGGATTAATCAAACAGTCTTCATTTTTTATTATTTCAGCCATACTGGTATCTCTGCTAGTAATTACTGGAATTTTACTTGCCATTGCCTCCAAAACAGGAATGCCAAACCCTTCTACAAACGAAGGATAAACAAACAGAGAAGCACTTTGATAAATGCTAGGTAAATCATTAAAATAAACATTGTGGATATGCACGACTTCTACTTTTAATTCTGCTGAAATTTTTAATAGTTCTTCCAAATAGATTTTACCTTGACCAACTAATACAATCGCAATTTGCTCTTTTTTTGGCAGTTGAGCCATGGCTCGTACAATGGCCTTTTGGTTTTTTCTACCTTGAATGGTTCCTACGCTTAAAACATACTTTTCTGGAAGTTGATATTTCTTCTTAGTTTGCTGTAGAATTTCACTTGAAGAATAAAAGCTTTGATCACAACATTGATAAACAACTTCTACTTTCTCGGCTGGTACCTGAAAGAATTTAACAATGTCTTTTTTTGTGGCTTGAGAAGTTGCAATAATTTTATTACTCACCCTTGCAGCTCGTTTCGATTTATACCAGAAAATCTGGCGATCGAGAAAAGAGTAATCTGATTTGAAATGGACAAAACATAAATCATGTATATCCACTACGGTTTTAATATTCAATTTTTCAATGCCTATCGGTAACTCATTACTTAAACCATGATAGATATCTATTTCATTAGACCTTAGATCCTTTTTTATAGCCAGTGTTCGCCAATAATAACTAGAAAAGGTCTTAGCTGAATTTACTTCAAATTGTGGGTTCAGTATGGACTTGTTAATGTGTTGATTGGAATCTTTGGGCGTAAAAAGGGTGAACAAATGCTTGGATGGAACTTTGTTCAAGCCATATACTAAGTTTCTTCCATACACCCCTAAACCAGTAGCATTTGAAAATATGCGTTTTGCGTCTAATCCAATTTTCATATCATTCCAAACTTTTCAATTGTCGGTATTTCCAAAAAGTCTCTTTTGCTGAAATAGTAGCTATTTGAAAGCCTAATTCCCCATCTAAAAAACCAAAAAAAATAAAGTAGTCCAATACAAATCGAAATACAGGATTTAAATATTGCTTAACAAAACTTGCTTTTTTATTGTTCGCATGTAAACGTTTAGCACCCAATTTACTGTATTTTTCAGCTTTCTTTAAATGTTCTGATTTACTATTCATGGAGTAATGCAAAATAGGGTGCTCAAGTTTCAAGGAATTTAGGAAATTAATAGTAAGTCCCTCATG
>JBLHMK010000146.1:0-5336 GCA_047621945.1 Flavobacteriaceae bacterium
GGTGGTTTCGCAGATTTGTTTATTGTATTTGCTAAAATTGATGATGACAAGGAATTATCTGCGTTTATCGTAGAAAAAGAGTTTGGTGGCATCACCATAGGAGCGGAAGAAAAGAAAATGGGGATCAAAGGATCTTCAACAGTTCAAGTATTCTTTAATGATTGTCCTGTGCCGGTTGAAAACCTTTTAGCAGAAAGAGGCCAAGGCTTTAAAATTGCCTTAAACATCTTAAACTCAGGTAGAATTAAATTAGCTGCAGGAACAACCGGTGGTTGTAAGTTCTCTATTAACAAGGCCGTTGGATATGCACTAGAAAGAAAACAGTTCGACAGCCCTATTGCAGAATTTGGAGCAATCAAAAACAAGATTGCCAAAATGGTGGTACACACCTTTGCAGCTGATTCAGCTGTTTATCAAGTAGGTAAAAAGGTAGATTTAAAAACCGCAGAATTCAAAGCTGCTGGCATGTCTGATGGCGATTCAAAATTGAAGGCATTAAGAGAATTTGCTGTTGAATGTGCAATCCTAAAAGTAAAAGGATCAGAAAATGCAGATTTCGTTTTAGATGAAACTCTACAGATTCATGGTGGCATGGGTTATAGTATGGAAACTGGAATTGAAATGGGTTATAGAGATGCACGTATTACCAGAATTTATGAAGGGACCAATGAGATTAATCGCATGTTGTCTGTTGCGGAATTAACTAAACGTCATTTAAAAAGTAAAGAGATTAACTTGACAAAAGCTGGTAAAAAAATACCGGGTTTATTGTTCAAGCAAATGATTCCATTTACTTCAAATGATGAAGCGGCCATTATAGCTAATCTTAAAGCTTGCTTCTTATTGATTTCAGGGGCAGCTGGTAAAAAGTTAGGTAAAAAACTAGTTGACGAACAAGAAATTGTAATGAATCTTGCAGATATCTTAGCCGAGGGTTTCTTGGCGGAAGCCGCTTATTTACGCGTGCAGAAACTTAAGACCAACAAGATGGTCGATGCTGATGAAATAGCTGTTATGGAAAAAATTGTGAAGGTGTATCTTTATGAGGCATTGGATATGGTAAGAACTGCTGGCAATGAAATTATCGATGCCTATACAAGCGGAATGAATCAAAAAACTATGCGCTATCTTTTAAGTCTTTTGACCAAACGATATGATATCAATGCGAAAGACTTGAGAAGAGATATTGCAGAGCATGCCTACTTAAAGAAAGGGTATAGCTTTTAAGCTCCATTATGCAAATTCTAAAATTCAAGCTCTTACTTTGTCTTAGCTTGTTTATTTTAAGCGCTCAAGCTTCCCCTGAAAAATGGGAAACTACAGTAGTTGAACACGCTAATTATAGCATTAGCTTCCCTGGAACACCAAGCCCCAACTTTCAGCAAGTAGAAACCGAATTAGGGACACTAGATTTGAATATGTTAATCCTTGATGGTTCGGCTATTGGAGATGTCAACTATTTGTATTTAGTAAATGTAACGACCTATCCCAGCGACAGGATTGATTCGGACAATGAAGAGACTGTTGAAGACTTTTTTATTGGCATCATTGAAGGGGCTAGCACTAATGTAGATGGCGAATTACTCAGTGAAGAAGTAATCACTTACAAAGGATATCCAGGAAGAGAAATTAAGGTGGAATACTATTTGGAAGATAGCGAAGTGGCACTCATCCAAATGAGAATTTACTTGGTAAAAAACACTACTTATATGCTACAGTGTATGAGTCCCATTGATAATCCAGGTAACAAGTCAGTTAAAAAATTTATGAAGTCTTTTAAGCTTTTAGACTAAGCTTCGGAACCATCTATAGCTTCGGAAGCTTGTGTAAGTCCTTTAAAATTACGACTTAGCAGCACCAATAAAGCTATATTGAAAAAGAAGAAAGATCCAGTCTTATCAACTTCAATCATGTCGCTAAACAACAAGTTTACCAATAATGCCATCATAGATAGTAAAACCGCTTGAGCCAAGTATTTGGAATTCCCTTGTTGTTGATGAAGTACTTTTTCTCCCCAAACGAACACCGCAATAATCAAAGCAATAAAAATAAACAAGCCTACTAGACCTTGTTCAACTGCTGTCATGAGGAAGTAATTGTGTACTCCACTCCTCTCTTCATTATCACTAATCCAGGTTTCAAATACAAACACCGTATAGTTCTTATAATTCTCTACAAATCCATTTGGACCAAAACCCACTATTGGTCGATCACCGATCATGTGAACTGCGGCAATCCAACGATAAATTCGCTCCATACTACTTACATCTTCTGCCTTAAAGGTGGCATCCACTAAATCGCCAAATTCATGCTGAGAAACCGTGCTTGTAGAAGGCGTATAGTTCAAGTAATGATTTTGATCAACAATAAACTTACCGATAAAGATTACGGCTATCAGTGCTATAAGTACTGCCGGCTTTGTCAATTTAAACTTAAACACTACATAGGCCCCCATCATGGCAAGCACCGCTAGGTAGCATGCTCTGGTGTAGGAGAAATAAATGGCAACTAGGTACATGATAACACTAAGTATAATCAAGTTATACTTGGCGCTATATTTTGGATACCAAGTCCGAGCATAAACGATAAAAGGAAGAAAGATGACCAAGATAGCAGCATAGTTCACATGATTACGATAGAATGGTCGCAGTACGGAATTAATTAAATCAAAATCAAAGCCTACCATCGCATGACGTATCAATGCCATTAGCACCGTAGCGCTTAAGGGAATAAAGATTGCCCAAAACGCTTTTTTGACATCTTCAATACTTCGAATAACTATTGCTGTAATCAATAAGAAGGCACTGATATACCACCATTTTGCTAACATAAACTTGAAGGAAAACAAGGGGACAGTTGAAAAGATACTGGCTATAAGCAACCATGTCAAGTGGATGATAAGTAGGACCATTAAGGGATTGGCAAAGAAGCTAAAATCAATTTTTCTCGCATGGCGAATCAAGTAGAGCAAAGCAATCAAAAGGAAGCCCGCCATCAAAGGCTCTGTTGGCAAATCCGTAGCAAGGCTTTCCGTAACATCAAATTCTATCGATAGGGGTATTAAAGCCAATAAGAAGAAGTATAAACTTTTAAAATTGACAATTGCCCAAACTGACAAGGGCGCAATAAAAGGAAATGCTAATAATACTTTTTGATCGAAATAAAAGCCCAACAATATACAGACCACACTTATAATAGCATAAGCGTAGTATAAGATGTAATCTTTAGTATCTATGGATGAATAGGCCTTCAATGGTCTATTTTTCTAGCTCTTGCTTAATGTAATTCACTTGCTCTATGCCAAGTGCTCCTAAACAGGCTAGAATAAATCCTAGTATAGTTGAAGCCATACAAATCTTAGAACGAACAGGCTTCAATTTTCTTTCTGCCGGATAAGCACTCTCAATAATTTCTATACCCGCCATACTTTGCTTAGAAGCTAGCTCATATTGTTCCGCCAAGGTACTTATGTCATTATAATCCTCTACTGCATTATCGTATTGCATCTTTTGCAAATCATACAATTCCTTCTTGGCTTTTGTGTTAACTAAAACTTGGAACAAAGAATCCATCGCTACTTTCTTAGATGCCGCTTGAATAGCGAATAATGCCGCTAGTTGTTTCTTATTAGCTTCAATTGGACGAGTAGTTTCCTTGGTAATCGTAGCAAGCACATCATTGACTATCTCAGCCGCTAAATTGGCATCCGTGTCTATTATATTTATTCGAATGGCCTCTTTATCTGTTTTGTACACTTGATAATTCTCCATGAATTCTTCCGTCGTATTACTTGCCTCATACTTTTTCCCTTTGAATTCATAGTGCTCAGTCAATTCGTATTTATTGATGATATACTGCACTAAAGTGGATGAAGTTGCTAAGGTAATAATTCGATTCGCATCGTGCTTAGAACCATAGTAATAATCTTCTGCATCTACTGCATCGTTACCAAACAGGGATCCTCTGTCTCCCATGCTTTGATTTACAGGGTATACAATCGCAAAACTCTGGTAATACGGCTTCATAATAAACACCGTGGTAATAATTGCTCCTATAGCCGCTAAAAGCGTCACAGCAACAATATGCCATTTCCATTTCAATAAAGTTTTGATGACACTGATGAGATTAAATTCAGGATTCATATAGGGTAAGGTTTAAGTCTAAAGGAATTTAAGTTTTTGAATACTAATCAAACGCAAAATTAAGGACAAAATTACAGCAATCAAGATAAAGAGCGCAATTTTAAGAAACCATGCTAGCGCAAGGAAGCTGAATGCATAAGCAATGAATCCTAAAGCCAAGGTATATAGGAACCCTTTCTTGAGCATGGCTAAGTCAAAATTGGTTTCCCAATTTCTCATTACTACAATTAATTGAGCAAAAGCCATCAAGCCTTGAGAGAAAAATGTGGCTATTGCCGCACCGCCCGCGCCGTATTGAGGAATCAGTATGAAATTAAGTACAAGGTTTAATACAATCGTTATTAAGGCGAATATACTGATGGTTTTCAATCTACCCGCCGCGGTTAGAAATCCACCAAAAACATAACTTAAGGCAACTAATGGGAAGCTAAACAACAACATTTGAAAGCTCAGGAACCACTCAGAATCACCTTGTTTATAGAGCAAGTCTATGACTTGAGGATGGAAATAATAAGTCAGTATAACTACCGGCACAGATATTACCCAAATCAAGGAAACGGAAGTCCACATTTCTTCACTAAATGATTCTTTTGATTTTAGTTTGCGCGCAAAAAATGGAATCAGGATTGAAGCCAAAAGAAAAGGTAGCATGTTCATAGCATCTAATATTCTATAAGCACCTGCATATATTCCAGCTTGAATATTCCCCGTATCACCTAGAAGTTTTCCTAGCATTACCGCATCGATTCTTGTATAGATAGTCATCAGTAGCACAACTAAAGCGAAAGGAAATGACTGTTTTAATAAAGGAAAGAGCGACTTCCATTCAAATTTTGGATAGACGACTTCCCCTTTCCAAGCAAGGACAGCCAATGAAAGAATCGCTCCTAGAATCAAAGCGATGGTTTGAGCATATACAAAGTCAATGATTTCAAACGGACCAAAAAATGGGGTATAGAGTAACAAGGCACATAAAATGATACTCAATACTCTATCGAAGACAGAGAAGAACGAGTCCCACTTATACCATTGCATAGCAGTAAAATTACTTCTACTGAATAGAATGAAAGACAATAAGAGCTGATTGATAGCTAGAAAAAAGAGCATCTTCTTTTGAAGAAAAGTATAGCCGAGTAGCTGAGCTAAGCAAAAGGTAACTGTAAAGTACATGACAGCCAAAAAGCCTTTCAGGGC
>JBLHMK010000147.1:0-5318 GCA_047621945.1 Flavobacteriaceae bacterium
GGATTTAAACTCGTTAAGTTGGTACTATTCAACAACTGATCAGCAAAAGCATTTTCATCAATGTCCAATTCACCACTTACTATTAAGCCTGGCGCTACATTCTCCACAGAGAAACTTTGCCAAGCACCTAGAATATTCACTTGAGCAATGATTTCAATAGTCTTAGATTCTAGCTTTACTGATTTAGCCCCTTCCACAAAATCTGAACTCTCCGTTACCAACTCTACCAATGAATTTCCAGTTCCTGGATAAACAATACTGTCCGTTCCTGTTAACTGATTCAAAGAAGACCAACTCACCGCTTCATTGTAATCAAACTGAGAGTTAATCAGTTCATAATCCACTGTAAATCCCTGAACAGTAGCTTGTCCTGCTACATTAATTGTATTCTGTTGAATGGTCCAATTCTCAAATCCAGGATTGATGGTTTGCGCATTTAGCATACTTGCAGATAGTATAAAAAGACCTAAAACGTAAATTGATTTCATATAAATAGTTTAATAATTGATTATTGTACGGTGGCTCTCAAGCCTCTTATTCCCATGACTACGACACTCTCATTTGCTGGCTCATATTTGCCATCAGCATTCACATCTTCCCACTCAAAACTTTGCTTGATGCTCACTGCCACAACAATGTCTTCTGACTCCTCTCCAGTTTGATCGAATGTATACTTGAAGATTAACTTAGGTATATTCTCTTCTTCTTTTTTAAACGATGAAAAAGCGATGCTTAGGCACAATAAGAGGATAACAACATCGATTTTAGACATTTTTAAGAATTATTAGAGCTTTAAGGAACAAAAATTTTATCTAAAGAGTTTAAAGCTAAACAAAAGGTTTCATACCTTTGTATAACAGTAATAATTTATAAATCAAAAATCAAAAATAATTATGGGATTAGTAGGAAAAAAAGCTCCAAATTTTAGTGCAACTGCTGTAGTAAACGGCGGTGATTTTCAAGATGAATTTTCATTAGAGCAGTATATTGGAAAGAAAAAAGTTGTTTTATTCTTCTACCCAATGGACTTCACATTTGTTTGCCCAACTGAATTATTAGCTTTTCAAGAAAAATTAGCTGAATTTGAGAAAAGAGGTGTAGCTGTTGTTGGTTGTTCTGTTGATTCTCATTTCTCACACTGGGCTTGGTTAAATACGCCTAAAGATAAAGGTGGTATTCAAAGCGTAAACTACCCCTTAGTTGCTGATTTCGATAAAACAATTTCAATGAACTACGGTGTTTTAGCCGGAGAATATACTTGGGATGAAGATGGTAACTGGGGATTCGAAGGAGCTCCTGTTGCATACAGAGGTTTATTCTTAATTGATGAAGAAGGAACAGTTCGTCATGAGTTAATCAATGATTTACCTTTAGGAAGAAACGTAAACGAAGCATTAAGAGTAATTGACGCTTTAGCACACAACCAGAAATATGGTGAGGTTTGCCCTGCTAACTGGAACGAAGGTGACGATGCAATGACTGCTTCTTCAGATGGTGTTGCAGATTACTTATCTAAGCACTAATACTTGAAAACATTCATAATTAAAGCCATTCTTGCTTCGATGTATTTCGAACAGAGTGGCTTTACTTTTTTAAGCCGATGGAAGCCATTATACTAGCAAAGCAAGTTCAGTGTTCCACAAAGGAAGCTTTCGACTATTGGACTAAACCCAAGCAATTGCAACTCTTCTTTGGTGCCAACCACCAAGTAGAACTGCCTAAAGGCGGCCCTTATGAGATCTATTTCTCCATGGAACCAGCAGCAGGGCAACGAGGTTCTGAAGGTTGCCAAGTCATTGATTTTAAGGCAGATGAGTTTTTAAGCTTCACGTGGAATGCCCCACCGAGTATTCCTGAAATACGAAATAGCAACAAGTACACCAATGTTAAATTAAGTTTTAATTCAATAAATGCTCATTCTTGCGAACTAAAGCTGGTGCATGATGGTTGGAACTACGGAGGAAAAGGATGGGGCGACACTCATCAATTTTTTCAAGAAGCTTGTCCTTATTTATTGAACAATATGGAGCAAGCCATTAAACAAATAAATACCCCTCTTGGGGATGAAAAATAAAATGAGAGAAGTCATATTTTTTGCTGTTGTAGCACTCGTGGTAATTTTCGTAGACCTATACGCATATCAAGCTATTCGATCAGTTTACCCTTTTAGTAGCGCCACAGGTAAAATTATTGGAATCGTTTTCTGGTCAATTACCTTTTACCTGCTGTTCTCTATTATGGCATCGGCCATCTTTGGCGTAGAGAAGGTGCCAAGCATATTAAAAAAATTATCCGCGGCCCTGTTCTTTTTTGGATTGATATCAAAGTTGTTTGCCATATTCTGGTTGTTTGGCGAAGATATCTTTCGTACAGTTAAATTCGGTTACGAGAATCTGTTTGGCAGCAATAACAACGTGAGTTTCGACAGCCGACGAAAATTCATTAGCCAGATTTCAATCTTTTCTGCCTTAGCCCCTATAGCCATTTTGACTTATGGGATACTGAGAAATGCTTACAACTACCAATTCCACAAAATTCAAGTGAGCTTGAAAAAGCTCCCGAGCAACTTCAAAGGATTTACCATTGTGCAACTCTCGGATATTCATGCAGGAAGCTTTAACAAAACGAAGCCGATAGAGAAAGCGGTGGAGAAAATAAATGCTTTGAATCCTGACTTGATTCTCTTTACGGGTGACCTAGTCAATAACCTCGCTGAGGAAATGGACCTATACAAGCCCATCTTTGCGAAGCTAAAAGCCAAGCATGGCGTTTATTCTGTATTGGGGAATCATGACTATGGCGACTATGAGTTTGGAAAAGATCCTAGTCCAGAAAAAGAAGTGAATTTCAAAGCCTTTTTAGAAGTGCATAAAGACTTGGGTTGGGATTTATTGAGGAATGAAAACCGCCGTATAAAAATTGGCGACCAACACATTGATTTATTAGGCGTTGAAAATTATAGTTCTAATCCGCGTTTTAATCAAGAGGGCGACTTAACAAAAGCTTATGCGGGATTAAGTCCTGAAAGCTGTAAGATATTAATGAGCCACGACCCTAGTCATTGGGACCATCAAATTAATAAGGAATTTACCGATATCGATTTAACGCTTGCAGGACACACGCACGGCTTTCAGTTTGGTATAGAGACCAAATGGTTAAAGTGGAGTCCTTCGCAGTACATTTACAAGCAATGGGCTGGCTTATACCAAAAAGGAGAGCAATACATTTATGTGAATCGAGGCTTTGGTAACTTGGGTTATCCCGGCCGAGTAGGTATCTTACCAGAAGTAACGGTAATGGAATTGACCTAGAAATGGATAAACTCAATCAAGATCAGCAAAAAAGTTTAAAAACAATTGCCTTTCTCAGCGGATGGATGGATACGAAGTTTCGGATTCCAGGCACGCAGATTAAGTTTGGAATCGATGCCTTAATGAGTTTGATTCCCGGTATTGGTGATTTAGCCAGTACAGGCATCAGCATAGGGATTTTTGCTTTGATTCTAAAGAAGGGTGTTCCTTTTGGGACTGCCTTTAAAATGATGTTCAACATCATCTTAGACAGCATCTTCTCTTCTGTTCCATTCATAGGCACCATAGCCGATGTAGGCTTCAAAGCCAACACTAGAAACTTAAACCTCCTAGAAAATCATTTAGCCAACAACCCTACTGGCAACTATGCCTATGGCATTTGGATGGTCTTTGCCTTGACCTTGCTTATTCTCGGCCTAATCTTTTTCTTCTTGATAGGTGTGATATGGAAACTCTTTGAGGCCTTACTAACTCTATAAACTAGTTAGCTTAAGCATAAGGGTTTGCTTTTGGGGCTTGTGCATATCTCTTTATTTTTTCTTGGCATCTTTTCATATGTAAATTATTAAGTATAAGTTGAGTTGTTTAAGTTTAAAACATTAATCTGATGTCAAAAGAAACTTGTTTGTTGACATTTACTATTTGAAAATATGAATGAATCTAAAATAATATTTATTAATTCTATCTCTTAACTTTCAAGCCAATTTAGTTCACTTTTTTGTGACATTATACAGGCTACAAAAGAGAAAATATCCAATGACTTTGTAGGTAATTTTGCCATGGTGTTTACAGAAAATAGAGAAGTTTCTAAGGAATTCTACTATTCGGAAGATAAACCCATAAATAAGCAATCTCTTTTTCCTGTTACCTCTATCAGTAAGTGGCTTACTTCTTTTTGAGTAATGAAACTAGTTGAGCAAGGTAGAGTAGATTTAGATCAACCAATAGCTGATTATCTTGCGAGATGGCATCTTCCAGAAAGTGACTATGATAATAGCAAAGTGACGGTGAAAAGATTACTTTCCCACTCATCTGGCTTGATTGATTCCCTTGGCTATGCCGGTTTCCTACCCGATGAACAAGTTCAAAGCATTGAAGAATCATAGACTAAAGCGGCTGATGGATATTATTCAGATGGAGTTGCAATAGTGGGTTTCGAACCAGGTAGTGAATACCTGTATTCAGAAGCTGGCTATACGCTCTTACAATTGCTCATTGAAGAAGTCAGTGGTCTGTCTTTTCAAGCCTATATGACACAAGAGGTTTTTGAACCATTATAACTTATCCCAGCTCTCCTTAGCATGAGCGAAGCGGGTGCTAAGGACTTGAAATCATCGGTTGCTTCTAACTCGGGCAGATAAATGCAACTACCACTAGCAAGAATAGTCTATCATCAGCTATTACGAATTGAACTCAAACTCTTTCTAATTAAAAGCCATACTCAAGGTATTCAGATCAAATTTTATCCTATGGCCAATGCAGGATACAAAATCAGCAATCCAGAAAGAATATATTTTATAAGTTTTGCAATCTCTCAATGGATAGATGCCTACCTGCCGGCAGGCAGGTTTTCACTCGAAGTCGATAGAACTGAATGAAAGAGAAAGTCGAAAAGAATAGATATTGTGGCTTTTCAAAAGTGTAGGCTACGAAATAGTAGAAATTCAAAATATCAATTTTGGAGACAAGACAATCATCCCATAGCGCTCTTGCCACATCAAGATAGTTTTGCTGGACAAAAAGGATTGATCGAAGTCATATTTTTTAGAATGAGCTTGTGTTTGGTCATAGCTACAAGCTACTATCTTTTTATAATCCTTAGCAACTGGCTGAAACGTAGCTACAAGCTACTGTTTATTTTAGATCCTTAGCCACCGGTGATTTTGCGTGCTTCTACATCTTCTAAAGTTTCGATAAAGTAGTTACTGGCACTTTGATTAAAGAAAGATCTTGGAATAGACATGATTTGATTCTCCGCAGAAAACCAATGGCTGATATCTCTGCCTT
>JBLHMK010000148.1:0-5261 GCA_047621945.1 Flavobacteriaceae bacterium
ACTCCTCGAATTCTCCTTTAGCAAAGTATACCCAACACTTTTGGCCATCATGGCTATGTATGGGTGTTTTCTGTCCTTCATCCCAACAAAGCAAGATTAACTCACAGTCATCATTATTTGCTAAGCAGATTCTTTGGTAGCTTTCACTCGACCAGGAGGCAAAGGGTAGTAGGGTTTCAAAATTAATATTATGTTCTTTGATTAAGCCTTCATAATTTTCATAATTTGCTTCGCAAAGCGCATCAAAAAAATCATTCAACTCAACACTTTCTGTAATCGATGTAGTCAACTCATTTAAAATCATATGTATTCCTCTGTTTCAATGTGAATGTCGTTTTGCAAGGTTCTATGTACAGGACATTTACTAGCAATTTCTAACAATCGGGTTTTTTGCTCGGCATTTAGATCACCGATAAATTTAATTTTTTTAGAAATGTGGTCGATCTTTCCTTTACCTTCGGAAACCACACCTAATTCTTCTGCATGCTTTTTAGCATGAGATAGATACACAAATACTTCCTGCAAATTCCATTCCTTTCTCTGGGCATACATTTTTATGGTCAATGCCGTACAAGATCCTAGAGCTGCATTTAGGTATTCATAGGGTGATGGACCCAAGTTGTCTCCGCCGATAGATGCAGGCTCATCGGCAATCATTTGATGACTATTGGTACTTATTTGAGTTGTAAAGTTATCATTTACATTTAAGTGAGCAAGCACTTGCTCCCCTTTTATTGAAGGCAAGGTCTTATTTAAAGCTTCTAGATCAACAAATTTTCTTAACCAAGCTCCAATAATACTTGCGGCATATAGCGCATCATCCTTTTTCGAAAGAAGATGATCGGCACCATCTAAAGAGATGAAACTTTTAGGATGGAAGGCGGCTTGGTAGAGTTCACCTGCATTTTGAATTCCCACTACATTATCTTGAGGGGAATGCATTAACAAATAAGGGATTCGTAAAGATTTTACGGTCTCCAATAAGTTGATACTTTCTATATCCTCGATGAACTGTTTTTTAATGGTAAAAGGTCGACCACCTATTTGAACTTGTGCTTCTCCCTCTTTAATAATTTGGTCTTGCTTTGATTCTATTAAATGGGCAACATGTGAAGGTTCTGAAGGTGCTCCAATAGTAATCATGGCCTTGATGTATTTAAGCTGGCTAGCCGCCTTTAAAATGGCTGCTCCGCCTAAAGAATGACCTATTAAGATGCTTGGGGCTTGATAATGTTCTTTAATATATTCTGCTACTTTAATCAAGTCCTCTACATTGCTAGTAAAGTTCGTATTTGCGAAGTCCCCTTCACTCTTACCTAAACCGGTAAAATCAAAACGTACCACTGCGATGTTGTCTAGAGTTAGTGCTCTTGATATATGTCGAACTACACCTAAATCACTATTACAAGTAAAGCAGTGTGCGAAAATAGCATACTCACATACTTTGCCATCTGCAGGCAACTCGAGTTTTGCAGATAACTGATGATTCCCAACAGGGATCTCCAATGTAATTGAATTCATGGTTTTGTTTTTTGACTACTTCATTCAACGCCCTTCCAAAAGGCAACATAGCCCGATATCACGTTGGCTATATTCGAAGTTTCTGGATAATTCCAAGAGCTATCTTGAAATTATTTTCCACTAAAATCAATGGAAAAATAAGAAGCGGTTCCTTTCTAAGAACCATCCGTATAAGTATTACTCATACAAAAGTACGGCTTATTAATGGTAAGCCAAGAAAAACCCTCTATCTTGTAGAAAGGGTGAATCGACCCAATAAGTTCCATGTGGCCGTATTCAATTCGCAAAATTAGGAAAAAACTCATTTTTTATTTTATTTCTATCTTCAAGCAGTTTAAACCCAATCTCCATGAATAAATTCTTTTCTACCCTTCTTTTGAGTCTTTTTGCTTTAAGTTCTTTTGGGCAATGGAATCCCAATCCAAGTATCAATACGGCTTTATGTACGGCTCAATTTAAACAAAAAGAGCAGCGCTTAGAAAGCGATGGAAATGGAGGCGCCTTTATCGTTTGGAGAGATTGGCGAATTGATGGCTTTAGTGGAGATATTTATGTTCAGCGCATTGATGCCAATGGAAATGCTTTATGGGGTTTAGATGGGATTGTAATATGCAATGAATTCTCTGATGAAGCAGCTCCAAGCATAACTACCGATGAGAAAGATGGGATTATAATTGCTTGGTCTGATGAACGAACAGGTTTAGAACGAGATGTGTATGCGCAACGTATTGATGGAAATGGAAACATACTTTGGACCTCAAACGGAGTGCCCGTTGCTGATAAAATCAACAGAGAGCATAGTGAAAAAATTATTTCTGATGATAATGGCGGAGCCATCGTTGTTTGGGAAGAAGAAAGAGTTGATGCTACTTGGGATATTTGGGCTCAGCGCATCGATAGCCTTGGAAACGTAGTTTGGCAAAGTGGGGGAGTTCCTTTTTTCAATGTTTATGGCAATCGCATTAATCACAAAATTCAACGAGATGGTGAAGGTGGAGTGATCCTAACTTGTCAAGATGCACGTAATGGCGACTTTGATATTTATGCTCAGCGCTTAGATGCTGATGGCAATCGATTATGGGGCGGAGCTGGTTCTGTTATATGCAATGCGAGCGGTGTTCAAACCAATCCTAAAATAGACCCCGAAAAAGAGAAAGATGGGGTTTACATTGCTTGGACAGATAAAAGAAATAGTGCCGACTATGATATTTATGCAAATCGAGTGGACTCCAATGGAGTGGTACTTTGGGGTAATGGGAAACCAGTAGCTCAAACGGTGGGCAATCAAAGTGCAATTGACATATTGAGTAATAATAAAACTCAAGGGCTGATTGTAAGCTGGAAAGACAACAGAGCTTCAGACTATGACATTTATTTACAAAAATTATCTCCAGATGGAGATCCAGTTTGGCAGACTAATGGTGTGATAGTTTGCGATGCTGCAGAAGATCAGTTAAACCCGAATATCATTAGTGATAAAAAAGGTGGCGCTATAGTAGTCTGGCAAGATGGGCGAAGTGGGGAGTTTGATGTTTATAGTCAACGGATGAGTAAAAATGGAATTCAGCAGTGGCTAGCTAATGGCGAACCTGTATGCACCGCAGTTGGGGATCAATTTAGTCCTAAAAACATTCCCGATAACAAGGGTGGAGCTATTTATGTCTGGGAAGACAAACGAGAGGGAACCAGTAAGGACATTTATGCTCATCATTTACTGTTTAATGATACGGCTATAACAGGGATTCAAGACCTCAATCACTTAAGTGATTTTAGACTTTTAAGCAATCCTTTTGAAGATGAAATTAAGTTAAGCTTCTCATTGCGGGAATCTACAGAACTTCACTTTTCTGTTCTTGATTTACTAGGTAAAGAGTTGCTTCGATATTCGAATCATTTTGATGCTGGCCAACATAGTATGAATCTTTCTACAGAAGAAGTAATCAATCAAGTTGGGGTTTACTTTCTAGCTGTCAGAGAGGGTACTCAAATGAGGAGTATTGTACTTCAAAAAAGGTAGTTAGCGATATAAACTAGGACACAAGCTGCAAGCTCGCGCCAGGATAGTTAGACTTACTAGGTCTTTGAGACCTAGCAAGTCTATATCTATGAACTACAAGATAACTGAGAACAACCCACTTTATCTAAAGCCCAATTCGGTCGCATGGCAAACCATTTTTCTTTGCCTACTTGCTCATCGTAGGGGTGTTTAAGCAAATTATGTAACTCGTGAATGAGCGCGTAATTTCCTTTATCTGCTTCGTCTATGGCTAACTGAGCCATATAGTTTCTGAGCACGTATTTTGGATTTACTGCGTGCATATTCTTTACTAGAGTATCGGCATCCAAGCCTTCCTCTTTCAATCTATTGGCGTAGCTACTTAACCAAGTTTTCCAATCCGCTTTGTGTTCATTAAAAACAGCATCTCCTATGTAAGAAGCTGATCGAATCAATTGCATATGCTTCTGTGGATTATCTATATTCAATTGACTCAATTGTCGATAGAAAATAGTCATGTCAGTTTGGGTATTCGTCATTAAAAGATGTAGTTGCTTATTAAGCGCTTCATCTTCTTTTTTCAAGTCCGTCAATCCTAACTTACTGTTCAGCATTTGATAATGAGCCTTCACGTAGTTACCTCTATATTCATCCAAGATCTTCTCTAAAGATGGAACATCTTCAATTAAAGGATATAAGGCATTCGCTAATTGAGTTAGATTCCATAAAGCTACTGAGCCCTGATTGCCAAAGCGGTATCTTCTGTGTTCACGGTCAGTAGTATTCGGCGTCCATTCCTCGTCATAGTTTTCTAACCAAGCATACGGACCATAATCTATGGTTTGCCCTAGAATCGACATATTATCGGTGTTCATTACTCCATGCACAAAACCTACTCGCTGCCAATCAATTATCATTTTACTGGTTCGCTTTGCTACGGATTCAAAAAAGGCCAAATAAAGGTCTTTCCCTTCTCCTTTCAATGCTGGATAAAAATGTTTGATTGTAAAGTCTGCTAACACTTTCAAATTCTCTATATCCTGTCTGGCACTAAACAGCTCAAAGTTTCCAAAACGGATGAAGCTTTCTGAAACTCTACAAACAATTGCTCCTTTTTCAAAGGCCGCATTTCCATCATAAAGCTTATCTCGCATGACCTCTTCACCCGACAATGATAGAGACAAGGCTCTTGTTGAAGACACTCCCAAATGAAACATGGCTTCACTGCATAAAAACTCTCTCACTGAGGATCTTAAAACAGCTAATCCATCCGCACCTCTCGAGTATGGTGTCGGTCCAGACCCTTTTAGTTGCAACACCCACGATTTTCCATCTGCATTAATTTCTCCTAGATTGATCGCTCTTCCATCGCCTAGTTGTCCTGCCCAATGTCCAAACTGATGACCACCATAACACATCGCATAAGGCTTGCTATTAGCCGCTAGGGTCTTTCCTGTCATCAATGACACAAATTCATCCGAGTTGACATCATCAATCCCTAAGGAATTGGCTAATTCTTCAGAAGCAATTACCAAAGAGGGATTAGCAGGCTTTAAGGGCTCAACGAAGGAGTAGCAAGCATTATGAACTTGTCTTCGCGTATTGGTTTCATTCTCATCTCCTGGTAACTCATTCGTAAATAAACTATGAAGCGATATGTCTTTAATTTTGGGCATGTTTATTTTCCTTAAAACTCTGTTTTACAAGATTCGCAAACATACTTTGTCCCGTGCCGGTGCACCTC
>JBLHMK010000149.1:0-5156 GCA_047621945.1 Flavobacteriaceae bacterium
AAATTTACCAGATGCTGCGGAAATCAGCATGGTGATAGGGGTTGGCAAAGGCTTGCCAGAAGGCATTTATGGAGATCGCTTCCGTATTCCTAATGAGGATGTAATTTTTGAACTATAGCACTCCTAGCTTATTCCTATTATTGAATGTATTAAAAGGCTTATCTTTACGACCGTAAAGCTATTATTACTATGTCTGCCACCCAATTCGATCAATTAAATATCAATAAATTTATTCTTAGAGCATTAGATGCTATGGGATTTGAACACGCTACTACTATTCAGGAGAAGGTGTTCTCCCCGGTTAAAGCTGGAAAGGATGTAGTGGGTATCGCGCAAACGGGTACAGGAAAGACCTTTGCTTTTCTATTGCCCATCTTATCCAATTGGAAATTTACTAAATCACCCTATCCTCAAATTCTGATTTTGGTGCCTACAAGAGAGTTGGCGGTTCAGGTAGAAGAAGAAGTGAGTAAACTGACTGAAAACATGAATGTAGTTTCTGCAGCTGTTTTTGGTGGAGTGAACATGCAAAACCATAGAGAGGCTGTTAGCGATAGAGTAGATGTGGTAGTGGGTACACCTGGTCGATTAATGGATTTGATGCTATGTGGATCTTTGAGAACTAAAGATTTAAAGGTCTTGGTTATTGATGAAGTGGATGAAATGCTGAATTTGGGTTTTCGAACGCAACTTAGAAACATCATTGAGTTGATTCCAGAGAAGCGTCAAAATTTGATGTTTTCAGCTACCATGATTCCTGAAGTAGAAGACTTGATTCATGAGTTTACTGCGTTTTACGAAAAAATTGAAGCGGCACCTTCTGGAGCGCCGCTTGAAAATATTGACCAAATTGCTTATCAAGCACCGAATTTTAATTCGAAAGCAAATTTGTTGAGTTATCTCCTACAAGAAAATCCAGACATGAAGAAAGTGTTGGTCTTTGCCGGAACAAGAAAGATGGCAGATGCCTTGCATAAACGAATGAATGACGAGTTTGAAGATCAAGTTGGCGTTATTCACTCCTCCAAAGCTCAAAATAATAGATTCAATACCGTTGACCGTTTTGGAGATGGGACCTATCGATTTATTATAGCTACGGATATTGTAGCAAGGGGATTGGATGTACAAGGAGTTACCCATGTGGTAAATTTTGACCTTCCAAGTACGGCTGAGCAATATGTCCATAGAATAGGAAGAACAGGTAGGGCTGAAGAGAAAGGTTCTTCTATCGCCTTTGTTTCAGAAAAGGAGATGGTCTATAAAGAGGATATTGAGAATCTAATGAATTTCACCATTCCAATTAAAGAAATTCCAGAGGGCGTTCATTTCACAGAAGAGTTAATTGGCTTGGAAACTGAAAAGGAACATTTAGCCTCTAGTAACTTCTATAAACTGGATGATTCAGGAACTGCATTCCATGAGAAAGCGAAAAAGAATCAAAAGGTGAATACCAAAGTGCGACACAAAGACAAGATGCATCAAAAATATGGTAAGCCTCAAACTAGAGGGGTTAAACCAAGAGGGAAGAAAAAACGGTAGTTTCAGATCTGCCAAGTCTCAAAGACTTGGCAGGTCTTCACCTAATCTCCCGCATACTTCATCGATTCCTTGCTGTGCGTTTTTAGATATTGATATTTCAGTTTAATCATTTGACGAATATGGAGATAGTCATGTGCTAACCAATTCGTTAAGAACATTCTAGCATTCATACACCCGTGTTTAGGATGTATGTATGCATTAGCCCAATTGGCTTTATGTAAACTTCGCAACCACTTAATAGATGACCTGCGTTCTTTCAAAAATTCTTTACGAACCTTTTTAAAATCTTGCAAGGCATTACGCGCGATCTTCTACCCACGACTCTGGATCGGAATCTGATAAGGGAGCAGAGGCCTCCTCTAGCAACAATTCAATGCGCAAGCGAAAATCTTCTCTCTCCTCATCTCTTATATGGTATACGACTTCTAACATATTCCAATTTTTTGGCTTTAGTTTCCAATTAATCTGAGTCTTGGGTGCTGATTTTAGAAGAGGTTTAAAAACTTTATAGTTTGCTTCTAATTCGTTCATGATGGATTCAATCATGTCTGTTTTTCTGTGTTAAAAATTAAAACTAGTAGTTTAATTCTTAACACAAAAAGCGATTGCAGTCGGTCTATTATAGAAACGAAAATGGAGTTTGAAAAAGTATGTAGAAATAGTAATAGTATAAAATAACCTGGTTTCAGTATTGTCTGTAAGCTGAAATTATATGTTTTTTAGTTGATGCCGTTCTTTGGTGTCAGTTTCAAGATAATGGGCAAAATCTAAAACCATTCTAGGATAAAGAGTGATTTGTTGGAGTTGAATTGGATGAATATGTTTGACAAACCCACCTCTTTATAACTTACTAATATAACTGCCAAATAAATCTTTAAACTGATAGCCTTCAGCTACTCTATCCTTGCTTAGTTTTTTAAATTCAACCATTGACCAAAGCACAAACTCCTTCCAGAAATAACGGTCCTTTTTGTCGAGTTTATCTTGATGCTTTTTGAAGAGATCATCTAATGGAAGACTCTCTAACGCTTGCAGATATTCTTCGTCTAATGAATCATCTAACAACTGAAAATCAGTGTTACTAAAGAACCATTCTAGCAGTTCTGAATAATCATTTTTTTCGCCTTCTTTTTCCAATTTTGGAACCTTAGGGAAATACTTAGGGAAGAGAGTTTTGATAGCTGCACCAATTAAGTGTTGCGCCACTTTATCAGCGCCTTCTTGTTCTCCTTCATAAACCAATTCTACTTTACCTGTAATGGCAGGAATAATACCCATAAAATCACTTAATCGCACCGTTGTTTTTTCTTCTCCATTGAGAAGTGATCTTCTTTCTGCAGCACTCAATAAATTTTCATAAGCCGTAATGCTCATTCGAGCACTCACTCCACTTTTCGCATCAACGTATTCGCTATCTCGAGCTTCAAAACTAATTTGCTCCAATAATTCTTTCGCTAACTCCGGAACGTAAATAGAATCTGTTTGCTCTTTTTCTAAATTAGCCTCTTGCTCAGTAATCATTCGAGCAGTGGCAACATCTTGGGGGTAGTGGGTTAATATCTGCGATCCAATTCTATCCTTCAATGGAGTTACAATACTTCCTCTATTCGTATAGTCTTCAGGATTGGCGGTAAAAATAAATTGCATGTCTAAAGGTAAACGCACCTTGAACCCTCTAATCTGAATATCTCCTTCTTGAAGAATGTTAAACAAGGATACTTGAATCCGAGCTTGTAAATCGGGCAATTCATTGATAACGAAAATGCAACGGTTGGCTCTTGGAATCATACCAAAATGAATCACTCGGTCATCGGCATAGCTTAACTTTAAATTGGCTGCTTTAATAGGATCAATATCTCCAATTAAATCTGCTACAGTTACATCTGGAGTTGCCAGTTTTTCAAAGAAACGTTCTGAACGATGCATCCAAGTGATTGGCGTTTTATCTCCATGTTCCGCTATTAAATCTTTGGCAAATCGTGACAAGGGTTGAAGCGGGTCATCGTTAATTTCTGAACCTGCCACAACAGGAATATATTCATCGAGTAATTCAATCATTTTCCTGGCCAATCGCGTTTTTGCTTGACCACGAAGGCCTAATAAGTTGATATTATGTCGAGATAATATAGCGCGTTCCAATTCTGGAATTACGGTATTCTCAAAACCATGAACGCCTTCAAAAGTAGGCTCGTCATTGATGATTTTTTTTCGAAGATTATCGCGTAGTTCGTCTTTTATACCTTTTGATACATACTTGGTTTTTTTCAATTCACCTAAGTTTGATATATTGGGTTTAGTGCTCATCGTATTCTCTTTTTTCTATTGTTTTCGTAATCTTCAAAAATCATTTCTCCTAAGCCTTTCAGTCCGGTATAGAAAGCTTTCCCTTGGTTCGCTTCTGTGAAACGTTGTACAAATTGTTGTAAATAAGGGTCGTTGGCTATCATGAATGTGGTGATAGGAATATGCAGTTTGCGCGCTTGCGCAGCTTGGTTGTAACATTTGTCAGTAATATATGAATCGAGTCCATTACTGTTCATATAGTAGTCACCATTTCGTTCTTTAATACAACTCGGTTTTCCGTCAGTAATCATAAAGATTTGCTTGTTGGTATTTCGCTTTCTCCGCAAAATATCCATGGCTAGTTGTAAGCCTGCAACCGTATTGGTATGATAAGGTCCTACTTTCAAGTAGGGGAGTTGTTTAATAGGAATAGTCCAGGCATCATTGCCAAAAACTAAGATGTCTATCGTGTCTTTAGGGTAGCGAGTGGTAATTAACTCCGTTAATGCCATCGCTACTTTTTTAGCAGGAGTTATTCTATCCTCACCGTATAAAATCATACTATGACTGATATCAATCATCAGTACGGTACTCATTTGTGCTTTGAATTGGGTCTCTTCTACTACTAGGTCGTTCTCCGTTAATTTGAAGCCATCAATTCCGTTATTGACTTGCGCATTTTTTATGCTTTCTGTCAAATCAATTTTATCTAGACCATCACCAAAACGATAAGCTCGAGTAGCGCCCGTATGTTCATCACCTTGACCGGTTTGTTTGGTCTTGTGATTTCCACTGCCTGCTTTCTTCAACTTACCAAAGATTTGATCTAAAGCAGCTTGACGAATAACTCGTTCCGTTTTTGCAGTAATCCCCATTCCTTTTTCGCCATCTGTGCCAATTTCTTCTTGGATGTAGCCTTTCTTCTTCAAATCTTCTATGAAGTCCTCGATGGAATAATCTGGAGTGGTAAGTTTGTATTCGATGTCTAGTTCACGCAACCAATCAATAGCCTCGTCAAAGTCACCTGATGTATGAATAATCAGTTCTTTGAATACATCAAACAATACCTCAAAGGGCGTTTGAAATGGTTTTTCGTATGGTTTGAAGCGGAAGCCCGCGTGTAACTTGTCAGACATAGTTTATTACTCTCGTTTACACGTAACGCTAAAAAGAGAGGAGTTGTTCTTTAAAACAAATATAGTTGGAGGATAAAAAAATATTCTCTTTTGATTGCACTAAAAAGTACGACACCGTCGCTCGCGTCTCGCGAGTGACTCAAATGGTTTGCTTCGAGAATTTAAGTGTTTTAATCGCCAGAGGCGAAAATTAAAAAC
>JBLHMK010000150.1:0-5071 GCA_047621945.1 Flavobacteriaceae bacterium
GCGTTGAAATCAATGCGTCATTTATTGCTGTACTAAGATTAGCAAGAATCTTTAGAGTATTTAAATTAGTAACCGCTATTCCTAAGCTTCAATTGCTAGTAGGTGCTTTAATCAAGTCTATCCCTTCTATGGGGTATGTAGGAATTCTACTTTCTATTTTATTCTACATATACGCTACCATGTCTGTTTTCTTCTTTGGATTAAATGACCCTTTACACTTCGGTACTTTAGGAAGAGCCATGTTGTCATTGTTTAGAATTGTAACCCTAGAAGATTGGACGGATATTATGTACAACAACATGTTTGGTTGTGCTCAATATGCAAACATCGATAGCTGCTCTGGAGCGGTATATGACGACGTAAATTGGATGGCTGCATTCTTCTTTGTTTCTTTCGTATTAATTGGAACAATGATCGTATTAAACCTATTTATTGGTGTAATTATGAATAGTATGGATGAGGCAAAATCAGAGGCTGCGCTAGAAGACAACATTCAGAAAAAAGCAGAAGGGAAAATCACTATGGAAGATGATCTTCAGGCTATCATGGGTAAATTAGATGAGCTTAAATCTGAAATGGATTTTGTGTATACTAGAATGAAGAAAGATAAAGAGTAGCTTGTGTTTGGGTAGGGTTCCGAACCTTTAGAAGGTTCGGAACCCTTACTACCTTGCATTTAATTTTAAGGACCAGTTATTCTTCACAGCAAAATACCTCACCACAAATACTGTAAGCATTGAAATACCCATGTTTAAGGGCGTTATATCTGAAATCAAATTCAATGACAGGTACACCAATCCCCCAACCAAACAGGCTGTTGCATAAATTTCCTGTCTAAAAATTAACGGCACTCTATTGGTTAATATATCTCTTAGAATGCCGCCAAAAACAGCGCTAACAATACCCATTAAAATAGCAATGGGAACATCTAGACCAATACTCAAGGCTTTCTCTAAACCTAGAATTGTAAATACGCCAATTCCAATTGTATCAAAAAAGAACATCCCTTTTCTTAGTTTAGTAATGTATGATTTGAATAAATAAGAGACTAAAACTGCGGTAAGAATGACCCATAAATAATTGGTATCTGTCATCCATGCTACAGGTGTTTCCCCTATCATTATATCTCTTAAAGTTCCACCACCAACAGCGGTGACCGAACCTACTATAATAGCCCCAACAACATCAAAATCATGGTCTATTGCGGTAAGTACTCCACTGATTGCAAAAACAAAAACTCCAACTAGATCTAATATATGTACACCATCCATCCTTGCAGTAAATTTAGATGCTTTTTTTCATTAATTTTGCATCATGAGTCAGAGTTTAAAAGATTACACTGCAGGGCTTCCCCCATATTTAAGAGGTCCATATAGTACCATGTATGCTATTCGTCCTTGGACCATTCGCCAATATGCAGGATTTTCAACTGCCGAAGAAAGCAATGCTTTTTATCGTAGAAACTTAGCCGCTGGCCAAAAAGGGCTGTCTGTTGCATTTGACTTAGCAACCCATAGAGGATATGATAGTGACCATCCACGGGTGCCTGGCGATGTAGGTATGGCAGGAGTAGCTATTGATTCAATAGAAGATATGAAAGTTCTTTTTGATGGAATTCCATTAGATAAGATGTCTGTTTCTATGACAATGAACGGAGCTGTTCTTCCTATTATGGCTTTTTATATTGCGGCAGCCAAAGAACAAGGTGTGGATCTGAATCAACTTTCAGGAACTATTCAAAATGATATTTTGAAAGAGTTTATGGTAAGAAACACTTACATATACCCACCTAAACATAGCATGAGAATTATTGGAGACATCTTCAAATACAGTTCTAAAAACATGCCCAAGTTCAATTCCATTTCGATTAGTGGTTATCACATGCAAGAAGCTGGGGCAACACCTGAAATTGAATTGGCTTATACTTTAGCAGATGGCTTAGAATATATCAAAACAGGCATTGCGGCTGGTTTGAAAATTGACGACTTTGCGCCTCGTTTATCTTTCTTTTGGGCCATAGGAATGGAACATTTTAAAGAAATTGCGAAGATGCGTGCCGCTCGAGTTTTGTGGGCAAAAATTGTTCAACAATTTGATCCACAGAATCCAAAATCTATGGCTTTAAGAACGCATTGCCAAACTTCTGGATATAGTTTAACCGAGCAAGATGCTTATAACAATGTAGCACGAACAAGCATAGAAGCTTTAAGTGCGGTTTTTGGTGGAACACAATCCCTTCACACCAACTCTTTTGATGAGGCCATTGCATTGCCTACCGATTTTTCTGCGCGTATAGCAAGAAACACACAGAAGTACATTCAAGAAGAAACACATATAACCAAGGCGATTGACCCTTGGGGTGGATCTACTTATGTAGAAGAACTCACTGAGCAGATTATTAAAGATGCTTGGAAATTGATTGAAGAAGTTGAAGAACTAGGGGGCATGAGTAAAGCGATTGAAAGTGGTTTACCCAAAATGAGAATTGAGGAGGCTGCTGCTAAAAAACAAGCTCGAATAGATGCTGGTGAAGATGTGATTGTTGGGGTAAATAATTACTTAACGGATGACAAACAGGACTTCGAAATATTAGCAATCAACAATGAAGAAGTTCGTAAGGGTCAAATTGCTAGTTTAAATAAAATTAAAGCTTCACGAGATTCAAAAGCAGTACAAGAGATTTTGCAGCGTATAGAAAATGCGGCTAAAAATGAAGAGGGTAACCTACTAGAATTAGCTGTGGAGGCAGCCGAAAAAAGAGCCACATTAGGTGAGATTTCTTTTGCTTTAGAAAACGCCTTTGGAAGATACAAGGCAGTAATTAATAGTATTTCTGGCGTATATTCAAGTGAAATGAAAAACAACGAATCTTTTAAGGAAGCCCGTCAATTAGCAGATGAATTTGCTGCAGCCGATGGTCGACGACCAAGAATTTTAGTTGCAAAAATGGGGCAAGATGGTCATGACCGTGGTGCCAAAGTTATTGCAACAGGCTTTGCTGATTTAGGCTTTGATGTGGACATAGGACCTCTATTTCAAACTCCAAAAGAAGTAGCCTTGCAAGCCGCAGAAAACGACGTACATATATTAGGTGTAAGCAGTTTAGCCAATGGCCACAAAACTTTAGTGCCTCAGGTAATAGCAGAGTTAAAAGCTTTAGGCCGAGAAGACATTATGGTGGTAGCTGGCGGGGTAATTCCTCGGCAAGATTACGATTTATTGTTTGACCAAGGCGTTGCCTTTGTGTTTGGTCCTGGTACCAAAATACCCGAAGCAGCAATTGATGTTTTGAAGCAGTTAATGAGCTGATTTGAAAATTATTAGTACCTTAAATTACAAACTAAACCCAAAGTCTTATGAATCCCATTATTAAAAACATCTTAGCTGTCATAGCTGGAGTAATAGTTGGTGGCCTTGTAAACATGGCAATAATTAGTGTTAGTGGAAGTATAATTCCTCCTCCTGAAGGAGTAAACCCTGAGGATCTTGAAAGTATAAAAGCAAACATGCATTTATATGAAGCCAAGCATTTTATCATGCCGTTTTTAGCGCATGCTTTAGGTGCCTTAGTTGGTGCTTTTATAGCAGCTTATATTGCAGTTTCGCGTAAAATGATCCTAGCATTGGCGATTGGAGTATTCTTTTTTATTGGCGGAGCAATGATGGCAAGTATGATTCCATCTCCTATGTGGTTTAATATTCTAGACTTAGGCTTTGCTTATATTCCAATGGCTCTTTTAGGCTGGTTTATAGCGAACAGAGTTCAATCTCAGGCGTAAACAAACACCCCCGTACGATTTTTCTTAGTCAGACGTCCGATTATATGTTGGACGTCCAAGTCTGACTTTGCTCAATATCTGCACCCTCGCAAGCTTATTCCGCTTGATATTTGTGTCATAATTTAATTTTAACCAAATATTAAAACCATGAAAAAAGTACAAGTATTAGTAATTGCATTATTCGCTATGACTTTAGCGTTTGCGCAACCAGAAAAAGGAAACTTATTGTTAGGCGGAGCCTTAAACTTAGATATTGGATCTTCCAATGCTAAGGTGGACGGAGTAAAGACAAACGGCCCAAAAACTTTCAATTTAGGTGTTACCCCTCGTGTGGGTTACTTCTTATCTGATAAAGTTCTTGTTGGTGTAAACTTAGGGTTTATGATGACGAACTCTAAAGATGAGTCAACAGGCACAGAAGTTAAATCAAACGGCCTAGCTTATGGTGGTGGAGTATTCGCAAGATACTACATTACGCCAGCTGAACGTTTTGCTTTGTTCTTCGAAGGTGGCGTTGGCGCTATGTTCGGGTCTTCTAAAGTAGAAACAGCGGGAACAACAGTTGACGGACCAAACACAATGTCATTAAATGCAGGTGTTTCTCCAGGTATTAGTATTTATGTGAGTAAGCGTGTTGCTTTAGAAGCTAATTACGGATTCATTGGATACACAATGAATAATTCAAAAACTGAAACAGCTGGAATTGAAACGACTAGCAGTCAAGGAAGTTTCGGATTAAACTTAAACCCGAGCACACTTAAGTTTGGGGTATCTATCTTGTTTTAAGAAAAGGTATATGAAAAAGAAAAGCCCCCTGCTTAACAGTAGGGGGCTTTTTTATGTTTTAAATTTTTACTACGCTTTTCTTTCCAAAACAGAAATATAAAAACCATCATTACCAGTAAGTTGTGGCAACAAAGTCTCTTCAGAAATCAATTCAAACTCTGAATTGTTCGCAAGGAAATTTTTGACTTGGTCTTCGTTTTCAGCAGGTAAAATTGAACAAGTTGCATAAACCATTCGGCCCCCTTTGCGAAGAATTTTACTGTAGGTTTGTATAATCTCTGCTTGCTCTTTCGTAATACGATCGATAAAATCTTGGTCCAACTTCCATTTGGCGTCTGGGTTTCTTTTTAGTACGCCCAGTCCGCTACATGGCGCATCTATTAATAGTGAATCTGCACTATCTTTTAATCGTTTGATGGTCTTAGCTACAATAGGGCGAGTTTCTACATTGTGCGCACCTGCACGTCGTGCTCTTCGCTTGAGTTCTTTCAACTTCCATTCGTGGA
>JBLHMK010000151.1:0-5025 GCA_047621945.1 Flavobacteriaceae bacterium
CAAAGGTAAAAAGTCGATTCGTTTATGTTTTGAATCTGATAGCAGAAAATTCGTTGGTGTTAATTGCTTCGGAATCAGATTGAGACATCAAGCTTTTGACAAATGGTTGAATGAGGCCAGTTCAATTGAATATGTAGTTGAGCATTTGAAAGATGCGAACTTTGACCCTGAATTTTACAAACAACATGAATTAGAAATTGTGACTAAATTCAATGCGGAACAAGGCACTACTATAACTCCAAGAAAGAGAAATTGGAAAAACTTATTCACTACTAAATAAACTGTAATGAAGATAACTCAAAAAATAGGTATGCTTCTTTTCGTGATCGGATTTGCATTATTTACTGTAAATATATTCATGGGGTCTTACAAAATGGATCCGAATGTAACTAAAGAATACTTTACTGCAGATGAAAACAATAGTGCGGGTAAAAAAGACACCATTTCAAAAGGATTTACTTCGTCTTTGAATAAGCTATTCTTTGCAGATAAAGAATACAGTAATCAATTTGCATTTTTTGCAGATTTAGAATCTGCTATATTAGATTATAACGCGACCATTACCAATCAACTTCTTTTGGTAAAAGGAATTACCCCGGACGAAACGGAGCGTTTATATGACGCCATCAATTTTGATGAAGGAATTAACTACTCCGAACAAGTACTTACCAGCGTGCTTGGAGAAGGATCATTCAAAGTCAAGTTATTAGCTGATAATACGAGCTGGATGTATTCTGATGTTAAGACCGATTATATAGACTTTGAAGCATTTAAAAAAGACTTTGAAGTTAAATTAAATGAGATTAATGGTAAAGCTGGATCAGAATACCACATTCATAATGACAAAGGAACTTGGCTGGCTTTATCTAAAAACTTGAATACAAGTCCAGCGAAAACGAGCACTGGATTGTGGTTCTTTTTAACTTTTGGACTAATCATTATTGGGACTTTAGCCTACAATCTACCAAACATAAAGTTACTAGGACCAGCTGGAATTAAAAACGATGGAATCTATCAAAGTGGGCTGACTAATAGAGGCCTTATTGCCTGGGTAATCCTGATTTACTTAGTTACCTTTTATATTCTAATGTACTTTGCTCCACATTGGTTAAACAACAGCATTTTACTTGTTGAGCCATTGAGTAGATCCTTGAGTGGAGGTGCGGCAAGTGAATGGTTCTTATATGGGTTCATCTACTGTGTAGCGATGACCCTAATGGCTGTCAGAATGTATATCAAATACAGGCAAGACACTTACCAAATAGTAAGAACAACCGTTGTGCTCTTTTTCCAAATTGGATTTGCATTTTTAATTCCCGAAATATTGGTACGATTCAATATGCCTTATTACGATTTCAAAATGATATGGCCTTTAGATTATGACTTCTTATTTGATTGGAATATTAAAAGCTTACTTGGAGCTGGTAAAATGGGAACATTTATGCTGGTGTGGGGACTTGCACTTACGACAATAATTGTCCCTATAATGGTTTATCTATATGGAAAAAGATGGTATTGCAGTTGGGTCTGTGGTTGCGGAGGACTTGCTGAAACATTAGGTGATCCATATCGTCAAAACTCTAGTAAGACAATGAATGCTTGGAAGTTTGAGAGATACATCATTCACGCAGTGTTGATATTTGCAATTTTGATGACAATTGCAACAGGGTATACTTATTTTCACAATAGTGCTGATGGATATTTCTTAACTACATCCCACTTTTTAATAGTCGTTATGATTGGAGCTGTAGGAATGATTTCTTTAATGCTTTTAGGAAAAGGCAGCTTATTAAGTATTGATGCTAAGCACAAAAAACTAATCATTGGTATTGGTTTTGGAATATTAGCAGTATCAATAATCGCTATATTTACGGGCACAGCTAACATCTTATTTATGGACTCTTACACGATTAGATGGTATTACGGACTGATGATTGGATCTATATTCTCGGGGGTAATCGGGACAGGCTTCTACCCTATTTTTGGGAATAGAACTTGGTGTAGGTTTGGATGTCCATTGGCTGCATACTTGGGATTAATCCAAAGGTTTAAATCTAAATTTAGAATTACTACCAACGGAGGACAATGTATTTCTTGCGGAAACTGTTCTACATATTGCGAACAAGGAATTGACGTCAGAGCATACGCTCAAAGAGGAGAAGACATTATTCGTGCTTCTTGCGTGGGATGTGGAGTTTGTAGCGCTGTATGTCCAAGAGGTGTTTTAAAATTAGAAAATTCAGATGCCCCTAAAAAAATTGATGATAACCCCCTAATATTTGAAAACAACATAGTGAAACTGAATTTAACCGTGATAGAAGAATGAGAATAGTAATGATTATTATATTGGTAGTATATTTTACTGCTTCTTTATTTCTTTTCGTTTATTCCCTTACGCAAGCGTCACTGGTATGGAAGTATTATTACAAAAGGAGGAAATTTCCACTAACGAAGGAAGCGGAAGAAGACTTCAGGCCGAACGTTACCATTCAGCTGCCACTATATAATGAGCTATATGTGGTGGAGAGACTGATTGATAAAGTATGTGAAATCAAATATCCTCGAGATAAATTTGAAATTCAAGTACTTGATGACTCTACTGATGAGACTACTGAAATAGGGCAACGCAAAGTAGATGAATGGAAATCTAAAGGCATTGATATTAAATTGGTTCACAGAACCAACAGAAAAGGCTACAAAGCAGGTGCACTTGAAGAAGGGCTAGAACTAATATCAGGTGAATTTGTTGCCATTTTTGATGCCGATTTTATGCCAGATGCAGACTTCTTATTAAAAACAGTTCCACATTTTTCAAACTCAAATGTAGGAATGGTTCAAACAAGATGGGGACACATTAATAGAAATTATAGTTTGCTTACCAGACTGCAAGCTTTTGCATTGGATGCTCATTTTACGATAGAGCAAGTGGGACGGAATGCAACACACGGCTTCATTAATTTTAATGGAACGGCAGGAATATGGAGAAAGTCATGCATTTACGATAGTGGTAATTGGTCACCAGATACTTTAACAGAAGATTTAGACTTAAGCTATAGAGCACAATTAAAAAACTGGGAATTTATTTATTTGGAGGACGTAGAATCTCCTGCTGAATTACCTCCGGTAATGAGTGCTTTGAAAACACAACAATACCGATGGACTAAAGGAGGTGCAGAAACAGCGAAAAAACACCTACCCAATGTAATTAGAAGCGATAAGAAACTATCCAATAAGTGGCACGGAATTATGCACTTACTAAACAGTTCTGTTTTTATAAGTATTGTCGTTTGTGCCATATTAAGCATACCGCTACAAAATATTAAACCTGCTCTTCCTGAGTTTGGAAGTTTGTTTACGATCGCCTCCGTTTTTCTAGTTAGTTTTTTGGTATTAGCGGCCTATTACTTCACTGCAATTCTTAAAGTACGTGGTGCGAAATTAAAAAGCATTTTAGAATTCATATTTTTATTTCCACTATTCTTAGCGGTTTCAATGGGGTTATCTTTGCATAATTCCATTGCTGTTATAGAAGGCTATATGGGACGTAAATCTTCATTTGTAAGGACGCCCAAGTTTAACCTGAACGAGAAGAAGGATAAATGGACTAAAAACTTATATATACCAAAGACCATTAGTTGGTTAACCGCTCTAGAAGGTCTATTGGCTATCTATTTTGCTTATGGAATAGTCAGAGCTTTTCAAATAGATGATTATGGCCTATTGCCATTTCACACTATGATGTTTGCAGGATATACGATGGTATTTGTATATTCAACTTTTCAATATTCAAAAGGAACTTAAATGACTGAAGTTAAAAAGAAAATAAAATCGCTTAAAGCACTAGGAAGTGAACTTGCACAGAGTAATTATCAATTAAGTGTCTTAAATAAATTAGACAACGAAAAATTTAGCTCAAAGCTCAAAGCAATCAATTTATTTCCTTTGAAACCAACTGGTGTTGATGTTTTCCAAATTAACATGGGAAAAATGTGCAATCAAGTTTGTGAGCACTGCCATGTAGACGCTGGTCCAGATCGAAAAGAAATAATGTCGAGAGATACAATGCAATATTGTATCGAATTAATTGGAACTAAAAAATTCAGTACAGTTGATTTAACCGGAGGAGCTCCTGAAATGAACCCTTATTTTAGATGGTTTATTGAAGAAATAAGAAAAGTAAATACTTCTTGTACCATCATTGTAAGAAGCAATCTCACCATTATTAGAGCCAATAAAAAACATTACGATTTACCTGAATTCTTTAAGAAACATAATTTAGAAGTTACCTCTTCATTGCCTTATTTTGAAGCTGCTCGTACAGACAAGCAGCGTGGAGAAGGTGTTTTTGAAGCTTCTATAAAAGCTTTAGAGCAATTAAATGCATTGGGCTATGGAATTCCAGGATCGGGATTAACACTTAACTTAGTTTATAACCCGGCCGGAGCTTTCCTACCTGACAGTCAAGAATCATTGGAAACTCTGTTTAAATCAAAACTTAAAGACAACTATAACATTGTATTTAATTCGCTGTTTGCTATTACCAATCTTCCGATATCTAGATACCTTAACTACCTAGTAGTAAGTGACAACTTAGTAGACTATATGGATGCATTATTAGATGCTTATAATCCTAATGCAGCAGCAGGAGTTATGTGTAGAAATACAATTTCGATAGGTTGGGACGGATTTTTGTATGACTGTGACTTTAATCAAATGTTAGACTTAAAGGTGGCGGCTCCAAAATCGCAGCATTTAAAAGACTTTGACTTAGAAGCGTTAAACAAAAGAGACATCATCATCAATCAACATTGTTATGGTTGTACAGCTGGTGCAGGAAGTAGCTGTGGTGGTGAAGTTTCATAAAAACTTAAATTATGAGAATTATTAAAGTAGCAATCTTGACATTAATGTCCTATTTTGCATTCGGACAAACGGTAACAAATGGTGACTATCAAGAAATGCTTACAAAGTTACTCAGTCACAATGTACCAGAAGTATCCGTAGCTGAAATTGATGAGAAAGCAG
>JBLHMK010000152.1:0-4998 GCA_047621945.1 Flavobacteriaceae bacterium
GTACTTCTTATCATTGAAGTCCGAACTAATAGAGTTTTTTGAAATATTAAGCATCGAGAATGTTTTTAATAGCAGGGTTAACAATTAATTCTTGGAATGTGCCTTGGGTTAAAATCTCCCCTTGACTCAAGGCAATCACTTTATCGCATTTTGAAGCTACATAATAATCATTGGAAGAAAAAAGCAGCGTCCAGGGGTTCTCTTTTTTACATAGATAATCTACTACATGGTGCTTGTCTATTGAAGATAGATTATTCAGGTTATTGCCAATTATCAAAAGCTTCGGTTTACTTACAATACTTCTGGCTAACAAGATTTTTTGCACCACACTTTTAGATAAGGTTTTACCCGTTGGTTTGATGAATGTTTGTAGCCCATTCTTATCTCTATTAATGAAATCGTTGAGCTTTACGTGATTAATAGCTTCAATCACATCCTCCGTTTTAACCGAGTTTCTCATTAAAGAGATATTTTCATATAAAGTACCTTCAAATAGTTCTTCACTCTCTAGATAGGACCCAATATGGGTTCTAATTTCATGTAAATCCAAATCTACGCAGTGATAGCCATGAAATTTAACAATTCCATCTGTTGGTGTATATAAGGTGCTTATGATATTTAGCATACTGGCTTTCCCAGAAGAATTTTCACCCACAAAGCAAACCTTCTCACCAGCTTCAATATGGAGTGTTATACCTTTTAACACTTGTAAAGGGCGGCCGGGATAATTAAAGCTAAGCTCATTCAATTCAACAGCTAATCCATCTGCATCACATTTGAAGGCAGTAAGCTTATCACTCTTATTTTCCAACTCCAAATCAGTAATTGCCCCTAACTTGTCAAAAGCTGTCAATACATCATATATCGTTTCAGCACTTAGTATTAATTTTTCTACAGACCCAATAACCAAAAGAATCACAATCTCGGCCGCAACGAATTGTCCTATATTCATGTTTTGATTAATTACTAAGAACCCACCTATTAAGAGAAGAGATGAGGCAAGTATAGCTTTGAATCCAATCATACTCCAATATTGCTTTAGTAAAACGCTAAAGTGTTTTTTCCTAGCCTCCACATAACTGGCGGTGATTTCATCAGTTTTCTGAATGTGTAATTCTGAGTCACCGCTAAGTTTAAATGAGAATACTGACCTAGCTACCTCTTCCAACCAGTGAGCAGTTTCATACTTTATTTTTGATTCTACATTACTAGTGGCTAAACCTTCATTGAAAGTGAAACGGATGATCATGAATAGTAAAATAGTAACTAATAGTCCCAATAAAATAAAAAATGGGTGATAGAATGATAGCAACAATAGACCAAAGGCAATCTGCATGAGCGCAGAAGTGAAATCTATAAGTATTTTAGATAGTCCTTTTTGAATAGTCAAGGTATCAAAGAAACGGTTGGCGAGTTCTGGGGCGAAGAATCGATACATTTCCTCCGACTTAATTTTGGGTAATCGATAGGCAAGTTCTAGGGCAGATTTGGCATATATACGCTGTTGAATACGCTCCGAAGTTTTTAACTGAAGTACTTGCAACCACCCAGCTAATACAATACCAGCTACAACTATAAAAACCAATACCATCCAACTAGCAGTAATTTGCCCCGTTTGAATAAATGAAATTATAGCTTGAATACCTAAGGGAAGCGACAAGGCAACTAAGCCGTTGAAAATAGCATAGATATATATCCTTTTTACTGACTCGCCCTCTGATTTGAGCAAACCGATAAATCTACTAATGGGTGACATGGTCTTCATAATTCAATAATTAGCTTGACAAGATTACTTGTCGTTATTTTACTTTCAATTATAATAGTAATACTATCATAAACAGCAATGACTGAAATAAGTTTCCAAAACAGAAAAAAAATTGTTTGCCCTATATAAGGCACTGATAGTAAGGTGTAAATTAACTTAGCTTCTCGAATCCTACGAAGCTTTGAATAGCCTTAGGAATCCGAATTCCATCTGCTTCTTGATTGTTTTCAATCATTGCGGCAATAATACGAGGAAGAGCAAGTGCACTTCCATTTAAGGTGTGCGCCCAGTTTCTCTTTCCATCTGCGTCCTTATAACGCAGTTTCAGTCGGTTTGCTTGATAGGATTCAAAATTTGAGATGCTACTTACTTCCAACCATCTCTTTTGAGCCGCACTATATACTTCAATATCATAAGTTAATGTCGGAACTGAACCCATGTCACCACCACATAGTCGCAATACTCGGTAAGGTAATTCTAACGCTTGCACTAAAGATTCCACATGTTGAACCATCTCTTCCAAAACTTCATAGCTTTTGGAAGGATGTGCTATTTGTACAATCTCTATTTTATCAAATTGATGCAAACGGTTTAGCCCTCTAACATGAGCTCCATATGAACCTGCTTCTCTTCTAAAACAGGGTGTATATCCTGCCATTTTTATTGGAAGGATAGCTTCTTCAACCAATTCATCTCTATAAATATTTGTAATAGGCACTTCAGCTGTTGGAATCATAAAATATGGATCTTCCTTCATCTCATACATTTGACCTTCCTTATCTGGAAGCTGCCCCGTGGCTCGTGCACTGGCTTCATTAACCATTAAAGGAGGTACAATTTCTCTATAGCCTGCATTGTTTGCTTGGCTTAAGAAATAATTAATCAAACCTCTTTGCAATTGAGCACCTTTTCCTGTGAAAACAGGAAAGCCACCACCGGTCAGTTTAACACCGAGTTCCAAATCAAAAATATCAAACTTCTTAGCCAACTCCCAATGAGGCAATTCATTATCCTGAGCAAGAACAGGGAATTCACCCCAAGTTCTAACTATTTCATTGTCTTCAGGTGTTTTACCTGCTGGAACACTCTCATGGGGAATATTAGGGATTTGCATAAGCTTATCCTCCAACTCCAACAACACCTGCTGCTGCTTTTCCGAAAGTTCCTTAATTATCTCCTTCAAGTCAACCGTTTGTTGACGCATCTTTTCAGCTTCTTCTCGATTACCGCTTTTGAATAATTCGCCTATATGCTTGGAGATTTTGTTAGATTTCGATAAGCTTTCATCCAGCGTAGTTTGAATTTGCTTTCTAGAATCATCTAGCTCAACTACTTCCTTTAGCATTTCATCTCCATTAGCTATATTCCTTTTCTTCAATCCAGCACTAGCTATAACAAACCTCTCTCTTATAAAATTAAGATCTAACATCGATATCCTTTATTTTTGGCAAAAATAGCTATTGTATTGGCAAAATACATCCAATAAGCGCTTATTTGTTCAAATAATGTTTGCAGATATAAAAACTTTGCGTAACATTGCGTCAATATTAAAACCACTTCGCGCTAGTTCTAGTGCTTCAAAACAATCTCAACCAATTTTTTCGTAAGAATAAATTTCAAAAACAATCAAAATATATGTACGATTTTTCGCAGCTGAATGACATGCTCGTTCCTGAATTAAAGGACCTTGCTGAAAAGCTTAACGTAAAGAATAGTAAAAAACTTGTAAAACAAGACTTAGTCTTAGCTATTTTAGATGCTCAAGCAGTTAACCCAACAGCGGTTAAGGCAATTAAACCTGAAGTAAGTTCTAGTCCCCAGTCAACTGAGCCTTCTCAAGCTCAGCCAACAAGGGAAAAAAGACCTAGAAAGCCTGCTCAAACTCAAAATCCAGTTCAATCAACAGCTCCTGAAACACAAGGTGAAAAGCCAAGTGAGGATCAAAGAGCTCAATCCATTGAAAAACACATCAAGCCTGATGAAATCAAAGGACCAGAAAACAAAGGACCAGAAAATAAAGGACAGGCGAACAAACCATCAAGACCTGAGAGAAAGGATCGAGATGACAAGAACAATCCAAAGCCACAGCACGATAACAGAGATCAACAAAAGAAAGTACATCCTCCTAGAGAGAAAAAACCAGCTGTTCCAGTTTTTAATGTAGAGTTAGATGGTGTTATTGCAGGAGAAGGTGTTTTAGAAATGATGCAAGAAGGATATGGCTTTTTACGTTCTTCAGACTACAATTACCTATCATCTCCAGATGATGTTTACGTTTCTCCTTCTCAAATCAAACTGTTTGGATTGAAAACAGGAGACACTTGTACGGGAACAGTTCGTCCACCGAAAGATGGTGAAAAGTATTTTGCCTTACTTAAAGTAGACAAGATAAATGGAAAGAACCCTGAGGAAGTAAGAGATAGAGTTCCTTTTGATTACTTAACTCCTTTGTTCCCGAATGAAAGATTTAACTTATCGACTGGTGATCCTAGAAATTACTCAACAAGGGTAATGGATTTGTTCACCCCAATTGGGAAAGGACAAAGAGGAATGATTGTAGCACAACCTAAAACTGGTAAAACTACCATTTTGAAAGATGTGGCAAATGCAATTGCTAAGAACCACCCAGAAGCTTATTTAATGATTTTACTCATTGATGAGCGTCCTGAAGAGGTTACAGATATGGAAAGAAGTGTAAATGCAGAAGTGCTTTCTTCAACTTTCGATGAAACACCAGATCGTCACGTAAAAGTGAGTAATATGGCTTTACAAAAAGCAAAAAGACTGGTAGAGTGTGGTCACGACGTGGTTATCTTATTAGATTCTATCACAAGATTGGCTAGAGCATACAATACAGTTGCCCCATCTTCAGGTAAAGTATTATCTGGTGGTGTTGAAGCTAACGCTTTACATAAACCAAAGAAATTCTTTGGTGCTGCACGTAAAATTGAAAATGGTGGATCACTTACTATTTTAGCAACAGCTTTAGTAGACACAGGTTCAAAAATGGACGAAGTTATCTTTGAGGAATTCAAAGGAACAGGAAACATGGAATTACAATTAGATCGAAGATTAGCTAACAAACGTGTTTATCCTGCTATTGATTTAGTTTCCTCAAGTACAAGAAGAGAAGACTTGTTAATGGACGAAGATGTCTATAAAAAGATGTTAATCTTAAGAAATCATTTAGGGGATATGAAACCGGATGAATCTATGGACTTTATATTGAAAAA
>JBLHMK010000153.1:0-4966 GCA_047621945.1 Flavobacteriaceae bacterium
CTGCTACTCAAATGTTGTCAGGAAATGGTGCATTTGGAATGGTAGAATTAAACAATGCTGCAGGTGCTTCAGTTATGGCTTCTGCTAGTTTAAGTGTAGATTCTGCATTGATTCTTACTGCAGGTACATTTACAAATAATGGTGCATTTAGCTTGAATTCTGCGTTTGGTGGAACCGCTTTCTTGGATGACTTTACACCTACAAGCTTAGGTACTTATTCAGGAGACCTTACAGTTAATCGTTATGTAACAGATGGATTTGCTGGTGGACTTGGACAAAGATACTTCGGTTCTGCTGTTAGCGGATCTGCGGCTTCAGGATTGGATAATACTTACACGGTATATCCTGTAAATGGATTTATTCTTCCTTTAGCATCATGTGATCCTGATACCATTAATCCATTTTCTCCATACTCTAACTTATTAGAGTGGAGAGAAGATGCTACTTTCCCTACTTCTTGTGTGCAAGAAGGATGGTGGGCACTTCCAACAAGTTCAACTAACTTAATGCAAGGTAGAGGATACTCTGGATGGATGACTAACGGTTCAACAGTTTCAGTTACTGGTGCACCTAATACTGGTGGACAGTCATTTGGAGTTACTAATTCTGTAAGCAATACGACGGTATCTCAAGGATGGCACGTATTGTCTAACCCTTATCCATCACCAATGAATGTTGATGCGGTTACATTAGGTAGTGGATTAAGTTCTCCTCAATACTATAACTCTGCATCTGGTGCATGGAGTGGTACTTTCCAACCTGTATTAATTGCAGGAGCTGAAATTCCAGTAATGCAAGGATTTACTGCGTTTAGTGTTGGTGCTGGTACTTACACTCCAAGTGATGCATATAGAGTTGATGCTACGAATGCTAATTTTGCTAAATCAACATCTTGGTTTGATTATAGATTAGACATTGAAGTGAACGTTGGTGGTAATGGTGATATTACTTACTTATACTATAGCCCTACAAGCACTGATCAATTTGATATTGCTGGTGATTGTGTTAAGAGACAAAGTAATAGTAATAAACCTACCTTATACACGAGAAATAATGGCGATCAATTGAGTTTGAATGGTTTGAATTTAAATGATTTAGGGATGTCAGTTCCAATGGGACTAATAGCTCCTGAAGTAAGCTCTGCTGAATTCACATTTAGTGGAATGGACGACTTTCCAGCAAATACTATCATCTACCTAGAAGATAAGTTGCTTGGTGTTTTCCATAAAATGGAAGATGGTCCTTATTCATTTAATGCTGATCCTGCACAAAATGGAACAGATAGATTTGAAATTCACTTCTCATTAGCAGCTAGCTTCAACTTGATTGAACCTACATGTGAGAATGATAATGCTGTTATCGTTGAAAACTCAACTGATGGAAGAACATTTACTATTAGTAATGCTGGAGTGTTAGAGCAAACGGGTGTCTTAGATGGTTCTGAAAACATTCTTTCTTACGGTGATTACGAAGTCGAAGTATTCGATGTGTTTGGTACAAGTCAAATTTATGTATTCGTAGTGGAAGAAGTAGTTAGTGTTGATGCAACAGTATTGGCATCTGCAACTGACATCGAAATTGGTGAAACAATTGACTTTGATTATTCAGGTAGTGGAGCTAGTAATTTTGAATGGTACATTGACGGTCAGTTAATGGCTCAAACAGAATTGTTTAACTTCCAATTTAACTTGCCAGGTGAATACTTAGTTGAGTTAAATGCTTCTAATGATATTTGTGCTGCTGATGCAGAACAAACAATATTAGTTTCGGAAAAAACTACTTCAATACTAGCTATAGGAGATAAAGGAAGTTTGAGTATCTATGCTGATAACGAAGCAAACATTGTTTTAGATTTTACAAACGTAAATGAAGGAACTGTGAATGCGGGTGTTTATAATTTGTTAGGTCAAGAACTTGCTAGTGTTGATGTTAATTCAAACGGTAAACAAATGATTAGAAATGTACAGTGGGCTCAAGGATACTACATCGTGAAAGTTCAAATTGGTGACCAAGTTGTTAACCAAACTGTATTAATTAATAAATAGAAATTTAAGTTAGACTGAGCTAATCAAGCTCAGTCTAACTTACAATTGTAAACTTTGAAACTTAATCTTATGAATAAATTTTCTAAAATTATTATTGCTACTTTGGTTTTAATTAGTCCAATTATATTGAATGTGGCTTTTGCTCAAGTAGCTCCACCGCCACCGCCTCCTCCTCCTGCTGGTGTGCCAATAGAGGGTGGGCTGTTTTTACTCTTGAGTGGCCTAGCTGCTTATGGAGCAAAAAAGGTTTATGGAAAGTAAACCACTATAATTATTAACTTTGAAAAACTCCCTATTTAGTCTAAATAGGGAGCTTTTTTGTTTACGGGTTTACCTTAAGAATGAGGCCATATTTTGAAATCGTAAAGTATTAAAACTCCACAATTGTACTTACTCTTCCCATTTGTAAATTTTATTAAATTATATTTGGAGAATGACCTTGACTCAATTTATACGGTTTACATTATTAGCCTTTATAAGTCTTATAGGCGAGGCAGAGGTGACTGCTCAAGTTTTTGAAAATGTAGCTTCAATCCAAGGACTTAATGCGCTTAATCAAAGTACCGATAATTATGGGGCTGGTGTTAGTTTTTATGATTACAATAATGATGGCTGGGATGATTTATCTTTTGCTATGGAGCAGGATAATCAAGTCTTTTACCAAAATAATGCTGGTACTTTTTCTTTAGATTCTTTTTCTTTTTATTCGGAAGAGGCGGCGAAGCATGTGCTTTGGGTGGATTATGATAACAACGGAGTTCTCGATGTTCTATTAACCACTAGTGGTGGCCCGATTAAATTATTTAGAAATGATGGAAGTTTTAGTTTTTCTGATGTAACTGTTCTAGCTGGATTAGCGACTAGTGTGGCAGAAAACTATGGCGCTTCATTTGGTGACTATGATAAAGATGGAGATTTAGATTTGTATGTGTGTAAGCGCAATTCAAACGGTAATCCCCTTTCCTTAAATGATGTAAATAATCTTTATAAAAACAATGGGGATGGGACTTTTACGGATGTTAGTTTTAGTTCTGGCACGGACAATGGCTTGAGGCTAAGCTTTCAAGGTGTTTGGTTTGACTATGATAAAGACTCCTGGCCAGACTTGTATGTAATTAACGATAGAAATTTATTCCAAAATGCCCTTTATCGTAATAATCGAGATGGCACTTTTAACGAAGTCGCCGTAACTGCAAATGTTGAAATGGCTTCAGATGATCCAATGACAATATCGGTGGCTGATTTTGATAATGATGAAGATTTAGATGTCTTTGTTAGTAATACAGGAATAACTAATAAACCTCATTTGTTTGAAAATCAAAATGACGGAACTTTTATTAATGAAGCTCCTTACTATAATCTAGAATTGGATTTTGCTTCATGGGGCGGCGTATGGTTGGACCACGACAATAATGGTTTGCAGGATTTATATTTAGCTACCTCATCCCTTAATCCTACAATTCCAGAGGTGAGAAACTTTTTTTATAAGAATAACTTTCCCAACCCTTTCATTGAAGATAGCTCAGTTTTTATAGGCAATCACATTGCTAAGAGTCATGCCGTAGCTAGAGGAGATTTCAATAACGATGGTTTCTATGACTTAATAGTGCAGAACGATTCACCTGCCATGCCTTTTTTATGGGAAAACTCGGGGAATGTGAATAATTTTATAAAAATTACTTTGGAAGGAACAGTTTCAAATCACTTTGCCATTGGTTCTTGGATCTCAATTTTCATAGCAGGAAATCGGTATACACAATACACTATGTGTGGGGAAAATTATTTAGGTCAAAATTCCCAACACCATATTATTGGAATGGGAAATAATTCTATTGTTGATTCTATACACATAGAATATTTGAGTGGCATAGTAGATAAGTATTATCATTTACCTGTAAATCAAGATTATCTATTTGTGGAAGGGGAGACCTTAAGTTTAATCCAATTGGAACTTGGTGGAATAAATCCGTTTTGTGAAGGGGATAGTGTTACGCTTACTGCACCGAACTTATTATCTTATTTATGGAGCAATGGAGATAGTTCAAGAACTATTAAGGTGTTTAATGAGGGTGGGTACTTCTTAAATGGTGTGGACTCCTCCGGAATGTTAGTAAGAAGCGATACGATCTATCTAGAAAGAATAGAGCCTCCAACTATTAATTATATGGTTCAGAACCCGTCTTGTTTTTCTTCGATGGATGGTAAGATAATTTTAGATGTTCTTAATGAAGGACAAGATTATACGCTTGAATGGAATAATGGAATAATCTCCGATTCCATAGTGAATCTTTATTCTGGGTTGTATAGCTATTCTTATGTGGATGTTTTTGGATGCATGTATGCTGAAGAATTTAATATTACCCAACCCTTCCCCTTGAATTTGCAGCTAGATATAATAGCACTCACTAATTCAAATCTTGCTTCAGTAAATATCATTATAAATGGAGGAACCTCCCCGTATACCATTCTATTGAATGGAGATACAGCTTCAAATAGTATAGACAGTTTAGTTGATGGCTCATATTTATTGGAAGTTATCGATTTACTAGCATGTTATCATCAATACTCCTTTGAAATAGAAGCTCCTGAAGACTCCGTGATAAGCGGATTTTCGAATATAGGAGAGTTAATGGAACCCACAGTGTTTTATAATGACAACTTTAATAGAATTGAAGTGAAATTTACCCCTTTAAATACTGAAGTATCTGGCATTCAATGTTTTGACCTTGCGGGTCGACGATTGATAGCTAGTGATGATGATGGATATAGTCAAGGTGCATACCGATTTCTTTATTTAGATAGCTTGGACTTTGAAGGGCTTATTATAGTTCAAGTATCATGGAACGGCAGGGAAACCTATAGCTTGCTGAGAAAATAGTAAACTAAACAAAAGTTTATTGCATTATTGTGAGAGTTAATTT
>JBLHMK010000154.1:0-4911 GCA_047621945.1 Flavobacteriaceae bacterium
ACCATAACACATCGCATAAGGCTTGCTATTAGCCGCTAGGGTCTTTCCTGTCATCAATGACACAAATTCATCCGAGTTGACATCATCAATCCCTAAGGAATTGGCTAATTCTTCAGAAGCAATTAACAAAGAGGGATTAGCAGGCTTTAAGGGCTCAACGAAGGAGTAGCAAGCATTATGAACTTGTCTTCGCGTATTGGTTTCATTCTCATCTACTGGTAACTCATTCGTGAATAAACTATGAAGCGATATGTCTTTAATTTTGGGCATGTTTATTTTCCTTAAAACTCTGTTTTACAAGATTCGCAAACATACTTTGTCCCGTGCCGGTGCACCTCGCTATCCACTTTATCAGCTATATTTTTAACAAAACTGTTAAACTCGCTAGTATTAGGCAAAATATGTCTGTCTTTTATTTCTGTATAATAATTTCCATCCCATTCCGTATATCCCCAACAATTTGGACACATTCCTTCAGGTGCGGGTCCGGTTTCTTCTTCTTTACTCTTCTTGGTGAAGTAGGCTTTTATCTTATCTAACAACATAGTTGTAGGTTTTAGTTTACTTTAATTTATCCGCGTACATCGCACGAAGCTTAGCAACTTTAGGGTCGATAACCGCTCGGCAATATCCAGCACCTGGATTATCATTGTAATAATTCCAATGCTCCTCTTCTGCCTCATAGAATACATCCAAGGCCTCTAATGTCGTTACAATAGGGTCCGAATAATAAGTTTTCAAATCTTCAATCACTTTTTCTGCTGCTTCATTTTGCTCTTCATCGTGAAACATAATAGTAGAGCGATACTGCGTACCCGTATCACCACCTTGTCTGTTTAAGGTTGTAGGATCGTGACTTGTCATAAAAATCTTTAGTAAGTCCTCATAAGAAATTACATCTGCATCAAAACTTACTTGAGTTACTTCCGCATGACCCGTTAGGCCCGAGCAGACTTCTCTATATGTCGGTTTACCAGGAGCGTTTCCTCCGGCATAGCCAGACTTTACCGCTTCTACCCCACCTATTCTTTGCATAACTGCTTCTATACACCAGAAACATCCTCCGCCAACTGTTGCTACTTGCTTATTCATTATTACTCCTTTATTAGTTTTATTGATTCTGAATTTACACAATATCTCAGTCCGCTTGGTTCTGGTCCATCAGGGAACACATGACCAAGGTGACTATCACAAACATTGCACATAACCTCCACTCTTACCATACCCATAGCCGTATCTTTTTCATATTGAATAGCGTGGACTTCGATGGGCTGAGTAAAGCTTGGCCACCCCGAACCTGATTCAAATTTAATCGTTGAATCAAACAATTCGGTATCGCAACAGATACAGGCATATTTTCCAGCGTCATGCGAACTACAAAGCGCTCCGGTATGCGGGCGTTCTGTTCCTTTTAAACGAGCTATTTGAAATTGTTCAGGTGTTAGAATCTGCTTCCATTCTTCTGCCGTCTTTTCCACTCTTCTACTTGGTGTTGGATTTCCGTGGCTTGCAAATTTGATGATATCGTTCCAATTTAACATGGTTATTCCTTTCTTTTATGAAGTGAAATAAGATAACGAAATATTGGCTCTCGAAGTTCCTGAGTTTGATACTCGTTCTAGCCATCGTGTTTTAGCCTAAGCTCTTTTCCAGAAGAACGGCGTAAATAGAATTAAAACCGTAAATATTTCTAAACGACCGATAAGCATCAATAAAGAAAGGAAAAGCTTACCAAAAGCTGAGATCCCTGAAAAATTACATACCGGGCAAACTCCTCCAATAGATGGACCCACATTCCCTAAACTAGTAGCTGCAGCTCCTATCGATGTTTCAAAATCTAGCCCTGTCATCGACATTACGATACTACCAAATCCAAAGATTATCAAGTAAATAATGATAAAGGCCATCACGTTGAAGGTAATACGACCATGAACAGAATTGCCATTATAGCGTACCGGAATAATGCCAGACGGATGCAATAAACGTTTAAACTCCAACCATGAATTTTTGAAGATCACTAAGTGGCGAACAATCTTAATTCCCCCTGCTGTTGATCCTGCACTACCGCCCATAAATAAAAGAAAGAAGAAAATTACCTTGAGTACAGATGCGCCTTGTATATTCGTTAAATCTGCGGTTACAAATCCAGTGGTAGTGATAAAAGCGATGACTTGAAAAAGGCTCTTTCTGAAGGTTTCTTCAAAGCCCCAATCCAAGGAGCTATTGACCATCAGAACTACCGTGCATATTGCGGTGATAAATAGAGTCATGACAAAATAAAATCTAAACTCTTGATTTTTATAAACCTTGTTTAATTTTCCTTTTAAGCCCCAATAAGTCAAGGCAAAATTTACCCCTGAAAGAAACATGAAAAAGATAATAATATACTCAATCAAGGGACTATCAAAGGCTGCAATACTTTCATTCTTTGTAGAGAATCCACCGGTTGAAACAGTAGCCATACTATGGTTGATGGCGTCGAACCATTTCATGCCAGCTAGTTTCAATAATATAGTTTCCGCGAATGTTAGTCCCACATAGATAAACCATAAACGCTTGGCGGTATCTGTAATTCTTGGGTGCAATTTATCCGTAGTTACTCCAGGAGCTTCAGCGGCGAACAACTGCATGCCTCCAATACCCAAAATAGGTAAGATGGCTACGGTTAGTACGATAATTCCCATACCCCCAATCCAATGCGTCATACTCCGCCAGGTCAATATAGCTGGAGAAACTGATTCGATATCGTTTAATACTGATGCGCCGGTGGTTGTATATCCCGAAATAGTTTCAAATATAGCGGATGGTAATGAAGGGATTGTTGAGCTGATTAAGTAAGGGAGACATCCTCCTAAGGTCAAGAAAATCCATCCTAGGGATACAATTAGAAAGCCCTCTCGCTTTGCGATGTTCTTGTTTTCCGTTCTGGTGAATAACTGCATTAAGCCCCCAATAAAAATATTGATAACACCAGAGATTAGCAGCGCTTTCCAGCCAAAATCATTATGCATGAGTACGCCTGGAATAATGGCAATAAACATAAAAACACCGTTAAGCATGAGCAACGCGCCCCAAAAACTTACAATTACTTTCCAGTTTAACTTCATGCTAAGTTATTTGAAGAAATCTTCTACTTTTTGGATACATTCATTCATCGCAAACACCACTACGTGATCACCTTCTTCTATTTGAAAATCACCAAGGGTAATCATTCCTTGATTGTTTCTGATTACTCCTCCGATAATAGCTCCTTTTGGAAATTGAATGTCGCGAATTGGTTTCTTAGCTACTTTTGATTTTTCTGTAACTCGGAATTCAAGCACTTCGGCATCTACCCCGTGAATATTCGTTAAGGAAAGTACTTCCCCTTTTCGGATATGACGGAAGATATTACTTGCCGCTATCAACTTTTTGTTGATCATGGTATCTATTCCTACCATCTGCGACAGTTGTATATAATCGATATTTTCCACCAAAGCGATGGTTTTAGTAACGCCTTGCGCTTTTGCAACTAGGCAAGCCATAATATTAGTTGATGAGCTTCCCGTTACAGCTATGAAAATACCCATTTCTGTGATATCCTCTTCTCGAAGTAGCTCAACGTCACGACCATCACCGTTAATTACCAATACATTCTGTAATCTATCTGTGATATCGAAGCACTTATGTTGATCTTGCTCAATAATTTTAACATTATACTTATCTGACAAAGCCTCTGCGGTTTTAACACCAATTCTACTTCCACCCAAAATCATAACACGGTTACTCTTAAGCTTCCTTCGACCGCTCAATTTGCTAATTTCTTGAACTCCTTCCTGCTTCGAAACAAAATAGACAAAATCATCTTCTTCAAAGTAGGTGGTTCGTCGAGGTATCAGTATGGTAGATTTCCGCTTAATGGCTACAGCTATATAATTGCTGTCTGGATTTAAGTATGAGGTTTCTTCAAGTTGCTTTCCAACTAAAGGCGATTGAGCTTCCAGGTGAATCCCTACTAAGTGCAATTTCCCTTCATCGAACTCAAAACTATCTGTGAAAGCATTTCTACTCACTAGTCTTTTAATCTCCAAAGCCGCCAGTTTTTCCGGTGAAATCATGAAATCGATACCTAATTCATTAAGATCTAATCCAGTTTCTTTATTGAGATATTCAGCATTACTAATTCTCGAAACGGTTTGCTTTGCTCCCATTTTCTTCGCCAAGATGCAGCTCGTTATATTGTGTGCCTCAGTAGAGGTCACCGCAATAAACAAGGCAGCCCTTTCAACTTTTGCCTCTCTCAGTATAAGTGGACATGTTGCATCCCCCTTTATAGTGAATACATCTAAGTGATTTTCAACGTATTGTAACCGCTCCGAATTTTTATCGATGATTACGGTGTCTTGTTTCTCTTGGGCCAGAAGTTTAGCGAGATGAATGCCCACATCTCCAGCTCCTGCAATTACGATTCTCATTAAGATCTAATTATGTTGCAAATATACAACTGCATTTAATAAAAATTTCTATTCATTTTTTTTGTGTTTAAATAAAATAATATTTTACCTTTGCATTCCTTTAAAAGGCGGGTGCCTTAGCTCAGTTGGTAGAGCAAAGGACTGAAAATCCTTGTGTCGCTGGTTCGATTCCAGCAGGCACCACCACCTAAAGAGCTGTTTTTCAGCTGATAAAGCCCCTATTTTCAAGGGGCTTTATTATTGCACAAACCTCTGTTATAATATTATTACCGATTTTCAGCTTGGTTCTGTCGCATCTGTTCAAACTAAAAATACCAAATCTATAAATTCCAACCTGTCCGTAGTTTAAAACACTAAACCTGTCCGTATGCTTTCAGCTACGGACTATTATGTAGGTAGCATTTGCTACCATTCACGAATCCAAACAGCACAATCAGTCAAGCATCGTTATGAAAAA
>JBLHMK010000155.1:0-4807 GCA_047621945.1 Flavobacteriaceae bacterium
GTGTTTTGGCGACCACAAATTGCTTTTTGAGCGACCACAAATGGGCTAAAAAATGCATAACTCATTAGTTATCAACACCTACTCAAGTTCTCGTCCAGACCGCCAAAAGGGAATCGAAAGGTTCCCTTTTTTTATACCCCTTTCAAGTACCCAATAAATCCGCACACTATACGGTACTTTACAAATTCAATAGACAAGACCCTCCATCTATTGTTTTTTTAATGACAGTGGTAAGAAAGCACGAATTCTAACAGGCTTGACAATTGAACCAGCCTATTGGAATTTCAATAAACATCGTTGCAATACGAAGATCAACTGATCACTTGGCATGGAATACAATTCTTTCCTAAATTTGCTAGAAGAGGATATACTTAACGAATTCTATCAATTTGTCAAAGAGAAAAAGCGTGAGCCAGAACCCAAGGAGTTAAAAATCCTCATTGAACATAAGCGCTAAGGCATTAAGAACCAAAAAAAGATCTAAAGTCCAAAGACGGAGAAGTTAATCTCCCCCAGACACCATTCAAAGCGATGAGCATGCTAAGGAGAAATTAAAGGCATTTGAAAAAACGGTTAAAGGTGCGCTTACTTTCAATTCCATCGACCTAGACTTCTACTATTCTTATATTGAATTTCTAGAAGACGAAGGTTTGAGTAAGAACACCATAGGGAAGCAGATTAAAATATTGAAGGGTGTATTAAATGATGCTACTAGCAATGATATAAACCACAACCTCAAGTACAAGAGCAATAAGCTTAAAGTGCTAAAGGAAGAAACTATACAGATTTACCTTAATCCTGAGAAAATCCAGTTACTAATTGATCTTGACTTAAGTGAGAACAAGAATTTGAGCAATTGTATGGACTTGTTTGTCATTCTCTGTTTTACAGGACAACGCTATCAATCCTTACGAGACTTGGTCGACCCAGAAAATCGAGATGACAAGTTTATTCGTTTAAAGCAACAGAAGACTAATCAACGAATAGTTATTCCCATACCACCACAGATTAAAGATTATCAAGCATTTTAACAATAAAAAAAATAACTCACCTATTAATATGAAGATTTAACTTCAAGTAATATCTTTAACACATGATTATATTTAACTTTTATGCTATTGCTATTGGGCTGATTATCGCCGTTGTTGTTGGACCTATTTACTGGTTAATGCCGGATGAATTTGCGAATAGTCCTTTAGGACTAATCATTCTAGCGAGCATCGGCACCTTGCTTGCAGGTATAAGCGAAGCGGGCGGATTGAAAGGCCGCTTATTCTTTCTACCCATGTGGCTGATTGGGATAATCGGTACGCTTGTGTATACCCTTAAGGAATACAGTTGGAAAGGAATAGGCATACTAGCCTTAGTGCTTGTATTCGTTGCGGTCGCACTCGTGCTATTTGCCTACTTCATGGAAAAAAGTGAGTGGCGCGATGCTTTTAAGAATTTCATGGAACTGAAAAAAATGAATAATACCGAAGAGAAAGCATTCTGGGAGCAAGTGAATAGCTCTAAATTTATTCCAAGCATAATGAACTACACCAACGGCATGTGCGAACACAATTTGGAAGTTATCGCCTATATGAAGTTTGTCGGTATTGAATGGGAAGAGATTGAAGCTTTAATTCCCGTATTTCAGGATGGCAGCATCAAAGGCAACGAAATAGAAGTGAACACTGAACTGACCGAGGCTTTTGAAGCAAGGTTGATTGAAGTGCTGGAGGGGTTTGAAGAGGAGGAAGACGAGTGAAAATAGCCACTTGGAACTTAGAACGACTCATTAAAAATAGGAATGAGGAAGTATTGGAAAAAATCCGAGCGATTGATGCAGACATTTTAGTCTTGACAGAAACGGGTGAGCAAAATGTGAAATGTATAATTTGAACGGACAATTAGTTGCTCGTTATTTACTAGATAAATTAGAGATTGAGATAGCTTTTGATGGGGCTGTTGGAATTTATTTCTTACAGTTGGTTCATCCAGAATAGGAAATGAAGCAAGAGATATTGATTAAGCAATAATTAGCTTCCTCCTCCGAAGCAGGGTCTGTTGAAAACGACTCTGAATCCTAATCTAGCGTGTAATGTGCAGTAGGGTCCTCTTCGAGAGACCCTGCTAGGGCTTAAAACCTCCATCTATTGTTTTGTTCGAGTTGTTGTTTTTGTTCGGTCATTTAGTTTTGATTTAGACCTGCCAAGTCTTTAAGACTTGGCAGGTCGTTCCTTGTTATGAGAAAGTAAACTTACAGGGTCAGTTACAATAATTAAATAGGCTTGCTCTTTTACTTGTTTTAACTTAGTAAAGTTGAGTTCAATTATGCTATGAACATTCTATGTTGTATTTTCGGAAAAACAAACCATTCCGAATGCAAACTAAATTACTTTTAATCATCTCGGTACTTTTTGTTGGCCTGACAAATTATTCATTTGCTCAGAAAAAAATACGCTTCCATGAAATCAATTCTCCTCACTTTATGATGGGTGATGAAGCGAAGAGTCCAAAAGCAAATTTTGATAAATTGGTGATTACTTTTGATGAACATACCAATCTGGAGGCGATTAGCAATGAGTTAAACGCTAAATATCCCAAACTAAGAAATGAAGAAGTTTTCGATGAGTATCACGCGATCATTTTTGACAATCAACAGGCTTCTAACAAAGGAGATTTAAAACGACTATTCAAGTCCTTTCAAAATCTACCTGGAGTATCTAGTGCAACACCCTATTATTCAGTTGATGGTGGCGAATTGTATTACTTCGACTTAGTTAATTTTAAAGCCAAAACAAACGCAGATAAAGAAGCCATCAAACAAGCTTTAAAAAAGCATAATCTTACTTACTTAGAAAAGTATGAAAGTGATTATCCAGGAGGAATTAGTTTTGCAAGAATTCCAAAAGGCCAATCAATCTTTAAGCTATCTCGTAAATTAAATGCTACAGGTTTATTTGAATATATCTATCCGATGTCTAATCGTATTGTTTCGGAAGATTATACACCGAACGACACCGAATATATTAATCAATGGCACTTAAACCAAGATAATGATGCTGATATTGACGCACCTGAAGCTTGGGGTTTAACAACAGGTAATAGCAACTTAGTTATTTGCGTGCAGGAATTAGATGGGTTCGATTTAACTCATCCTGATTTAGCACCAAATGTAGTAGAACCTTATAATGCATTTTTAGATGTTAACGATGCGCAGTACTTAGACGTGGCACATACCCATGGAACCAGAGTAATGGGTTGTACGAGTGCCGTAACAGATAACAATTCAGGAGTTGCTGGTGTAGCTTTCAATTTAAAAGTGATGCCTATCATTTTAACTGCTGCAACTAGTAATAGTGTGAACTCAGTGACTCTTCAGCGAGCAGCTGATCACATCATTGCGAATGGCAATGTGGTTGCTGTAACGAATAGCTGGAGTGGTTCTGGTGCCGATGCCGGTGAAGATGATCAATTCCAAAGAATGAGAACCTTAGCCCACGGTGGTCTAGGATCGGTAATTTTGGGTAGTACAGGAAACTATTCAAACATGCAAATTCGTTACCCTGCATGTTATAAGAATGTAGTAGGTGTTGGAAGAACAACGCAAGCAGATTTTAGATACTCTTCTTCTAACTGGCATGATTCAGTAGATGTTTCTGCTCCCGGAAGTAGTATTTTAACTACAGATATTGTAGGTGCCGGGGGAGCAACAGGTGATTACACCACCGCTTCAGGTACGTCATTCTCAACGCCAATAACTGCAGGTGTAGTTGGGTTAATGGCCTCTATTAATCCTAATTTAACTGGTGAAGAACTCAAGGACTTTTTAGAACAATCTTGCGAGAAAGTAGGTAATTACCCTTACCACCCAGTAGTTGGTCGACCAAACGGAATATGGCACAACGAATTAGGCTACGGAAGAATCAATGCTTTAACGGCTGTATTACTTTCCAACGATACGAATCCTTCAAATGATTGGTGTGCTAACGCCATTCCCCTTAACCAAGTAACGAGCAACCAATATTGTTATCAAAACGCCAGCTTAAATAGTGCCACCCAGTCTGCTAACCCATTGAATTGCTCTGGGAATATAAGTGAATTAGGGCAAGATGTATGGTTTGAGTTTACGGCATTGAATTCTTCCATGGAAGTAAATGTGAACCCTTTAGAAACTGGACTAGATGTAGTTGTTGCAGTTTATGATAGCTGTGGTGGGTCATTAATAAATTGTGTAGATGCTGAATATACGGATGGTTCTGCGGAAAGTTTGACATTGGGAGGATTAACAGCCAACCAGACCTATTACATTCGGGTATATCATTCCTCAGAAGAGGGTCAAGGACCAAGCTCTTTTGAATTTGATATCTGCTTAATTAATGCGCTTGCCGGAGGCTGCATCACACCAGCGGGCTTAGGATCTAGTTCAATTGCCTCAGATGAAGCCGTCTTGGATTGGGATAACAATGCTAGTGCCTCGAGTTATGAAATTGCTGTTCGGCCAGTAGGTCAAGCACTTTGGACATCTTATTTGAGTAGCAGTAATTCCGTGCTTGCTGATGAGCTATATTGTAATACAACATTTGATTGGAAAGTAAGAACAATATGTTCAAATGGAGGAATAAGTCCTTGGTCTACAATTGCCAATTTTTCAAGCCTAGATTGCCAAGATTGTTATGTGCCCTTCAATGTAATGGTTTCATCCGTTTCTCCAACTTCTGCTACACTTAGATGGGAAAGCAGTCCACCGCTGTGTGTGATAGATGGTTTTGACGGAGAGTTATTTGAAGGAACGGGAAGTAATGGAACGAGTATTGTTTCT
>JBLHMK010000156.1:0-4804 GCA_047621945.1 Flavobacteriaceae bacterium
TAAAAGTACATTGCTCCAAAAAATACGCCTGTAAAAATCATATCTGATAAGAAAGTGGCTTTATAAAAAGGAATGGCCATACTGTAACACTCTACTAAACCAACTATTGTTTTAGGATAAAGCATTCCTTGCATCCAAACACCGAAGTTTGAAACTAAAAAGAATATTAAACTAGCACTTACGCTACCCAATAATACCTTAGCAATGTTTAATTTTTTAAGTAGTAATGCGCCTAATCCTACAATTGCAACTAAAGCAATTACCGAATAGAGTTGATCGAAAGTGAATAATGAAAAACTTTCTGATGTACTATATACGGTGTTATTTAGGTATAAATCACTCAACCACCAGGCCATTACTGGAACAATCAAAGCAATGTATTTGCGCTTGTAAAATGCAACCGCAAACAAAGCTAAAGCCCCCATAGGAGCGAAGTTTGGAAAGTGTGGGAGGAGTCTTGCAATAACTCCGAAAATTACAATCGCGGTGATTATAAGTATATTAATTTTAGTTAATTTCATGTGTTGGATTTGTTTACTTAAGATTGAACAAAAATACAACGACTATGGTTTATATCAAAATGATTAATAATTTTTTAATTCCAAGGTGATAAATAGCTTATATAAGCTATTTATTTCGTAAATTTGGGGAACGAAAATTGTATAGTTTACTAAAAATTTAAACCCTTTAAAAAATGTCTGAAACTGCAAAGTTTATATTAGGTGAAGAAACACATGAGTTCCCGGTTATTGTGGGAACTGAAAATGAAAAAGGTATTGATATTAGTTCGTTAAGGGTAGCTAGTTCATACGTAACATACGATGTGGGATATAAGAATACTGGAGCTACGAAAAGTGGAATTACCTATATCAGTGGTGAAGAAGGGATTCTTCGTTACAGAGGATACAATATCGATGAATTAGCGAATGGAGCAAGCTTCTTAGAAGTTGCATACTTGTTGTTGGAAGGTGAATTGCCAAACAAAGAACAACTCGCTAGCTTTGAAGAAGAGGTTACGCGTCACACCTTAGTTAATGAGAAGTTGAAATTTGTTTTTGATGCATTTCCGAATGGTGCGCACCCTATGGGACAGTTGATGACTATGCTAAGTATGTTCTCAGCGTATTATCCAGATTCTTTAAATCCACATCGAAGTGAAGAAGATATTAAGTTAACGATTATGCGTTTGTTAGCTAAATTGCCAACTATGGTTGCCATGATTATGAAAAATAAATCTGGACATCCAATAGTTTACCCAAATAATAAGTTAGGTTATGTGGAGAATTTCTTAACAATGACTTTCGGTCATGTTACTGAAAAATATGAACTTGACCCAGTTGTAGTTACAGCTATGAACAAATTATTAATTTTACATGCTGATCATGAGCAAAACTGTTCTACTTCAGCAGTTCGTTTAGTTGGTTCATCTCATACTAACCTATACGCTTCGGTTTCTGCAGGTGTTGCCGCTTTATGGGGTCCATTACATGGTGGTGCTAACCAGAAAGTATTAGAAATGCTTGAGTCTATCAAAAATGATGGTGGAGATACAGAGAAATGGTTGAACAAGGCAAAAGACAAGAGCGATCCTTTCCGTTTGATGGGATTTGGTCATAGAGTATATAAGAACTTTGATCCAAGAGCTAAGATTATTAAAAAGTCTGCAGATGAGATTTTAGATAAAATGGGGATTGATGATCCTATTTTGGAGATTGCTAAGAAATTAGAGCAAGCGGCTTTAAATGATAGCTATTTCATTGATAGGAAATTATTCCCGAATGTGGATTTCTATTCAGGTATTATATATAGAGCCTTAGGTTTCCCTGTAGAGATGTTTACCGTGTTGTTTGCCTTAGGTCGTTTACCCGGTTGGATGTCACAATGGAAAGAACTACGTACTGACGGACAGCCTATTGGTCGTCCAAGACAAATATATACAGGCGCAGCTGAACGTGCTTTTGTAGATATTAATAAAAGATAAGCACTAATTAAAAAAAGCACATAAAAAAAGCTCCGATGAATTTCATCGGAGCTTTTTATTTATAGGTAGTTGAAGTGCTTAAAACAATCCGTGTAATTCGGCTTGAACCTTGTTGTAAATCTCTGCAAGGTCTTCTTCTCTGTCTACAAAGTTCATTTTGTCACAATCGATAACGAGTAATTTTCCATGGGTGTAATTTGCAATCCAGGACTCGTAAAACTCATTCAATCTTTTCAAATAATCCAAACGAATATTTTCCTCATAGTCTCTTCCTCTTTTTTGAATATTATCAACCAAGGTGGGAATAGAAGCCTTGAGATAAATCATTAACTCAGGTGCTTCAATTTGAGATATTATAGTACTATATAAGCTTTTGTAATTTTCAAAATCTCTAGTAGACATCAATCCCATTTTGTGCAAGTTAGGAGCAAAAATTTCAGCATCTTCATAGATTGTTCTATCCTGAATAATTACCTTGTCATTGTCTTTAATTTCAATTAATTGCTGATATCGACTATTCAAGAAATAAACCTGCAAATTGAATGACCATCTAGGCATATCATCGTAGAAATCGTTCAAGTAAGGATTGTTCTCTACATCTTCGAATTGAGGTTGCCAGTTGAAGTTTTTAGCTAAAAGATCGGTAAGGGTAGACTTACCCGCTCCAATGTTTCCAGCTACGGCAATGTGGTTAATTTTCTTACTTCCCATTTTATTCGCTTGTTAGTTAGTTTAATTATTGTCTACTTAAAATAGTTGAATCCCATCACTTCACGTACACCATCTAGCGTTGCTTTTGCGCTTTTTCGTGCTTTCTCTTTACCAAACTCAGCCACTTCCTTGAGGTACTTTTCATTGGCTCTCAAATCGATAATACGCGCTCGAATAGGTTTTAAAAATTCATTAGTATCTTTTGCTAGTTGCATTTTTAAATCGCCATATCGAATAGAACAATCGTTAAATGAATCTTCAAATTGCTGACGAATTTCCGCAGAAGATACATGATTCATTATACTAAATAGATTTTCTATTTCTATTGGCTTTTCTTGGTTCTTTTCAGTAGGACTATCCGCTGTTTTAGCTCGTTTAAATTTCTTTAATATAGTTGCCTCATCATCTGTAAGAAAGATTGCATTGTTTTCATTGTTATCACTCTTACTCATTTTCCCACCGCCATCAAGACCTGGAATCTTTATTAGTTCTGATCCGTAATTAAATGCATTTGGTTCTGGCAAGAAATCAGTATCATATACTCTATTGAATCGATTCGCAAAAGTACGAGTCATCTCTAAGTGCTGCTCTTGATCTTTACCCACAGGAACATACTTAGCTCGGTGTATCAAGATGTCAGCTGCCATTAAGGAAGGGTAGGTTAGCAGGCCTGCATTAACGGTTGAACCTTTTGCTCGTATCTTTTCCTTAAAAGATGCGGTCTTTTCTAACTCCCCTTTATGAGCAAACATATTAAGGTATAAATATAGCTCCGCTATCTCTGGAATATCACTTTGTAAATATATAGTTGCAATTTCGGGATCGATTCCCACTCCGATGTAATTCGAAAGTACTTCTTTAACACTTTCTTGGAGATCAGCTTTGTTATGCTTAGTTGTTAAACTATGCCAGTCAGCAATGAAATAAAAACATTGATAATCATGTTGCATTTTCACGAAGTTAACCGCGGCACCTAAATAGTTGCCTAAGTGCAGTTTACCTGAGGAACGCATGCCACTCAAAACAATTTCCTTACTCATAATATTGGCTATCTTTTAATTTATATGAGGAGCTAAATTATGCTTTTTTTGAAGGTATTTAGTGGTGATTATCGCATAAATTTTAAATTGTTTATAACTAATATTTAGTGCGTCTTGAATTTACTTTTTATCTTCACAGCATAAAGTACTTTTACTTATGAAAATTGATGAGAATTTAATAAATCGTTTAGCCGAATTAGCCAAGCTTGAATTTGATGAATCAGATGCTAAAGAGATCCAAATAAATTTGGGAAGCATCTTGGATTTAGTGGAAAAGTTGCAAGAGGTAGATACGGAAGGAGTTGAACCTCTAGTATATATGAATGAAAATGTGGGCGTATTTCGGGAAGATGAAGTAAAGCAAGTCATTTCTAAGGAAGAAGGATTGAGAAATGCACCGAATAAAGACTCTGACTATATTAAAGTACCTAAAGTGATCTCTAAGTGAATATCATAGAACTTCGAGAGGTGAGAAAAACCTATCTAATGGGTAGTCAAATCATCCATGCCTTGGCAGGAGTGGATCTTAAAGTTGAAAAAAATGAATATGTAGCTTTAATGGGACCTTCTGGTTCTGGGAAATCTACCTTGATGAATATATTGGGCTGTCTAGATGTGCCTACTAGCGGGGCTTATGTGCTAAACAATACCGCTGTGGAGAAAATGACAGACGATGAGTTGGCTCATGTTCGAAATAAAGAAATTGGTTTTGTATTCCAAACCTTTAATTTGCTCCCCCGATTATCCGCTCTTGAAAATGTAACGCTTCCTTTGATTTATGCGGGAATTTCTAAAAAGGAACGAATTGCAAGAGGGGAAGAGGTTATGGAACAAGTAAGCCTTAGCGATAGAATGTACCATAAACCCAATGAATTGTCTGGAGGACAAAGACAACGAGTGGCTATTGCGCGAGCCTTGGTTAATAAACCTTCAATCATACTTGCGGATGAACCAACCGGGAATTTGGATTCTAAAACTTCGTACGAAATCATGCGCATATTTGATGATATACAAGCTAAAGGAAATACGGTTATTTTGGTAACTCATGAAGAAGATATCGCTCGATACGCTA
>JBLHMK010000157.1:0-4792 GCA_047621945.1 Flavobacteriaceae bacterium
CGCCATTTCACCTAACTCTTCTTCAATACGAAGTAATTGATTATACTTGGCCATTCTATCTGTTCTGCTTGCAGATCCTGTTTTAATTTGCCCAGTATTTAAGGCAACAGCTAAATCTGCAATAGTTGTATCTTCTGTTTCACCTGAGCGATGACTCATCACAGAAGAGTATTTATTTCTAGCCGCTAGATTCACTGCATTTATCGTTTCAGTTAAAGTTCCAATTTGATTCACCTTAATCAATATAGAATTGGCTATATTTTCATCAATTCCTTTTTGTAAGCGCTCTGTGTTTGTAACGAATAAATCATCACCTACTAATTGGATCTTATCTCCTACTTTTTCAGTTAATGATTTCCATCCTGCCCAGTCATCTTCATCCATTCCATCTTCGATAGATATAATTGGATACTTCTCACACCAATCGGCCCAGTACGAAGCCATTTCTTCACTACTTAGTTTTCGTCCGTCTGACTTATGAAAGTGATATACCCCTTCTTCTTTAATGTAGAATTCAGAAGCGGCAGCATCCATAGCAATCCAAACATCTTCCCCGGCTTTGTATCCAGCTCTTTCGATAGCTAGTAAAACAGTTTCTATTGCTTCTTCATTACTTTTAATGTTTGGAGCAAATCCTCCTTCATCACCTACATTAGTTGAATAGCCTTTTTCTTTCAATACACTTTTCAAATGGTGAAATATAGAAACGCCCATATGCAAGGCTTCACTAAAAGAATCAGCACCAAATGGCATAACCATGAATTCCTGAAAATCGATGCTGTTATCTGCATGTGATCCCCCATTTAAAATATTCATCATTGGTACAGGAAGCGTATTCGCATTCACCCCACCGATATAACGAAATAAACTTTGATTAGAAGCCATTGCTGCTGCTTTAGCACATGCTAAAGAGACGGCAAGAATAGCATTCGCTCCAAACCTACTTTTGTTTGGCGTACCATCGGCATCAATCATTATTTGATCGATTAAGTTTTGTTCAAAAACATCCACACCAATTAATAAGTCGGCAATAATATCTTGCACATTGTCGATAGCACCTTCTACACTTTTACCTAAGTAATAGTCTTTATCATTATCTCTTAATTCTACCGCTTCGTGAATTCCCGTAGAAGCACCACTTGGAACAGCTGCTCGACCAAAAAACCCACCTTCTGTGTAAACATCGGCTTCAATAGTTGGGTTACCCCTAGAATCTAAAATTTGTCTTGCTACAATATTAACAATAGTACTCATAGGTATGGTTTTATATTAACTCATTAAGCTTTCGAACTGCTCAAATAAATAGCGTGAATCTTGAGGTCCGGGTGATGACTCAGGGTGATATTGCACAGAGAATGCCTTTTTGTTTTTTATACGGATACCTTCAACGGTATCATCATTCAAATTAACATGCGTGATTTCCACTTGGTCATTTGATTCAATATCATTTCTATTCACTTCGAAGCCATGATTTTGTGAAGTGATTTCACATTGACCTGTCAATAAATTTTTAACTGGGTGATTTAAGCCTCTATGCCCATGGTGCATTTTATACGTAGAGACTCCATTAGCAAGTGCCAATACTTGATGCCCTAGACAAATTCCAAACAATGGTTTGTCAACTGCCATTATACTTTTTGCTGTTTCTACCGCATAGTTTGCAGCTGCTGGGTCACCAGGTCCATTTGAAATAAAATATCCATTTGGATTGAAAGCGCTCATCATTTTGAAATCAGTTTTTGCTGGAAACACTTTTACATAGAAATCTCTTTCTAACAAGCAATTCAATATGTTTTGCTTTATTCCCAAATCCAGTACTGCTACTCGATACTTCGCATTTTCATTTCCTAATGTATAAGCTTTATCCGTAGTTACCAATGATGCTAACTCTAAGCCATCCATATTTGGCGCTTTAGCCAGTTCTTTCTTCAACAGCTCCACAGTATCTAATTCTGAAGAGATAATACAATTCATTGCTCCCTTACTTCGAACATCCATAACTAAGCCTCTCGTATCAATATCTGAAATTCCTACAACATTATGATCTTCAAGAAAATCATTTAATGAAGTATTGGCCTGAAGTCGAGAAAATTTGTTGGAAAACTTTTTACATATCAGTCCAGAAATTTGCGCATTCTTAGATTCCATGTCAGCATCCATTGCCCCATAGTTTCCAATATGCGTATTGGTCATGATAATCATTTGTCCATAATAAGAAGGATCTGTAAACACCTCTTGATATCCAGTCATTCCGGTGTTAAAACAAATCTCTCCAAAAGCAGTCCCTTTGCGGCCTATAGCTTTCCCTTCGAAAAAAGTACCATCTTCTAATAGTAAGTATGCTTTTTGATTTTCCATATATCTTAGATTGTGGCGAAATTAGTGCAAATATTACTTGTTTTAAAAAATGTTATCAAGAGGATATAAACAAAAAATAGTGCCGAGTACTAAGTAGCTAGTATAGCGCATTGAAAGCATGGTGAATTTCATTGCTCACAGCAATATTAAGCCAACTCCAACTTGCCTTAGCGTCTAGCTAAGATCTCTTTACTAAATTACTATTGCATTCAAAGTAGTAGCAGCGATACACTAACTAGATAATAAAAAGCAATCTATTTTAGGTCCAGATTTCCTTCTTAGAAATTGCCGCGTTTGTTCGTTCCGCATAATCTCACCATGAGGTTTTGGGTTAAAAGCAAAAAAGGGATAAGCTTTGGCTTATCCCTTTCGTATAGTTTAAAGAAGACTAATCTTACTCCGCTTTCGCTTCGTCATCACTAGCTTTATCTTCAGCAGGAGACTCCTCCGCTATTTCTTCAGCCGGTGCTTCTTCTTTTACTTCTTCTACTTTCGCTTCTGGAGCTGGAGTAGTTGCTTTCTTTTTACCACCTCTACGGCTTTTCTTCTTATCTGGTTTGCTATCTTCAGATTGTGTGTAGATATCGTTGAAATCAACGAACTCTATCATCGCCATATCAGCATTATCACCAGCTCTTTGATCTGTTTTGATAATTCTCAAATAACCACCTGGACGGTCACCTACTTTAGGAGCAATTACATCAAACAACTCTTTAGAAGCTTCTTTACCTAAAGAATTACTTCCTAAGTAACTGTATACAGTTCTTCTGTTGTGTGTATCGTTGTTCTTAGCTTTAGTTATAACTGGCTCTAAGTATACTCTAAGCGCCTTAGCTTTAGCTACAGTAGTGAAAATTCTCTTATTCAATATAAGAGAAGAAGACATGTTCTCAAACATCGCCTTTCTATGGGCTGTCTTTCTACTTAACTTGTTTATTTTATTCGCGTGTCTCATTACTTCAAATATATATAGTAATTAATCTATTAATTTTCGTCCAATTGGTATTTTGAAATATCCATTCCAAAACTTAAGCCTTTCTCAATCAACATAGCTTCTATCTCTACTAATGATTTCTTACCGAAGTTTCTAAACTTCAATAAATCATTTGTGTTAAATTTCACTAATTCTTCAAGGCCATTTATTTTAGCAGCTTTCAAGCAGTTATATGCTCTTACTGATAAATCTAAATCTTCTAAATTCGTTTTAAGCAATTTTCTCATTTGTAAAACGTGCTCATCAACAATATCATCAACTTTATTCTCTGAGGTATCGAAAGTGATATTCTCATCAGATATAAGCATTAAGTGTTGAATTAAGATTCGAGCTGCTTCTTTAACTGCCTCTTCTGGGTGGATTGTTCCATCAGTAGTAACATCTAACATTAACTTCTCGTAATCTGTTCTTTGCTCAACACGTGTGTTTTCGATGTTGTATTTCACATTCTTGATAGGAGTAAATACTGCATCTACAGGAATAAACCCTACAGACGTTTCAGCAAACTCGTGCTCTTCAGCCGCTACATAACCTTTACCTCTTTGAATGGTGATTTCCAATTCTAAAGATACAACAGGCTCTAGATTACAAATCACTAAATCTGGATTCATTACTCGGTAAACATTTGTATGTTTCTCGATATCACCAGCTGTGAATGTTTCTTTGTCTTTAATCGTAATAAAAATCTTATCAGATGCATTTTCATCATCCATAATTTTTTTCAAACGAACTTGCTTCAGGTTTAGAATGATTTCAGTTAAATCTTCTAGTACACCTCTTATCGTAGAAAACTCATGATCAACACCACTAACTTTAACGCCTGTAATCGCTGTACCTTCTAATGATGACAACAATACTCTTCTTAAAGCATTACCTACTGTTACACCAAATCCTGGCTCTAAAGGTTTGAACTCGAAAGTACCTTCAAAGTCATTTGCTTTTTGAAGAACAATTTTATCAGGTTTTTGAAATGTTAATAATCCCATCTAGTTTTCTTTTTTTAAGTATTATTTAGAATATAATTCTACAATTAATTGCTCATTGATATTTTCTGGAATTGCCTCTCTTGCAGGTAATTCTAAAAACTTACCTTTCATAGATGCAGCATCAAACTGAATCCATGCGAAATCATTATTTGATCCAGCAATAGCTTCTTGAATAGGCTCCATTGACTTAGATCGCTCTCTTACTTGGATTTCATCACCTGGACGAACCTGGAAAGAAGCAATATTCACAATATCACCATTCACTAAAATATGCTTGTGTCCAACGAATTGTCTAGCTTGAGTTCTTGTTTTCGCAAGACCCATTCGGTAAACTACGTTATCCAATCTAGCTTCTAAAGCTTGTAACAAGTTTTCACCTGTAACACCTTCTTTTCTAGATGCTTTTTTAAAGGTAATTCTAAACTGACGTTCTAGTAGACCGTAAGTATATTTA
>JBLHMK010000158.1:0-4746 GCA_047621945.1 Flavobacteriaceae bacterium
GAGCGGCAGTAACCTCCCAATCAAATGAATCATCTAATTTAGTGAAAAGTTTTAACGAAGATCGTATAAAAACAGAATCCTTATTTGGATTTACATCAATTGATGTTCATCAGGAAGATACTCGATTTTCTGAAGGAAGAGATCAAAAACCAAGACCATCAGGATTATTGATTTTAAGAACTGCTGAAAAGAAAGATATCGCCTTTGTTGATACTCATATTTGTTCTTTTAAAATGGACTGTCCGGATGAAATTGTTGAAGAAAATAGGGGCTATAGAAAGTGCGGTATATGTAGAGCAAAAGTAACAGGAATTGATCATGCTCCAGCCATAGCTAGAAAAATAGAGTTGATCGAAGTGGATTTACTAGAAACATTTCTAAAGCATGAAAAATATAAAAAAAACACGGGTAAAAATGAAACAAATTTTAAAGTGTTATATAACGACATAGCAGAAGAACTAGCTGGTTGGGAGCTAACACTACAAGGGGTTGAACATCAGCGTCAAGAGTTGTTGAGGCAGAACAAATCAAGTAAAATTAATCAATATGCCCCTAATATGTTGGATGAATCTATCCAACTTACTCGTGGTAAAACTCCTGTTGATGAACTTCTATTAACCACAATTGAGGAAGCAGAAAATTATCCCACATTAGCTGAAGGTTCAAATCTTCTGCATGAAATTGCTAGGCGATTAAAAGCAAAGATCTTATTTTCTTTGGCAACGGCTAACCCAAATGAAATGGAGAATTACTTAGCTGAGGTTGCAAATAGTGATGCTAGCGGTGAAACATTATTACAAGTGTCTTCTTTGATTAAGTCAATCATTAATACGAATATCATTGATCGTGAACAACTCGTCAAACTTATCACAGATGAGCGCAAGCAATATGCTTTGCCAGTTGAAAGAAAACCATCATTTCTTAGGATTGAAAATGATGTTAAAACGGAAGGGAATAGGTTAATTGAGTCAACTTTCAAATTGGTGTTAAACAATGAATAGCAAAGAGACTAAAAGAGATAGAGCCACTTACCACCTTGTTTTAGAAGAAGCAAAGAAGGTAGAGGTTGTTAATGCTATTTTAAAGTCGTTAGGCACAAAGAAAACTCATAAGTACCACCCGACCAGTATCACACAATTAGCGAATAAAGTTAGGCTGATTAGCAAAGAGTATATTCATGTTGACGGTAAAACCTATGCAATGAGTAAAAGCGCATTACTAAGACCTGAAGGAAAGTACCGGGTGCTATTAGAAGGTTTTTTTGCATCTTTAAGTGGTAAAGATAGCCTTAAACTGAATGTGAGCGTAGCTAGCGAAGAAGCATTAAGGGTAATGGTTCGCACCCTTCAACATGAATTGGCTGAGTCTCGAAGAGAAAACGATATATTTGTGCGGAGAATTCAAAATCAAAAAGGTTCAACATTTGACCCACTACCAGAATCCAATAGTGATGAATTAAAAGACCAGCAAAATCAGCAACAAGAGATGCACGATGCCTATGTGTGTATTTTTAATATACTGGCCTATTTAAAAAATGAAAGACTTGCTTTGTTAAATTTCACCAATGAGGGATTAGTCGAGCATCTGACAGACGATGTAATAATTCAAAAGAACTGTATTGCGGGTTATTTGCAGTGGCTTGAAGAGCAGTCTAAGCCGGAGGCAAGTAATGAGTAGTTTACCATTTGATGTTTATCCACTCCTTGATGGCAGCATTTCCTCACGAAGTAGAGGGCCAATCATCAAAGAACGAATTGAAAGTATTTTCAACCGAATGAGGGAGGCTAAACATAAATTTCCTGCTGAGCCGGGTAATGACATATTTGGAATAAATGTAAGTGAAGTGTCTCGATGGTGTGGTATGAAAAACCGCAATCCTTTTTACAAGAATGACAAGTATACAAAAATGTTAAAGGATGCGATCAGTGAAATCGGTATTTCTGGAGAAACAGAAAAAACGGTTACCGAATCTTTACTTGAAAAAAACTTGGATGAGCGACAGCGCGACATAGGATCTTTAAAGCGACAAGTTCAAACTTTGCAAAAAGAAAAAAAACTATTAGGAGAGAAAGTTTCAGAATTATCTTTAGCTTTAGAAAGATCTTTAACAGATGTAAAAGATGCGAAAAAGGAAGTGGATGCCATTCATGAGAAAGTTGAAAACCAACGTCAAAACCTTTTAGAATCTGGTGGCAGGGGGTATCGATGGTTGAAGTAAAAGTAAAAGTGTTAGTGCGTGTAACCAACGTATTTAAGGGCAAATTGGGGGTTGGTGACGCAATAATAACAGGTATCCGTTACAAAAAAGAAAAGGGGGATTTTACACGTAAGCTTACTAGATTAAAAATTAACTCTTGGAAATCTACTTTTAGGTTGCCAAAACAAGGGGAATTTGTAGAAGCTTACGGCAGGTGGGTTACTTTCGAAAATACTTGGCAATTATTAGTTGAAAAGTGTACCCCTATTCCAATTCCCATGGAAATTGTTGAGATAGAGCTAGTAAAATCTCCTCTTCTTATTCCTCCAGTCTATTTATATTATTTTGACAAACACCCAGCTTTTGAAGGATTAGGTCTCGGTCCCAAGCGACTTCAAAAAGCCATAGATCATGTTGGTAGTTTTACTCTCTTTATGGCAGATTTGGAAAATTACAACACCAAGTCCTTAATGGATGCATTTAACGGCAATTACGTAAGAGCGAGGGGCGTTATTGATGGATATCATGAGCTTCAAGCAGAGATTGATACAGCTCGATTTCTGGCTGATTCCGGGCTAGATAACAATGAGATTAAAAAGATAATATCTCTACTTGGAACAACGTGTCATGAAACTATTAAATCCAATCCATACTGTTTATTGGCTTTTGGAAGCCGACTGGCAAAGAAAGCATGGATATTAGCTGAAGACTTAAAAGAAAAACTTGAAATTAGTGATAACGACCCTAGAAGGTTACTTGGTTCGGTAGATAAAATTGTTTATGACGCTCTATCAGAGGGTCATACAGCCATTTTAATTGAAAAGGCAAGTGATGACCTTGCTTCACTACTAAAAGACGTTCAGTTGGGCAAAGAGGCGATAAAGCTTGCTTTAAAAAACAGAACCGCTTGTCTAATAGGTGATTGCTTGCAAGGCGTTGGTCCAGCCGAACTAGAAATATACGTAGAAAAATCTTTTTCTAAATTGTTGAATTTAAATAGTCCAATGCAAGGACAACTTTTTGATGCATTAGAAATTGAATATGTTTCGCAAGCTACAGAAAAGTATGCGGCCAAATTCGAAAAAACAAATGGATATAGGTTAGTCGCCAAGCAGATTGAGGCTATTAAAATGGCTTTCACAACAGGTCTCGTAGTTCTCCAAGGTGAGGGTGGGACAGGCAAGACAACGGCATTATCTGGTATCAAAGCGGTAGGAATTGAGATAGATAGGCCCGTTTATTTTGTTGCTCTAGCAGGAGTTGCTCAGAGGAAAATCTACCGAGATTTACATAAACAAGGGCTGATCAATAATATTCCGACTAAAGACCCTGATTTAGAAATTGAAGAGCCGACATGTTTTACTATTCACTCTTTTATCAATGCCATCTACAAAACCAAAAAAGCTAAGAAAGAAAGCCCTTTTAACTTAAAATTAAATCAAAAGCCGATAATCGTTATGGATGAATCTTCAATGCCAGATTTGGGGTTGTTTAATCAACTATTGGCTGCTCTTGGAAATATTGAATATCATCTATTCATGGCTGGTGATATTGGTCAGCTAGCCCCAGTAGGCTTTGGCGTTGTTTGGCACAAATTACATGACTCTAAAGTCGTTCCCTACATTGAACTTAATCAAATTCATCGTCAAGCAAATGAGAACCCAATTAAACAAGCAGCTCAAGCCATAAGAAAAGGTGAAATGCCTGAAATACCACTTTTTGAAGGGGGTGGTGATGCTTTGGGGGTCTATCTGTCTGAGTGTGTAAATTCAGATTTGATCGAAGAGTCATTTGATTGCGCGATTAAATTAGGTATGCGGGAATCACAAATTATCGCTCCCACTAAGCAGTTAGTAGATAAAATTAATAAATTCGTTCAAAGAAAAATGTTAACTCAAGAGGTTATGGCAGATGATTCTGCTTGTTATTTAAGTCGTTTTTATCGAGGAGATAGAGTGATTTGTACTGAAAACAACCACGAGATGGGACTGCAAAATGGTGATGTTGGTGAGTTTATAGGGATTGAATACGAAGATGATTATGAGTATGCGCATTTTGATTTTCATCACAAGTCCTACAAATTGACTGAACAAGATATCTTTGCTTCTCGGATCAAACTGGGTTGGTGTATTACTATTCATAAAACTCAAGGCTCTGAATTTAAAAATACGATCATTGTCATGCCTGAGCCATATAACAAAAGGAAGCAAAATAATTTTGTTGAAAGAAGTATGATTTATACTGCTCTTACAAGATCCTCTAAATTAAGCGTTTTTGTTGGTAATAAAAATGCTCTTGCCAACGCTATAATGGCCAAGGAAAGATGGAAAACACTGAAAACTTTGTTTGATCTTGATAGATATCATGAATTAGATGTTTTAAACAACAAAGCATCTTAATCGGCATAAATTCCGAATATTTGTGACTGTGCATAATGGTTGAGATTGATATCATTTTCGGTTGTAGGCTTTTAAAGGGATACCGCCAAGATCACCTTTTATGAAAGGATTACTTTTAAATCATAATACCTGAGACTCAATCAGTAATAT
>JBLHMK010000159.1:0-4688 GCA_047621945.1 Flavobacteriaceae bacterium
GCAGTATTTCCCTTTAATTGTAGAAGAAAATGGAGTAGGAAGAGGAGATAAAGGACCCACTTTTTGGGCTAATTTATTAGGAGCAGCAGGCAATGAGCATACGAGTTATGCTCCACTGCCAAAATTTATTACAAACGACCAGATGCATTACCAATGTTTTAGTCCTAATTCGAATAGTTTTTGGCAAGTAGATTTCACCAATAATGAATTCTTAAAGTTTGAGTTAAACCATCTTTCCGATGATTCGAAAACTGAAGCAAGTCTGGTGATTAGACAAAGAAAAAATAAAAAAGATGTCATTCTTAAAAACGCAAACAACACAGGATATCCCGTTTTCGAAGATTGGATGTATCAATACATTTTAGGCATTCAGGGAGGAAAGCAAAAAGTAGATTCAACATTGAATAGATTACAAGCTCAAGGCATCAAAATTGGGGCAATATGGATTCAAGATTGGGTGGGTAAACGACAAACTAGTATAGGTAGTCGATTGCAATGGGATTGGCACGCCAACGAAGAATTTTATCCAAACATTGAGCAATGGATAGATAGTCTTCAACAAAAAGACATTCGCGTACTTGGGTACATCAATCCTTACTTTGTAGAAGGAGGTAAACAAGCTGCTATTGGTTTAGAAAAAGACTACTTCGTGCAAACGGAGCAAGAAGAAGCCTATAAATTTAAAGCTGGAGGATTTAACGCCTACATGATTGATTTAAACAATCAAGATGCTCGTATTTGGATGAAAGAAATTATCCAAGAAAATATTATTAAAACCGGTTTTGACGGCTGGATGTGTGACTTTGGAGAATGGTTCCCTTTAGAAGGTTATAGCAAAAGAAACACCCTTCAATTTACACATAATTTGTTTCCTCAAGAATGGTTCCTACTTAATCGTAGCGCTACTGTTGATAGTCAAAAAGAGTTTTTCATTTTTAATCGATCTTGGTATAACAAAAGCAACTTCTACCCGCCTAACATGTGGCTAGGCGATCAGATGGGGAATTTTGGTAAAAACGATGGATTAGCTTCTGCTATCAATGCATATAACTCGGCATCACTTTCAGGATTCCCTTTAGTGCATAGTGATATCGGTGGTTATACTGCAATCAAGTTAGGACCAATTAAAGATTTGCGAAACGATGAAGTTTTACAGCGATGGATTGAAATGGAATGCTTCACTCCTATTTGGAGAAGTCATGAAGGCTTGAAACCTCATGACATGAGTCAGATTTACCAAGATAAAGAAATGATGCAATTTTTTGCTTATTTCGATAGCATACACCGTAGCTTAATTCCATATTTTAAGGACTTGAATCAGGCTATTATTAATCAAGAACTTAGCTCTTTTATTCACCATCCATTCTTACTCTACCCCGATGATGAAAACACTTATGATCTTCAATATCAATTTTTCGTTGGAGATGACTTATTAGTTTGTCCAGTTATAGAAGAAGGCGCAATAAAAGTACCTGCCTATTTACCAGCAGGGAAATGGCAACACTTTTTTACCAAAGAAATATACCAAGGAGGCTCTTGGCAAGAATTTGATGCTCCGATAGGTCTACCCGCAGCTTTTTGGAAAGTGAAAGAGTAAAAATTTGCATCTTTGCTCGCTGTTAAAAATACTTTATGTATAGAATTATAGCCAGCCAATTAAATCTCCCATCTCATCAAGTTAGAAATGTAGTCAATCTACTTGAAGCAGGCTCTACTATCCCTTTTATTGCTAGATATCGAAAAGAAGCCACAGGCAATTTAGACGAGCAAGTCATTGAAAAAATTCAAGGCGCTTTAAAAAGACAAATCGAATTTAAGAAGCGAAAAGCATATGTCATTGATGTTATTAAAGAGCAAGATAAATTGACAAGTGAGCTATTGATAGCTATAGAAAAATGCACGGATCCTCAGGAGTTGGAAGACCTCTATCTACCCTACAAATACAAGAGAAAAACAAAGGCAGAAGCCGCCCGTCAAATGGGACTTGAGCCATTGGCTAACATCATTTTACTTCAAAAAGAGAACCAACTAAACAATTTAGCCAAAACCTTTCTTACGGACAAAGTAAGAACAACTAATGATGCCTTAGAAGGTGCTCGTTATATCATAGCAGAGCGAATTAATGAAGACAGTAAAACGAGAAATCAACTCCGAAGATTATTTAAAGAAGAGGCCCTTATTACCAGTAAAGTAAAAAAGAAAACTAAGGCAGAAGCCAATAAATATCAAGACTATTTCGACTACTCTTCCAAGCTAGATAAAACTCCTGGACACCGACTTCTAGCCATTTATCGCGCTGAAAATGAAAGCTTCCTGACTGTTGATTTAAAAGTGGATGAACTAAAGGCCGTTAATTTACTAAAACCCTTATGGCTATCTGGATACAATGATTGCAGTTATCAAGTCAAGTTAGCGATTGAAGATTGCTATAAACGATTATTAAAGCCAAGTATAAGCAATGAGTTTAAAAAGCATGCTAAGCAAATTGCTGATAAAGAGGCAATTGCCGTTTTTGCAGAAAATCTCAGACAACTATTACTAGAAGCCCCACTTGGACAGCGGAAAATATTAGGGCTTGATCCAGGTTTTAGAAGCGGCTGTAAAGTTATCTGCTTGGACCAACAAGGCAGTTTCAAAGAAAACGATACTATTTATCCTCACCAACCTCAGCAGCGACTCGACGAAGCCAAGAAAATTATTCTCGCATTAATTGAAAAACACAAAATAGAAGCTATTGCTATTGGAAATGGGACAGCTGGAAGAGAGACCGAATCATTTATAAAAGGAATCCTTCCAGATAATAATATTGAAGTATTCTTAATCAGTGAAGCAGGGGCCTCCATTTATTCCGCTTCACCAATAGCTCGCAAAGAGTTCCCCCAATTAGACCTTACAGTTAGGGGAGCTATATCTATAGGTAGACGCTTACAAGACCCATTGGCAGAATTAGTAAAAATTGATGCCAAATCTATAGGTGTTGGGCAATACCAACATGACGTTGATCAAGAAGAACTTAAAGAGAGTTTAGAAAACACGGTGGTAAGTGCTGTAAACACCGTTGGTATTCAAGTCAACACAGCGAGTGAGCATTTACTAAAATTTGTTTCAGGAATTGGACCCAAGTTAGCTGAGAATATCATAGCCTACCGTAAGCAAAATGGGAATTTCAAGCGCAGAAATGAACTTAAAAAAGTGAAAGGGTTAGGTGATAAAGCTTTTGAACAATGCGCTGGTTTTTTGCGCATAGCCGAATCTAAAAACATCTTAGATAATACAGCAGTGCATCCGGAACGATACAAGCTTGTTGAAGCTATGGCTAAGAAAATTCAAAGCAATGTTCAAGAATTGATCGACTCAGAAGCTGTGCGAGCCAGTTTGCCGTTAAGCGAATTTATTGAAGAAAACACTGGGCTACATACCTTGAAAGATATCGTAAAAGAATTAGCAAAGCCAGGCCTTGACCCACGTGGTGAAGTACAAACTTTCAACTTTGCTCCTATTCAATCTATGGCTGAGTTAAAGGAAGGTATGCTTATTCCTGGTATTATAAATAACATTGCCAAGTTTGGAGCTTTTGTGAATATTGGAATTAAAGAGAATGGATTGATCCACATCTCGCAAGTTGCAGATAAATTCGTGGATGATATTCATTCCGTTCTTAAAGTAAACCAAAAAGTAAATGCCAAAGTACTTGGCTTAGACTTTGAACGAAAACGCATTCAATTGAGCTTAAAAAAGTAATTTGATATCGTATTTTTCAATTCTTAGTTAATCCTTCAAAAAGTTTTAATTATATTTGAAGTGTGAAATTTTTTGTTTTACTCTTTAGTGCCTACCTACTCGCGCTTAACGTTCTTCCTTGTAGCGATTTAGCTCAACATGCGGATAATCAGGAGATTGAACATCTAATTGTTGATCAAGACTCCTCTTCACATGATCATAATCATGGAGACGAAGCAGATTCCTGTTCTCCATTTTGTATTTGTGCTTGTTGCGGTGTTATCACAGGGTTTGAACTTAGCCCAATCCAATTACCTTCAAGTAATTTAAACCTCGTAGAATACTTTGCATTGTATCAAGACGATGCGCACTCCAATGAATTACTTTTCATTTGGAAGCCGCCCAAAATCAGTTAATAAAATTTGCTTACTCCCTCGAGTAAATCTCTGCCCAGTCCTTATCGACTGAGCTATTTTATTACATTTAAACAGATTTATCATGTTAGATAAGATCATTGCGTTTAGCATAAAGAACAAATTTGTCATCTTTATGATGACCCTAAGCTTAATTATATGGGGTGTTTGGAGTGCTACCCAATTACCCATTGATGCCGTACCAGACATCACCAATAATCAAGTACAAATTATTACCATTTGCCCTAGTTTAGCTGGACAAGAAGTTGAACAATTAGTAACCTACCCTATAGAACAAAGTGTAACTAATTTGCCCGACTTAGTTGAACTGAGAAGTATCTCACGCTTTGGCTTGTCCATTATTACAGTGGTCTTTGAAGAAAGCGTAGATGTATATTTTGCTAGGCAACTTATTCATGAGCGTTTGTTAGACGCTATTGACGAAATTCCCGAAGGCATTGGCAAGCCAACTTTAGCTCCTGTTAGTACAGGTTTAGGTGAAGTATATCAATATATTATTCACCCCAAACCTGGAAGTGAGGACAAGTACACCCC
>JBLHMK010000160.1:0-4559 GCA_047621945.1 Flavobacteriaceae bacterium
TCGGCAAATGCTTTTTCAAGAACTAACAATTCAAGTGCATATTGGTTGATGAAAAGTTTTTCATATAAATACAGATCATCGCTTCCCTTTCCACCTTTTCTTGTTGAGCTAAATACAGCCTTTTCTAGTACAAAATCGCTGTCCCCTTTTTTCGGCTCTTTTAAGAAAGAAAAACTAAAATCATCAGCCCCAGAATTAATGGGGTGAGGCAATATCTCTGAAGGAGCAAAAGCAAATTTATCAGGGCCCGCTTTAAATATATCTAAGCCACCATAACCCTGTTTGCCATTGGAAGAATAGTACAGATTACCACTTCTGTCTGTAGTTGGAAACAATTCGTCTTTATCTGTATTTATAGAGAATCCCGCGTTGTATGGCTGGCTCCAAGAAGAACCTTCTTTAAACATAAAGTAGATGTCATTTCCACCGTAACCAAAATCAGCATCACTGGAAAAATACAATCGCTCGCCATCGGCACTCAAATGAGGCTGTCCAATATTAACAGAGTCTGAAAAGATGCTTATTAGTTCAGGCTCATACCATAAATCACCATCTGCTTCTGTTTTGTAAATACGACAAAAACTATTTCCCAATTCGAGATAGTCGCAACGCGTAAAATACATGGTTTCGAAATCTCTCGAGAAGGTAGCGATACCCTCTGCTAACTCGGTATTAATCTGTGGTCCGAAAGGAATGATTGCACCCCAACTATCTCCCCGTGGTTCAGCCATAAATAAATCTGAACTTTTAGAATTGTCCCATGGTTGGGTTAAATCTCCTATGCTAGAGCTTCTGGAACTCGTAAAAACAAGGAAGCCTTTCTTATATGGTCGGGCAGCATAATCTGAAGAAGTGGAATTAATATTTTCGAGGTTTTCAATGCGGATGTTGCTTTGGTCTTCTTTATAATCCACCATTTCCTCGCAGTACTTCAAATGAGCGGAGGTGTTAAAGAAATCATTGCTGAGTGCTTTATATTGCTCAAGATTTTCAAGGGCATCTTCATAATTCTCATTGTGCTTTTGCGCCAAGGCTAAATCAAAAAGATATTGCGGATTTTTATCTAGCTCAACAATTTCTTGAAGTGCTTCTACCTGCCTCTCAGGCGAATTCATTTCATTATATGCTTGAGCTAAAAGTTGAAGCTTCTCAATTTTTTTAAAAAGGTCCCCTTCATTGGCTATTTCTTTCTTCAATAAAGAAGTGGCTAGCACATACTTTTTTTGTTCAAATGCTTGATTTCCATTGTTTAAGGCAACAGAACCTGTTTTGCAAGAGGCGAGTAAAAATATAAGAAGAGAAATTGAAAAGATGCTTTTCATCTAAGCAAAGATAGTATGAATTTGAGAAGAATTATTCTTCTTTAAGTAAAATTTCACCTTGATAAGCAATAGGCACATTGAAAGATATTCCTTTCACTTCAAATTGAGCACTACCTTCTAATTCTAATTTTACTTTTTGATTAGTGTATGCGTTTACAGCAGATTCTAACAAGCCCATCGGGTTGTCTTTAAACATTCTTGTGGGGTTGAAGGAAACAGCTAAAGGAATGGAGAAGTTGTCCTTCTTAGCAATCTCTGTTTGCGTAGTCTGACTAACATGACCCACTAATGTTTCATTGGCATAAACGTCAAGTTCGATGCTATTCATGAATATGGAAACGGAGTTTGGGTTGTATACCACGGCGTCTGCTTCAATATTAACTTTTGTAGCACTTAAATCTCTAACTACAATATTTTCTACTTTTTGAAACTTGGGTTCAATGGCATCGGTATTGCAAGACCCTAACAAAAGAAGAACGAATAAGGGTAATAAAGATTTTTTCATGCTGCGAATTTACGAAAAGTAGATTAGGGTAAGCGCTTTTTTAAACCAGTTTTTTTGGCAATTAAATTGATGTTGTGATGAAAAAGCTCTTCCCCAAAAGTCGATAGCCTTTGGGTCTTTGTTTCTTCCACCCATTCGATTTCAAAATCTTCAAACAAGCCTTCAATTTCCGCTCGACTAACTAAGCATAGATGATTCCAGCTATGTTCGGTTCCAAAGAAGTTTCCCGCAAATCTGCCGCCATTTAAAATGTTAGATTGGATGTTGCGAATCACTTCTTTAAAATGGGGTTTTGGGCAAAAAGCTAGCGCAAAGCCTGCATGAACCAAATGGACCTTGTGCCATTTCACTTCTTCAAAAGAAGCAAGTTGAAAATCCACGTTAGGGACCTCTTTAAATTCCTTGTTAAAAAACAATTGTGCCTTAACTTCATTGTCAACAGCGGTAACTTTCCATCCTTGCTCTGAGAGCAAACGAACATCATTGCATGCTCCGGAACCTAATTCAAAGGCCATTCCTTTAACTCCTTCTTTCTTAAATGAATTTAGCGCTTTGAGGAGAGTTTCGCGTGCAGGCTTCCCGCTAGTTTTAGTATAGTAAAGTTTCCAATTATCTTGATTTCGCATAGGAACGGATTAACTAAATCGAATCGCTCTAATCGCTTCAATTTTATTCACTAGCATCGCAGGTAGAAGCAGAAATAGTGCGCCCGTTATTAAGGTGAAAAGATTCAAAAACAACAGCCAAGACCACTCAAGTTTTACCGGGGCATAGTTGATGTAATAGGAGTCTTCTGGTAACTTGATTATATGTGTGGCATCCTGCAACATGCATAAGCCAATACCCGCAAGATTTCCTATTATTAGGCCAAAGCCAATGATAAATACACCATTCCAAATAAAAATATTTCGAAGTTGCTTATTACTACTACCTAATGCTTTAAGTGTGCCAATCATTTGAGTACGCTCTAGGATGAGGATGAGTAATGAGGTAATCATATTTACAGCGGCAACCAATAGCATAACCACTAAAATTACGATCTCATTGGTGTTTTGAAGCGATAACCAATTAAAAATATCTGGTTTGAATTCTTTAATAGTTTGCGCATACAAATCATTATCTATGCTGTAAAAGATATCCTCTCCAAGCTTATCTAACGGTTCCTTTTGCATCTCGAATGCTTCCTCTTCATGCAAGAAAATGGCAGCCAGTTTTTTCGCATACACTTTCAATTTGGCTTCATACAAATGATCATCATCAACAAACAATTCAAAGCCACCAACTTCATCTTCTTCCCATCCATTTAGGTTTTGAATGACCGCGATATCAATCCATGCATATTGCTTGTCAAATTCTTCAAGGCCAGAATTGTAGATACCGCTAACTGCAAAACTCCGTTTACGCACTTTCGCATCGTCTTCGAAGAAACTGATCAGAAGCTTATCCCCCAGACCCACTTGCAGCCGCTTAGCGCTTATAGAAGAAATGAGAATCCCTTTATTATTTTTATCCTCATCTAAAGGAAACAACTGTCCTTCTTTAATGTAATTAACAAAAGGGGTCGTTTTAAAATCTGCTCCTATACCTTTGAGAATAATGCCTTCAAAATCATCTTTAGTGTGGATGATGCCAGCTTTTAATGCCACAGATTGAATGTGATTAACTCCTTCATAATTTGAAGGGTACCTATAGATATCACTTTCTTTTGAAACGGGTACTTTGTCTAAAGATTCGGCAGCTGCAAAAGGAGTAATGATAACATGTGCCCAAAATCCATAGACTTTTTGACTAATTGTTTGCTGAAACCCACTTATGAGTGCAGTGGCAATTATCATTACGGCCATGCTTAGTGCAACGGCAGCAATAGATATTTTAAGAATAAATCTTGAAAATGCCTGGTGCTGGTTGAAAGCGATTTTTTTAACTATAAAAAGCGGAAAATTCATAAGCTTAATAAGTGCATAATTAATAGCTTTTATTAATAAAAAGAAACATAAAGCAAGTATTTTTGGTAACAGAATGAAACAGTTGATTTATTTATATAGTTTTCTCCTGGTTTGGGGATGGGGTTTAACGGCTTGTTCAGCTCAAGAAAGTTTGAACGAAAATGAACCTGTTAGAGAAGTTATTGAGGCAAACCCGCCGCTTATAATGGGTGCAGAAGTTTTAATAGGGCAATTAGAAAACTTGGCAGGTTTGAATTTGGGTCTCTTGATTAATCAAACCTCAATGATCAGTGATATTCATATAGTGGATGCATTGATAGCTAACGATGTTCTCGTAGATAGAATTTTCGCTCCTGAGCATGGTTTTCGAGGGCAAGCGGATGCAGGGGAAAAAGTAAGTGATGGACTAGATAGTAAAACGAAACTGCCTATTATCTCGCTTTATGGGAGTCATAAGAAACCGACTCCAGAAGATTTAGACGGCTTGGATGTCGTTATTTTTGATATCCAAGATGTTGGAGCTAGATTCTATACCTATATTTCAACCTTACATTACCTAATGGAAGCATGCGCGGAAAACAAGGTTAAGGTAATTGTGCTAGATAGGCCTAACCCGAATGGAGATGTTGTGGATGGTCAGGTCTTAGATATGAACTACTCATCTTTTGTAGGGAAACACCCTATTCCTGTTTTACATGGAATGACCGTGGGAGAATATGCACAAATGATTAATGGTGAGAAATGGTTAAAAGGCGGTATTACCTGTGATTTGCAAGTAATCAATTG
>JBLHMK010000161.1:0-4414 GCA_047621945.1 Flavobacteriaceae bacterium
TAAGTCTGGATGCAAAAGGAATGGAAATTAGACGTGTAAGCCTAGTAGGCGGAAACGATTTGAAATATACTTACAACGGACTGAAATTAGACATTACCCTAGACAAGACCTATAGAAGACAAGATTCTTATCGTGTTTTCATTTCCTATATTTCTAAACCGAATGAATTAGAAAAAACAGCAGGCTTGTCAGCAATTTCTGACGATAAAGGCTTGTACTTTATTAACCCTTTGGGTGAAGACAAAGAGAAGCCTATGCAAATTTGGACACAAGGTGAGCCAGAAAGTAACTCTGTTTGGTTTCCAACGATTGATAAACCCAATGAGCGTTGCACGCAAGAAATTTCAATGACTGTTCAAGACAAGTTCTTGGCCATGTCGAATGGAGTTCTAGTGAGTGACGTAGATAATGGAGATGGTACACACACCGCTTCTTGGCGTCAAGATAAGCCGCACGCTCCTTACTTGTTTATGATGACGATAGGTGAGTTTGCTCGAATCAATGATGAATGGGAAGGCATGTCTGTCGATTACTTCGTAGAGAAAGAATACGAAAACGTAGCTAGAGAAATATTTGGAGAAACTCCTGCTATGCTAACTTTCTTTTCAGAAAAATTAGGTGTTCGTTACCAATGGGATAAATACTGGCAAGTATGCGTTAGAGATTATGTAAGTGGAGCTATGGAAAATACTTCAGCAGTAATCTTTGGCGAATTTGTACAAAGAGATAGTCGTGAACTCTTAGATGAGGACCACGAAGACATCGTTTCTCACGAGTTGTTTCACCATTGGTTTGGTGATCTAGTGACTTGCGAAAGCTGGGCGAACTTACCCCTTAATGAATCTTTTGCCACTTATGGTGAAGTATTATGGAGAGAACATCGCTACGGAGAAGACGAAAAATATCGTAAAGTATATGAGGATATGGAAGGCTATTTTAGTGAGGCCGCACAAGGTAAGCAAGTAGATATGATCCGTTACCACCACGACACTGCCGAAGATATGTTTGACGGTCATAGTTACGCTAAAGGTGGAACGATCTTAAACATGTTAAGAGATGTGGTAGGCGACGATGCCTTCTTTGAGTCTCTGCGCGTTTATTTAGAAGACAACAAATATCAATCTGTAGAAATTCACAACTTGCGTTTAGCTTTTGAAAAAGTAACTGGTAAAGATTTGAATTGGTTTTTTAATCAGTGGTTCTTAAGTGCTGGTCACCCAGTAATTACCATTGATTATGAATATACCGATTCTGCTGTTATCGTTAAGTTGAAGCAAGCACCAAGCGTAGAGGATAACTTGGTATATACCTTGCCTTTAAAGGTCGACATCTACGGAAAAGAAGAAATGGTAAGTTATGATATCATCTTTCATCAGCCACAGCAAAGCTTTGAGCTTCCATTTAACCAAGAGGCATTTTGGGTAAACGTTGATGCTAAAAAATCCTTATTAGCAGAGCTTGAGGATAATCAGCTCGAAGAGAATTGGATCTATCAATTCAAGCATGGTAAAAACATGTTAGATAAATTATACGCCCTAGAAACCTTAGGTCAAATAGAAAATCCTAGTGAAGAAGTTATAGAGGTATTTCGATTGGGCTTGCAAGATGACTACTGGTACATCCAAGATTTTGCAGCAGCAACTTATCCGATTAATGAAGAGGATGACGAGGCTATTAGTTTGTTAAAAGATTTGGCTTTAAATGCTACGAATACCGATGTGCGTTCTTCCTCTATTTTAACTTTATCGATTTTAGAAAATAAGAGCTTTGAAGAAATATTTAAAACTGGTCTTAAGGATTCTTCTTATCGGGTAAATGCGGCTTCTTTAGAGGCTTTGATGGGCACTGATCCTGATGGGGCAATTAGCCAAGCTGAGAAGTGGGAGGGCATTGAAAATTATGATGTAATGGATGTTGTGGCTTTTGTTTATAGTGAAGTTGGGGAAGCTGACAAAGTTGCCTTTTTTGAAAAAGGAGCTATTGAGGATGAAGATGCTTACGCTAGAATGTATAGCCTTTATTATTACTCTATATTCTTGTCAAGAATGGATCCAAGCATAGCGCTTGAAGGAATAAACTTTATTGAAAACTGGGGAAATACGGACGACGGACCCTACTCTACAAATGTAGCGAAGTCATCATTGAATCGTATCAAACGAAATTTTTATTCCCTTGCTGAAGAGATGCAAGCCGACATCAATTCAAACTCCGCACTCTCTAAATCTCAGAAATTAGCCTTAGAGAGTGAGCTACTAAATTTCACGCATGTATCTGAGCGTGCAGAGGAAGGCTCGAAGCGATTAGCGGCTAAGAAAATAGACTAAAGAACAGAAACTATGGAAGCAACTACTTTTAACTGGCATCAAGACAACACCGAATTTTTTGGGCAATATTGGAAAAACGATCAAGCTAAAGCTATCGTGGCTATCGTTCATGGAATGGGCGAGCATAGTTCTCGATATGCCGACTTCGTAGTGCCAAAATTAATGGGTGCTGGTTATTCCGTCATTGCATTCGATCAATTTGGACACGGTAAAACCAAAGGCAAACGTGGGCACTGTCCTAGCTATGATGCGGTATTGAATTCTGTAGAAAATCTACTTAAAAAATCACATGAGTTTTTAGGGTCCTCTTTACCGGTGTTCTTATACGGTCATAGTATGGGAGGAAACGTAGTGAGTAATTTTTTGATTAAAAGAAAAAGCAAGATTAAAGGAGCTATCCTTTCTAGCCCGATGTTGAAGTTGGCTTTTGATCCACCAGCTTGGAAATTGATTGCAGGTAAATTCATGCGGAATATCTATCCAGCTTTTCAAGAAGTAACAGGTTTAGATCCTCAAGCTATTTCACGTAATACAGCAGCCGTAGAAAAGTATTTAAACGATCCTTTGGTTCACGATAAGGTTACGGTAAATTTCTCTTTGCCCTTCTTTGAGGCAGGTGATTATGCCATTGACCATGCTAAAGACCTTAGTGCTCCAGCACTAGTTATTCATGGTACTGCTGATGCTATAATTGATTACAAGGGCAGCGAAGCATTTGCTAAAAATGCGGGTAAGAAGGTAAGTTTGAAACTTTATGAAGGTGGGTATCACGAATTACATAATGAGCCCAACCAGGAAGAAGTATTAAATGATGTAATTTCATGGTTAGACAAACAAGTTTAAATGCCATTACTTAACGAAAACTCTAAGCATCAAGTACAAAACACCGAAGGGTGGTTTGCTGTTCGTCGATTCGTCAAAAACACTTTTGGCAAGCGCCCAGATATCAATGCTATTCTATTTTTAATAGGCATGAATGAGCTTGGCGAGCATAAGGCAGAGTGGGAGAAAGAGGAAAAACAAAACCTCATGCACATTGCCATTTGTCGGCTATTTGAAAAAGATGGCCATTACAAATTTGTAGGTAAAGACCAAGATGGCTGGCCTCACTATGAAGTTCAGAAAGGAATTCCCAATGTTCACCTAAAGGAACAAGAAGGCTTATTGAAAGAAAAGATCGTTGTCTACTTTCAAGAGATGGAGTATATCTAAAGAACTTGCTCTCCATGTTGAGACAAATCTAAGCCTCGTTCTTCTTGCTCTTCACGCACACGAATAGGTAAGATTTTATCTACTATCCAATATAAAAATAAGCTTCCAAAGAAAGTGAAAAGGGCCACGCCAAATAGCGTTAGAATGTGATAAATAAATGTACTGGTCTCGCCGTAAATTAGACCCACTTGTTTCGCAAAAACAGCGGTCAACAACATCCCCACCATTCCACCTACTCCATGACTAGGGAAAACATCTAGTGTATCATCAAGTACCGTTTTGTTTTTTAATCGAATAGCATAATTACTGATAATGGCAGCAGCAAAACCGATGAACATACTTTGTCCGATATTCACAAAACCAGCTGCAGGAGTAATAGCTACTAAGCCAACAATGGCTCCAATACACGCTCCAATAGCCGACATCTTTCTTCCCTGAAAACGCTCGAAGAAAATCCAAGTCAACATAGCCACTGCAGACGCAATATTTGTATTCGCAAAAGCAATCACCGCATCGGCATTTGCTCCTAATGCTGAACCCGCATTAAAACCGAACCAACCGAACCACAACAAGCCTGTTCCTAAAATAATGTAAGGGACATTAGCTGGAGCATGAGTTACTTTCTTTCTCTTTCCTAAAAAGACAGCGCCTGCCAAGGCAGCAAATCCTGCCGACATATGCACAACTGTTCCTCCGGCAAAATCTAGTACCCCTAAATTTCGAAGAAGTCCACTAGGGTGCCATGTCATGTGTGCCAAGGGAGCGTATATAAACAGGGTAAACAAAACCATGAACAAGATGTATGATCTAAACCTTACCCGTTCTGCAAAGCTACCCGTAATTAAGGCCGGTGTAATCACTGCAAATTTAAGTTGAAA
>JBLHMK010000162.1:0-4376 GCA_047621945.1 Flavobacteriaceae bacterium
AACAGGTTTGGCGTATCACCAAGTAAATTCAGGAAATGACTAAAGCATTAACAAAGTACTTCTATTACATAAGCTACTCTCTTCTTATTTAGAAATAACTATCTTGCCATCAATTAACCAAACCAAACCAAACCAAAGATAACAGATAGCCATAGCCGTTATCGCAATTGTAAATAAGACCCCTAGAACTATTCAGTAAAATTTTAAGAAGAATTATTCAATCATTACTAGTGGCATAATCACTTGATTGATTTTTTTAAATTGTTATGCTCTATATCTTATTCTTACGGCCAATATGACCTATGAGTAAAAAGAACCTAATCCCATTAGAAGGACTTCCCGGACTCAAGCAAAACTGGAAACAAGACCTTTCAGCCGCGCTAAGTGTTTCTTTAGTAGCCTTACCCTTAGCATTAGGTATTGCCGTTGCTTCTGGTGTATCTCCAATGACTGGCTTACTTTCGGCTATTATAGGTGGCGTAGTAACCACTTTCTTTAGAGGAGGACATTTAGCTATTAATGGACCTGCTGCTGGATTAATAGCAGTAATATTAGGGGGACTATTAGCACTCGACGGGAATATCCATTACGTACTAGCGGCTATTGTAGTGTCTGGTGCCATTCAGACGCTTTTAGGTTTTTTGAAACTAGGGCGTTTTGCCAAACTACTCCCAACTTCCGTGCTTCATGGTATTCTTGCCGCTATTGGAGTAATCATATTTGCTAAACAAGTCCATTATGCGCTGGGTGTGCCTTCAGACGCTCATGGAGCCTTAGACTCTTTGATTGATGCTTTTAGCAAATTAAATCAAGTAAATCCATTTGTTTTTGTCATTGCTCTCTCAAGTTTTTTAACACTCATTTTCTATAAAAAAATAAAGAACAAATTTGTCCAGTTCATTCCAGCCCCGATGTGGGTGTTAATCCTAACCTTACCCTTTGTTTTTGGATTCAATTTCTTGAGTGATCATTCTATTTCGCTATTAGATCTCAGCTATGATGTGGGGCCAAAATTTCTAATAGATATCCCACATAACCCCTTAGACAGTTTGATGTTCCCAGATTTTGGCATGATTGGAACCCTACCCTTTTGGTTGACGGTACTTTCCATTACCACAATAGCTTCTATAGTAACATTGGCTAGCGCTCGAGCGGTTGACATGCTCGATCCTTATAAACGAACCACCAATTTGAATAAAGATTTAGTTGCTGTTGGCTTAAGTACTATGGTTTCAGGTGCGTTAGGTGGACTTCCAATAATTACCGTAATTGTGAGAAGTACGGTGAATGTAAACAATAAAGCCAAAACAAAATGGTCCAATTTCTATCATGGTATTTTTCTTCTGCTATTCGTTCTATTTCTAGCTCCAGTTTTAAAAAATATCCCTTTGGCTGCTTTAGCGGCTATTCTAATGTATACGGGCTTTAAACTAGCCTCTCCTAAAGTATTTAAGCACACCTATCAATTAGGTTGGGAGCAATTACTATTCTTAACGACTACTGTTGTGATTACTTTGTTGAGCGATCTATTATTCGGAATTATTGGGGGAATTTTAATTACCCTATTCGTGCACTTTTTGTACGCTAAAACAAACCCCATTAGCTTTTTTAAAAGAATATATCAATCAGGTTCTGAAGTGAAATTAAATGAAGATGGTTCATATGTTATTAATCTCAAAGGGATTAATAACTTTCTATTTGTATTGCAACTGGATAAATTGTTTGAACAAATCCCAAGTGGATCAAAAGTTCGAATTGATATGTCTCAATCTCAAATCGTCGATTTGACCGTAATGGAAAATATTATGGAATTTAAACGCGTACAAGACGACCATGGTGGTCATGTTGAGTTGTTTGGTTTAGATAAGCATTTTTCATCTTCTGACCACCATTTAGCTCTAAAAATAGCCCAGGAACAATGGGTAGAATTTTAGAATGTGAATGTATTCACCGATATAAAAAATACTCACCTTGGTGTTTTTAAGAATGAATCATTGCATTAATTACGCCACAAAACAAGTCAGCTGTTTCGACCCGGTTCCCAAATTAATCTTCTTCAAATGTAAACTTGTAGAGATAAAGAGACTCTTCATCGTATGCCTTGTCCATGTGTATCACCGCTAATTTATTCTTCACTTTCTGAACCAAGAGTCTTTGCGTTCCTAAAATTTCAGTGAGCTCAATTCTATTCTTTATAGATGTAAAACTGATCAAGACAAAATTCGAATGGTCGATATGTAATTCTACAGCACTCAGATTGAAAATTAACTTTTCACTTAACTCTTTGCTTAAAAATAGGAGTGTTTGCTCCAAAACTAAAACTAGTGATTAACACCGTTACGATTATCATTAACTTTTTCATGTTGTTTGTTTTTTTGATAATGGCTGTAATATTCAATTTTCAAAATAATAGTTGCCCGGTTATTAAAACACAAATATATGAGTAGAAACAAGCCTTAGCGTTCCTAATTACAAATCCGAACAACTTAGCAGGCGACTCTTTTATGGTTCAAAGTTTAATTTAAACTCAAATTATCTTAACTTCAAGCTAATGTGGAGTGGCAAGCTCGGGTAACAATGCTTAGCTGTGACAGATAAAGTCAATTCAATCGATGATAACTAAGCAACACATATTCTCCTTTCTAATCGCGGTAATTATAATTTCTTGTAATTCAATAGTGAAAAACAAGGAAGGTGTTTCACCACCTTCAGCCCCATTAAGATCAAATGAAGTGACATATGACTATATAGGGTATGTGGAAAAATCGCAAGAAACAGAAATTATTGTTAAACATAAATCAGCCTATTCAGAAAATTTCATTCAAGAGCTAAGAGAATTGGAATATGAGAAATTTGAACTCATTGATAGTTTGTTAATAATTGAAGATAGAGACACCGCCTATTTTCCAGCGATTCCTGAAATTGGAAAATATCAAGTGCTAACAGGAAGAATAGACGATCTTACCATTGCAGTATCTGTAGAACGACAAAACTATACTACTATTAATTATAAAGTTGAAATGGTTGATTTTGGAAATGCTAGTCACCTTGAAAGCGGACAGGCCGACATCGGTTCAGCGTTCTTTTATGGAGAAGAATCGAATACAAGTGAAAGAACATCTCTTTCGTACTTCGTAACTGAATATAGTGATTACAAAGAAGATGATTGCTATACTTATATTAGATTGGGATACGAAGAGCAAACTGGACCTTACCTCCTTGGTAAATTGATAAAGAACTGCAATGGGCAGCTTACCGAAATTACGCTTGACAACTTTCCAACCTTGATAGAAAAATAAAAGCATGGCAAAAGTTACACATCTAGACGAATCAGTTTTTAAGTTTTTAAATGACTTAGAACAAAATAATAATCGCGAATGGTTTGTAAAAAAAAAGCCTACTTATCTAGCGGCCAACGAACACTTCAAGGCACTCGCAACGGAGATTAATGAGGGAATGTTACAGCAAGACAATATTGAAAAAATGAAATTGTATCGCATCTACCGAGATGTCCGTTTTTCAAAAAATAAAGCTCCTTATAAAAATAGTTTCTCTGGTGGTTTTAGCCGGGCAACTCAAGCCTTAAGGGGCGGTTATTACTTTCATGTACAAGCTGGAGGAAAGTCCATGGTTGGCGGCGGATTTTGGCAACCAAACACCGCAGACCTACATAGAATTCGGGAAGAAATTGCAGCGGATGATGCTCCACTTCAACAGATTCTTAACTCTTCCAGTTTCAAAAATCACTTTGGAGTACTAGGTGGTCAGCAATTAAAAACAGCACCGAGAGGATATCCAAAAGATCATCCGGCTATTGAATTATTACGTTACAAATCATTTGTAGTTTCTAAGTACTTCACCGATGAAGAAGTAATGTCTCCAGGCTTCTCTAAGGAGGTACTGAAACACTTCAAAGCCACACGCCCATTCTTTGATTATATGAGCGAGATATTGACTACAGATAGTAATGGAATCTCCATACTAGATTAGCATCTGATAACACCTGACTAGTTGACTATTGAAAACTATTTCTTAACTTTCAATACATATTCCGCTACTGCCATTTTAACATCATCAGGAAGATGAGTTTGAGGTGGCATTTCAGGAAAATCTTGTCTTTTATGTATTGGATGGGTAATATAATCGACAATCCCTTGCGGATTGTCTTTGTAGATCATTTGGATGTCTGTAATGGTAGGACCAACTATCACATTGTTGTATGAATGACAGCCGGCACAAATGCCATAATAAGCCATTTTACCTTTATCCATTTCAGATAAATCTTTTGGCGGAACAGGATTAGGAAGCATGTATGTACGCACTTCTTTCGTATTTACAGATTCGCATTGGGCCCAGCCTCCTACACCTAGTGTAAC
>JBLHMK010000163.1:0-4282 GCA_047621945.1 Flavobacteriaceae bacterium
CTATTGTCAATGACTTTAATGTGGTTAAGGGCTTCTTGAATTTGGAGATTAATGATTCATTCTATCTAGATTTCTTTAAAAAATCTTGTAAGGATTCGAATTATGGAGAAGGAAAAGGCGGGAGAAAGATAGTACTAGAATACTGTGGACCTAACACGAATAAACCTTTGCATTTAGGACATATTAGAAACATGTTGTTAGGGTTTAGTACGGCCAATGTTTTGGAGTTTGCAGGGCACAAGGTGCATAAGGTGAATATTTACAACGATAGAGGAATTGCTATTTGTAAAAGCATGCTGGCTTGGCAGAAGTTTGGGAACGGAGAGACTCCGGAGAGTACGAATACGAAAGGAGATCATTTCGTAGGGCAATTTTATGTGGAGTTTGACAAGCATTTGAAGAAAGAAGTAGCTGAATTAGTTGAAGGCGGAATGGCAAAAGACCAAGCGGAAAAAGAAGCGAGTCTATTGCATGAATCTCAAGCTATGTTGGTGAAATGGGAGCAAGGCGATAAAGAAGTTTTGGCTTTATGGGAGAGAATGAATGGCTGGTGTTATGAAGGCTTTGAAAAGACCTTTGAAGCACTCGGTGTTGATTTTGAAAAGCATTACAAAGAGTCTGAATACTATTTACGTGGAAAAGAATTAGTAGAAGAGGGTTTGAAAAAAGACTATTTCTACAAAAAAGACGATGGCTCAGTTTGGGTAGATTTAGAAGATAAAGGCTTAGATCAGAAATTGCTACTAAGAGGCGATGGAACATCCGTGTACATTACACAAGATATGGGAATAGCGGAAGCGCGCTATGAGGACTATAATTTTGATGAGTCTATCTATGTAGTGGCAAGCGAACAAGACTATCACTTTAAAGTGCTTCAATTGGTACTAGAGAAAATGGGGAAGCCTTATGCTAAAGGTATTTATCATTTGAGTTACGGTTTGGTGAATTTGCCAGATGGTAGAATGAAGAGTCGCGAAGGAACGGTAGTAGATGCAGATGATTTGATTGAAGAGATGATTGCTACAGCTGAAGCGCATACCAAAGAACTAGGAAAAGTAGATGATTTTAGTTCAGAAGAAGCACAAAGCTTGTATAATGATTTAGCATTAGGGGCCTTGAAGTATTTTATTTTGAAGGTTAATCCTAAGCGTTCAGTTATTTTTAACCCAGAGGAATCTATCGATTTCCAAGGGAATACAGGACCGTTTATTCAATTTAACTATGTGCGAATTCAATCTTTATTGAGAAAGCAATCAGTAGGGGATATTGCTTTCAATACCATTGATCTGAATGCAGAAGAAAAAGAGCTAATCAAGGAATTGTATAAGTATCCAGCTATCATTCAATTGGCTGCAAAGAATTATGATGTAAGTGAAATTAGCAGTTATGCATTTTCTTTGGCAAAGAACTATAGTAAGTTCTATGCGAATACAGGGATCTTAGGAGATACCGAAGAAAACACGAAGTACTTTCGATTACAATTGTCAAAGTGGACCGGTGAGGTACTAAAATCTGCATTTAGTCTGTTAGGAATAAGTATGCCAGATAGAATGTAATTCATCTGTTGTATTTTCATAAAAAAAGGGGAGCGAAAGCTCCCCCTTTTTTTATGAGTTAAATCTGCTGATTAAAATATGGAGAAGATTACAATTGCTGCCAAGAAGAACATCAGAACTCCTAAAGCACCTAATATAATACCCGCAAGTGCCCAAGCGCTGTTTTCTCCACTCAATCCTAGAACACCTAGAACGATGGCTGAAATACAAAGTAAAATACCTAAGTACCCTAAGATAGGAGCAAACGCAAACGCAAAACCAACTATACCAAAGATTCCCGCAAGTAAGCCCATCAATCCTCTACCGCTTGGAGGAGCATTAATAGCGTCTGGATCGGGAGTTAACTTATCCTCCATTTTAAGCGACATTTTTGCTAGCATAGTTTCAAACTTCTCCATGCGCTTAATCTTCTTGTCAAGTTTAGCTTGCTCTTTTGAACTAGTTGTTTCTTCTTTCATAGAAGTTAACTGTGTTTTAGCTTCTGTAAAGTTGCCTTTGATTTTTTCAATCATGTTCTCCTTAGAGTACTCTACTGGAGCATCACTTCCTGAAGCCGTTAAATCTTTACTTACAATGTATTGCTCGATTTGAGCTTTAACTTCTTCTTTCTTCTCTTTCTTAGAAAGCTTTTCTACTTCTACCGTTTGAGTAAGAATTGGGGTGTTGTCTTGTTTAGGAGATTTGTGTTTAACCATACCTCTATTGTAGTGCTTCTTTCCAAAGCTGCTGGCAGAGCCAGTGTTTTTTGTATACGAACAACTGTTTAAGGACAAAGCAATAGCCATAATTAGCAATACACTTTGAATTTTTTGTACGTGATTTTTCATAGATTCCAGCTTTTAATTTTGCGAAGTAATAGGCTTCACTCACAAAAGTAAAAAAAACTTTTTACAAACTATATTTTTTCTCTCCTCCCAAAAAAATAATAGGGCAAATGACTTATGTACATAAAAAAAGAGGCAATTAGTGCCTCTTTTTTTATCAGTTTATTCAAATTATTTTGATACGGACTGTTTAAATATTCTCAAATCTCCAGTTTTTTTCGAAAGCTCGGAAACTATAACATAACCAGGCTCTGATTCTGAAATAATTAGAATTGATCGTTTTGAGTCAAATTCTACATCTGTAGATTCATCCTTGTTTGCCGCTTTCTTAGAGAATGGCATATATCTTAAATCAGTATTTTGGGCAGAACTTGTACTTACGTTAAGCATACCAAACCCTATTCTGCGCCCTCCTATGGCAATTTTTTGATTAGTTAATGATCCATCGTCATCCAATTTAACATAATCTCTATAATAAGCAATAACGTTTCCTTCTGCATCTTTACCAGAGAATGCATAAGGTAAACTTCCCGTTTGCTTTAACACCTGAGAAATTCTTGGTCCTCCTGCCAACATAGTAGGAATGTAAATGTGTGTTCTTGCTTTGTTAACTGAATAGAAATCAACTAACTCACCATCATCTTTAAATGAAAAAACAACTAAATCTTCAATGCTCACTTTAGTTTCAGCATCAGGATCATTGTTTAACATGTTTAACACTTTTCCCATGGTACCAATGGTATAAATTTCACCAATAACTTTAAATTCTTTTTTACCTTCATCATATAAGATATCTTCAAACACTACTTTTGGCTTACCCATTGTAATACTGTTTTTAGAATCTTTTAAGAATCTTTGTAATTCACCTGTCCAGGCTTGTGAAGTATTTGCTAGCTCTGTACCATCAGCTGAAAGGTGTACAAAGAAGATGCCATCAGAATTTGGGCCCTTTACTTTGTCCCCATCAAAGTACATACCTGCTACAGCAATGTTTCCACCATCTGTAATTGTAATCTCTGTTGGGTAGAGTGTCTTATCACCTAGGTTTAAATCGAAAGTCCAAAGCTCTTTTCCAGTTTTGTTGTCAAAAGCAGTGATGTCAACATCGTATTTTTTAGACATCTTAGATTTTGCCCCATACTTGAGTAATACCATTTTGTTCTCGTCGCTAATTGCATCCATTACAACAGAATATCCTTTGTTTGGGAAATAATCTGAAGACCAGATAGTTTTAAGCATGTTATCATAACGAGTTAAATGGAAACCAAACTTTGGCTCCTTGTCAGGAACAACTCCCAAGAATCCGTCGGTACCAGAAGGGTAATAGCTAGGAAACATATCCTCAATAACTAAAAATCTTGTTTTGATTCCATCTTCGGTTATATCTGCGATGATCTCACCTTGATTGTCTAATGAAAGTGCTCTAACATTGTTTCTTTTCTTATCATAAAATACTAAAAGATTGTTTTCTGCGTGAGCAGTTTCATCAATCAAGAAACTTTTTTTCTCTAATTCTATCTTAGTATTTGCAATTTCGTTCAACTGGTAATCCCACATATAAAACTTAAACAATTTCATGCCTTTGCTACTTTTCTCATCAACGATGAATAGCGAATGACCTTTTCCTTCCATATTCCCAACACCTCTGAATTTCTTCATTTTCGTGGAAACGTTCTCAATAACTAAATCCTGAGCAATTGCAGGAAAAGCTAGACTTGCTATGAATAATAGTGCTAATAATTTTGCTTTCATTGTAATAGTTTTAATCAAATAATAGGATTATTGTAATGACATCTAATTTACAACTAATAATTATTGTATAAAAGTTTAATTTGTTAATTCCATGGCCTTAGCCATGCCTAGGTGGATGTAATTCTCTATGGCAATAATTGCCTCATTCAT
>JBLHMK010000164.1:0-4259 GCA_047621945.1 Flavobacteriaceae bacterium
TCACTTGTTCCTTCACCACGAATAGCGGCAATAGGAAGCACAAAATCACCCAGCTCATTTTTCTTTTTAAGCCCACCACATTTCCCTAAGAATAGAACTCCTTTCGGTTTAATCGCTGAAAGACAATCTATCACAGTGGCTGCATTTGGACTTCCCATCCCAAAATTGATAATAGTAATTCCCTCAGCAGTTGCTGATTGCATAGGCTTTCCTTTACCAATTACTTCAACATTATGCCATTCAGCAAACTTAACTACGTAATTAGAGAAATTGGTAAGCAATATATATTGACCAAAATCTTCTAAAGCAACACCCGTGTACCTGGGCAACCAATTCTCAACTATTTCTTGTTTTGTCTTCATAATCCATTAATTTAGCGTTGTAGATGAACATTTCCTTCCGTAAATATGATTTTAAAATTCACAGACAAGATGATCAAATCTTCATATTTGACGAAGTTAGGAAGAAAAATGTAATATTAACGCCGGAGGAATGGGTTAGGCAAAATTTTATTCATTATTTGATTGAGGATCTCAGATATCCAAGAAGTAAAATTGCTGTTGAAAAAGAATTCAACTTGAATGGCTTGAAAAAAAGATTCGATTTATTGGTCTTTGACAGAGAAACCAAGCCATTTCTCTTAATCGAATGTAAAGCTCAATCTGAACCTTTAAATGAAAAAGTGCTTAAACAATGCTTAGATTATAACCTGAAATTTGGAGTGCCATTTTTCTGTATTAGTAATGGAGATTTCACCCATGCTTGGCATGCATTGAATGGGAAAGTAATTATTTTGAAAGCCTTTCCAGCGTATATCGACAAAGAATGAAACGGTTTTTTATTATAGCGCCTCGATTATTAAAATTCATTACTGCGAATTTTGCCACGGCCATGGCCTTATATCCCTTTATTTTGTTTAAAAGTGAAGAGGCTCAACAAAACCAGGTGCTAGTTAATCATGAAAGAATACATCTTCGGCAACAAATAGAGATGCTAGTCATCCCTTTTTACATATGGTATGGAATTGAATATCTCATACGATGTATCCAGTTTAGAAGTCATTATGTAGCCTATAGGCATATATCCTTTGAACGGGAGGCCTACCAAAATGAGAAAAAAACTAATTATTTAGCCGATCGGAAATTTTGGAACTTTCTTAAATATTTATAATAAAAAAAGGGGACAATAAATTGTCCCCTTTTTTTTATTTGTTGAAAAACGACTTTCTTATTTAGCCATTTATTTTACTTCGTCAACAGCACCTTCAGCGGCTTCTTCAGTTGCTTCAACAGCACCTTCAGCACCTTCTACAACTGCTTCAGCTGCATTCTCTAAAGCTTCACCAGCTTCGTCAACTAATCCTTCAGCACCTTCTACAGCACCTTCAGCCATTCCTTCAGCACCTTCTACAGCACCTTCAGCTCCTTCAACAGTTGCATCAGCACCGTCTTCAACCATTTCTGTTGCACCATCAACCATTTCTTCAGTTGATTCAGCAGCTTGCTTACAAGAGAACATTAATAATCCGGCAGCAATTAATAAAAAAGATAATTTTTTCATTGTAATTTGTTTTTAAGTGTTTTGTTTAATTAAAGTCAGCTGTGAATATAACCAATATTTTTTAGAATCATTTTTTTGGAATCATTTTATTTTTCTCTGAAAAATATATTTATCGGCACTCCCGTGAAATTATACTTGATTCTAATCTGATTTTCTAAGAAGTTCTTGTACGCATCTCGAATATACTTCGGATTACTACAGAAGAATGCAAACGAAGGAGTTGTTGAGGGTAATTGTGTTACAAACTTGATACTGATACTTTTCCCCTTTACTACTGGAGGTTGATTTCTCTCAATAACCTTAAGCATGTGGTCGTTCAACTTCGAAGTTGAAATTTTTCGTTTCTTGTTTTCATATACATCTAGTGCATAGTCTAACACTTTTAAAACTCTTTGTTTTTCCGTTACAGAGATAAATACAATTGGAACATCTCTAAAAGGAGCAATTCGATCGCGAATCATGTCTTCGTAATCTTTCACCGTATTCGTTGTTTTATTAGGCACTAAATCCCATTTATTGACAGCGATTACAATTCCTCTTTTCTTCCTGGCGGCAAGAGCAAAAATAGTTATATCCTGCGCCGTTACCCCGTTGAAGGCATCAATCATTAGCACGCAAACATCGGCCTCATCTAAGGCTTTAATGGCACGTATAACAGAATAAAACTCAAGATTTTCATGAACCTTAGATTTCTTTCTAATCCCAGCAGTATCAATTAAGATGATATCCTTATTAAACTTATTGAATCGTGTATGAATTGAATCACGTGTAGTTCCAGCAATATCTGTAACAACATTTCGGTCCTCGCCTAAAAAGACATTTATAATTGAAGATTTCCCAGCATTTGGTTGTCCAATGATGGCAATTTTAGGGATGTCGTCATCCACATAGTTCTCATCAATTTTCTCCATGTCCTCAATAATCGAATCCATCAATTCACCGGTACCACTACCGTTGATAGAAGACAAAGGAAGTAATTGTTCAAAACCCAATGAGTAGAATTCATTGCTATCTAACAACCTTTGGTGATTATCTACCTTATTTACAACTAATAAAGCCTTCTTATCGGTCTTTCTTAGCATCATGGCTATCTCATCATCCAAGAAAGTAATTCCCGTAGTAACGTCTACCACAAAGAGTATAACACTGGCTTCGTCCATGGCTATCCTAACCTGTTCTCGAATAGCGGTTTCAAAAACATCATCTGAGTTAGGCACAAACCCACCGGTATCAATTAAATTAAATTGTATCCCTCCCCATTCTGATTCACCATAAACTCTATCACGAGTTACGCCGCTTTGATCATCCACAATTGACGTGCGCTGACCAGTTAATCTATTAAAAAGTGTTGACTTGCCTACATTGGGTCTACCAACTATTGCTACTGTTTCCATAATTGGCTGCAAAGATAAGCTAAAAAGACCGAGATAGTGCAGCTTTTCCTAGTTCCTGATTAGTTGCTAAGATTAAGCAATTCCTTAACCTCCCTTACAGGGAGATCCAAAGTAATCGTATCAATCCGATATCGGACTAAGCGAAGTGTAGGGTAACCTACTGCATAAGTCATTTTTCTCACCTGTCTAAATTTCCCCTCCCGGAGAGTAATAGAGACCCATGAACTAGGTCCATGGTCTTCATTTCTAACCCGCCTATCTTCAAGAGGCAAATGGATTGGACAATCAATTTCATTGACCTCACATGGCAAGGTTAAGTATTTTTTACCCTCAAACCCAATTTCAACTCCAGCCCTAATCTGCTCGATAGCCGCTGGGGTAATTTCCCCTTGAACTTGCACATAGTATTCTTTCTCTACACTTTTACTGCGAACGCTTTCGCTTACTTTACCGTCTGTAGTTAAGAGTAACAATCCCTCCGAATTCTCGTCCAGACGGCCAATAGCCATCGTTCCAGGAGGATAATCAAAATACTCTCCAAGTAAATGCTTACTCCCCTTGCGTTTACCCTCGTAAATAAACTGACTTAGACAATTATAAGGTTTATGGAATTTGAAATGTCGGTGTTTCATTCTGAATCTTTTACACAACGAAAACCTACATGTTCGAAAGAAGAATCTGGGCTGGTCAACATTTTAGTATTGGATCTAAACCCACTACAATAAACATCTTCACACAGATAAGAGCCTCCTTTAATAATATACTCAAGTGATCCATTAACTGAAGAGTTCGAACTAGTCCATTCCCATACATTCCCTTGCATATCATATAAGCCGCATTCATTTTCCGGAAAACTCTTTACCGGTGCAGTTAATAGATATTCATCTAAGTTAAGATTCTTAATAGGGAATACTCCTTGCCATAGGTTTGCTAGAGTTGAACCCAATTTATAATTCAATTCAAATCGCTCCCCTGCGGCCATCTCCCACTCATGTTCCGTTGGCAGTCGTTTACCTTGGCATGAACAATATGCCAAAGCATCATACCATGAAATATGATTAACTGGATGTAGATTTCTTGCTTCATCTTGGCTTCTACTATTAGACCAATTCAAATTTTCTTTGTACTCCCACCAATTACTTAATTCACCATTAAAAACCATTGATCCTGGTTTCAATTCCAAACTATCAAAACCATTTGATAGAACAATATATAGTTCAGGAACGGTTTGATAATTTGTTTGATTAATAAATTCTTGGAAAGCTATGAGCGTCACTTCTGTTTCATCCATGAGAAATACCTCGT
>JBLHMK010000165.1:0-4099 GCA_047621945.1 Flavobacteriaceae bacterium
GTTTAAGAGTGCTTTTAGCTCTTGCAAGCGTTCGATCTTGTATTCTTTTAAATCCATTTCACTTTGTTTTCAAGCCTAAGTCTTTACCCAATTTAAGCATCAGCACTTTGGCCTCCTCTATATTATTGATTATCTCACCTTCAAGTATGGCTTCTTTAATTTGATTTTTTATTACCCCAACTTCTCGGCATGGCTTCAATCCAAAAGTCTCCATGATTAACTCCCCACTAACTGGCGGTTCGAAATTTCGGATATGATCCTTCTCTTCAATTTCCTTAAGCTTAACTCTAACGGTCCGGAAATTTTTCAGAATCCGCTTCACTTTTTCTTCGTTCTTAGAAGTAATGTCAGCTTCGCATAATAACATGAGGTCATCAATGTCATCTCCAGCATCGAATAGTAAACGACGAATAGCAGAGTCTGAAATCTCATCACGAGCTATGGGAATGGGGCGCAAGTGCATTCTTACTAGTTTCTGAACGTATTTCAATTCTTGGTTTAGAGGCAGACGCATATATTTAAATATAGTCTTGGTCATGCGCTCGCCAATCACTTCGTGGCCGTGAAAAGTCCATCCGTTCCCTTCTTCAAATCGCTTCGACTTGGGTTTGCCAATGTCATGCAGGATAGCGGACCATCTTAACCAGAGGTCGTCAGTATTTTGACTTAAGTTATCTAGAACTTGCAGGGTATGGTAAAAATTATCTTTATGTCCTTGTTTTTTAACATAGTCAACTCCCTTCAAGTCACTTAACTCCTTAAAGATGAATGGGAGTAAACCCACTTCATCTAAAAGCTTAAAACCTAGAGAAGGAGTTTTAGCCAATATGATTTTGTTGAGTTCCGTTGTAATTCTTTCTTGAGAGATGATCTCTATCCGATGGGCATTACGCTTGATCGCTTCAAAAGTGTCATCAGCAATAGTGAAATTCAATTGTGTTGCAAAACGAATAGCCCGGAGCATACGCAATGGGTCATCAGAAAAAGTGATATCTGGGTTAAGTGGTGTTTGCAAAATTCCCTTTTCCAAATCTTCTAATCCAGTAAAAGGATCGATTACTTGACCAAAGTCTTCTTCGTTTACTGAAGCAGCTAATGCATTAACCGTAAAATCTCTTCTATTTTGATCATCGCTTAAAGTACCTTCCTCCACTAATGGGTTTCTAGAATCTTTTCTGTAGGATTCTTTTCGAGCCCCTACAAATTCTAATTCCCAGCCTTCCCATACGAATTGTGCGGTTCCGTAATTCTTAAAGAAGTTTACCTTTAACTTAGGAGAAATAAGAGCAGCTACTTGGTGAGCCAACTCGATACCACTTCCAACACAAACAAAGTCTATGTCCTTGGATTCGCGACCAAGGATTTGGTCTCGAACAAATCCACCTACTACATAGGTGTCAAGTTGAAGGATAGCGGCTGCTTCTTTAACTTTTTGAAATATGGGGTGATTGAGTTCGATTTTTTTCATTAAAGCGCAAAAATACGTAACAAATGTGCATAAACAATCTAAATAGGATTGAATATTATTGCATTAACTGATAACTTTGCACAAAACTATAAATAATGGCATTAGATATAACAGGAAAATTGCACAAAGTATTTGAAACGGAGCAAAAAACAGAGTCTTTCAAGGCGCGTGAATTCGTGATTGAAACTGCTGGAGAATATCCGCAATTTGTAAAATTTCAATTGACACAAGATAGATGTGCAATTGTAGATAGCTTTAAAGAAGGGGATGCATTGAAAGTTCACTTTGATTTAAGAGGAAGAGAATGGCAAGAAAAGTATTTCACAAATTTGAATGCTTGGAAAATTGAAGGCGATTCAGGAATGTCTCAAGCTCCTCCTGCTCAGGAACAAAACTTCAATCAAGAAGCTGCACCTGCTGCACCAGTAAATAATAATGTAGATGCAAGAGAAGATTTAGACGATTTACCATTTTAAATTTTAAATTAAGACAAGATGTTAACTGGATTGCAACATACGCATAGCTTGTTACGCTATGTTTTACTGATATTTTTAGTTTGGACAACCGTTAATGCATTTCTGAAAATGCGAGGGAAAAAGCCTTATGCTATTATGGACAATAAGCTAAGCTTATATACTTTCATATTTGCACATACGCAGTTGTTGATTGGAATAGTGCTTTACGCTATTAGTCCTATTGTAAAGGGCGCTTGGTCTTTAGGTATGGGTGAAATGATGGCAAGTAGTGCGCATAGATTCTATGGTATCGAGCATATATTTGGAATGCTAGTTGCTATTGCTTTAATTACTATTGGAAGAATAAAGTCTAAGAAATTGACTGATGATTTAGCTAAGCATAAAACAACTTTCACTTTTTTCCTTATTGCCCTTATTATTATATTTGTAACCATCCCATGGCCGTTTAGAAACATGGGTACAAGTTGGATTTAAAAATGAATACTATTCAAGTAACAAAAGAGAACAATTACGCTATTGTTCAATTAGATAGAGGGAGTGCAAATCCAATCAATATTGAAATGTTGCAGGAATTGAATACCTGTTTTCAAGGTTTAGCTAAAGACGATAGTATTGATGGTGCGGTCTTAACTGGAAAAGAGCGTTTCTTTTCAGCAGGTCTAGATGTAATTGAATTGTATGCTTATGATAATGATCAAGTAGCTGAGTTGTTTGAATCTTTATTTAATGCGATTAAAACGATGATTTCTTTTCCTAAGCCTCTAGTTGCATCTATCACAGGACATTCGCCTGCAGGTGGTTGCGTGCTAGCCTTATGCTGTGATTATAGAATAATGGCTGATGGCAAATATCGAATTGGACTTAATGAAGTTCCTGTAGGTATTGTCATGCCTAAGTTCATTTATCATTTATATGAAAGTGTTATCGGGTCGAAATTGGCGATGCAATTTATCCTTGAAGGAAAATTGTTGGCTATCAATGAAGCGCTAGATACTGGCTTGGTAGACGTGAGTGTGCCAGAAGATCAAGTTCTAGCTACTGCATTGGAGCAACTTGAAAAGTATTTGAGTTTGAATAAAAGAACTTGGCAGTATAGTAAATTAAATATGCGCCAGCCTTTGTTAGCACATTTTTCTCATTTTGATGAGGATTTGAAAGCTGAAATTTTAGGCCATTGGTGGAGTGACGACACCCGTAAAATTTTGGGTGGGCTTGTCGCTCATTTGACTAAAAAATAGATAATGCTATCTAAAGGTATCAAGCACATGCTTGTTGCTGGTATTTTCTTTTCCTTAATGAATATTGGGGTGAAATACCTCGACAATATTCCTGCAATCGAAATAGTTTTCTTTCGAAGTTTAGTTACCCTTGTTATCAGTGCGGTTATGATTAAGCAATTAGGGATTTCTTTTTTAGGAAACAATAAACCAATACTGTTTTTAAGAGGACTCTTCGGGGTAATCGCTTTGTCTTTATATTTTCTTTGCCTTCAAAAAATGCCATTTGCATCTGCAGTAACTATTATGCAGCTGTCTCCGATATTCACTATTATTCTAGCTATTTTTATTTTAAAAGAAAGGGTGGCTTTGCCGCAATGGATATTCTTTGCTATATCATTTGCTGGGGTTGCTATTATTAAAGGCTTTAACCCTGACATGCCTATTTTATATTTCTTACTAGCAATTCTAGCAGCTTTTATTTCAGCACTGGCCTATAACATGATAAGAAAACTGAAGGATACTGATCATCCATTAGTTGTAGTGTTTTACTTTCCAGTAGTCGCTTTGCCTATTGCCGGTTTATTGACTTATTTTAAATGGGTTCAGCCTACATGGGTAGAGCTAATTATTCTCATTGGAATTGGTATTTCTACTCAAATCGCTCAAGTAAATATGACTAAGGCACTTCAAATGGAGGAAGTAGGGAAGGTTAGTATTGTACGTTACTTGACCATAGTTTATGCCATTATTATTGGCTATGTATTCTTTAAGGAGGACTATGGGTGGACAACCATATTAGGAATAGCCCTAGTGGTCCTCGGAGTGTTGCTAAATTTGTGGTTTACAAAAGTGAAGAAAGTCGAGGCTGTTTAGCTCAAGTACAAAGTGAAAATTAGGGCAGCTTTATCGCTTTTTGCATTCTTTTTCTCCAATTT
>JBLHMK010000166.1:0-4032 GCA_047621945.1 Flavobacteriaceae bacterium
GGTACTAAGCGCATAGAAATTTTGGCATAGGCTTTTGAAGGTAAAACTGTTTTAGCTCCTTCCCCAATGTAACCACCCCAAATTCCATTCACGTCTAAGGTCGGTCGAATAGAAGTTCTTTCTAGTGTAGAATAACCCTCTTCGCCTTTCACATCCTCTATGTCTAAATGAGCTTTGTAGTCGTCTAAACTAAACGGAGCAGAGGCCATCAAGGCCCTTTCCTCTGCACTTACCTCATCTACATTATCATAAAATCCTGGTATAGTAATTCTTCCTTTTTCATCTTGCAGAGAAGCGATCATTTGAGATAGAATATTTATTGGATTTGCCACAGCACCTCCATAAATACCTGAATGTAAATCTCTATTGGGACCTGTTACCTCAACTTCAACATAGCTCAAGCCTCTTAGTCCTGAAGTAATTGATGGATTGTCTAAACTAATCAGGCCAGTATCTGAAATTAAGACCACATCACAAGCTAATCTAGCTGTATTTGCTCTTACAAAAGTTTCCAAATTATCTGAGCCCACTTCCTCTTCACCCTCTATCATGAATTTCACATTACAGGGTACCCCTCCATTCTGCATCATCATTTCAAATGCTTTCAGGTGCATATACATTTGTCCCTTATCATCGCACGCTCCTCGTGCATAAATTTTCCCATCACGAATTTCAGGTTCAAAAGGAGGTGAAGTCCATAACTCGATGGGGTCTGCGGGTTGTACATCATAGTGGCCATAAACTAGAACTGTAGGTAAAGAACTGTCAATTATTTTTTCTCCATAAATAACAGGGTAACCGGCAGTTTGGCATATCTCGACTTTATCTGCGCCCGCTGCTGTTAACTTAGCTGCCACAAATGCTGCTGCTTCATGCACATCCTTGGCAAAAGATTTATCCGCACTTACTGAGGGGATTCTTAATAGGTCTAACAACTCTTCTATAAATCGTTGCTGATTGTCTGCTAAATATGATTTGATATAATTCATGTGTATGTATTTTGTAATTAATAAAACTATGCAGGCATCAAATTTCCTGCTCTTTTCGCGAGTGGATATACGTTGAAGGTCCCCTGTCCGTGAGCGACCATTTCATCGCCGCGATATATTTCTGCAATTGAAACAACAATGCTTTTCCCCTTTCTTAGAACCTTGCCTTTCCCTATAAGTTTATCGCCCTTAAAAATTGGTTTAAAATAATTCAATTTGAATTCTACCGTACTCACCAAATTCCCTTCAGCGATTGCAGCGGATAAAGAACAAAAGCCCAGCACGCTATCCATATAACCCGCCATTGCTCCACCATGAGCAACCCCGGGTGAACTTAAGTGTTTATCTAGAATAGTCATGGTGGTTTCTGTTTCACCCTCAGCTAGTATATGATGTTCTATACCATTTTCCCGCATGAATGTATTTATTTGCTTATAATTTGAGACAAATAATTCGTAGTCAAAATCTTCCATAATTTTAGTACCCCAATAGTTTAATCATTGATTCGGCTGTTTGTTCTTCTGAAAAAACCTCTTGAGTTAAATTTCCCATTTTATCTCTATCCAATATTAAGTGCTTAGGTTGAGGAATTAAACAATGATGAATCCCACCAAAGCCCCCTATAGATTCTTGATAAGCACCCGTATGAAAGAACCCAATATATTGAGGCTTTTTCCTTGAAAACTTAGGAAGATAAATTGCATTTGAGTGTGCCTCTGAATTATAATAATCGTCGCTGTCGCAAGTAAGTCCGCCCAACAATATCCGCTCATATTCATCATGCCAATTATTGATAGCGAGTAAAACAAACTTTTGGCTTAAGGCCCATGCATCCGGTAAGTTCGTCATAAAGGAACTATCAATCATGTTCCACTTTTCTCGATCATTTTGTTTCTTTTGATCTACAATTTTCAATAATAAAGCACCACTTTCTCCAACTGTATAGCTTCCAAATTCAGTAAAAATATCGGGTTCTTCTACGCCCTCTTTATTACAATACATTTTGATTTGCCGTACAATCTCTTCAATCATGTATTCGTAATTGTAATCAAAAGAGAGTGACTTTTTAATGGGAAGTCCTCCCCCTATGTTCAGGGCCGACAAGCTTGGACAAATCTTTTTCAATTCGCAATACGCTTTGACTACTTTTAATAATTCACTCCAATAGTAGGAAGTATCTTTGATACCTGTATTAATAAAAAAGTGAAGCATCTTCAATTTCAGCTTGTCATTATTTTTCAATTTTTCATTGAACAAAGGAACAACATCCTTAAAGCCAACACCTAATCTGGATGTATAAAATTCAAACTTGGGTTCCTCTTCACTTGCTATTCTAATTCCGCAATAAGTTTCCTCTTCAAGTTTGTCACTAAGTAAATCTACCTCTGTATAATTATCAAAAATTGGTAGTACATTCTCAAACCCCCCATTCACTAATTCAGCAATTTTATTGATATAACTAGGCATTTTATACCCATTACATATCACGTATCTGTCTTTTGGGAACAGTCCTTCTTCATGCATTTTTTGAATGATATTAATATCAAAAGTTGATGATGTTTCAATATGAATATCGTTTTTTAAAGCTTCGCGAAGCACGAAAGAGAAATGTGAACTTTTAGTACAATAAGAATAATGGTATTTTCCTTTGTAATCATTTAAAATAAAAGCTCGTTCAAAGTAATTCTTTGCCTTATTAATTTGTTGAGAAATCTTAGGTAGATATGAAATTTTCAATGGCGTACCATGCTCTTCAATAAGCTCCATTAATGGAACATCATGAAAAAGAACATTGTCTGTATCCTCATCCAATTTAAATTCCTCTTGAGGAAAATTAAATGTTTGATCAATAATATCGATGTATTTGATTTTCATTGCCGTGTAAAATTAAGAGAATAGCTATTAATTTTTATAAAAAAATGGCTTTAGTCGAGATTTGATTTTAGTATCCGTATTTCTCCTTCCAACGTTTTTTCAAAAACTCCTTTTGTTGAATTTCTCGTGGGTTTTCTCCTGGAGTATATATACGCTGATCCACTAACTCTTTAGGCATAAATTCTTGATGGGCAAAATTATCTTCAAAATCATGAGCATACTTATATTCACTGCCATAATTTAGTTCTTTCATTAGCTTGGTTGGCGCGTTTCGTAAATGTAAAGGAATGGCAGCATTTGGATACTTTTTCACCAGTTGCTTCGCATGCTTAATTGCTAAATAACTTGCATTGCTTTTAACGCTAGTAGCTAAATAAACTACAGTTTGAGAAAGTATTAATTCACATTCTGGATAGCCTATAACGTTAACAGCTTGAAAGCAATTAGTTGCAAGTAACAAGGCATTTGGATTGGCATTCCCAATATCCTCACTTGCTAATATTAATAATCTTCTGGCAATAAATTTTGGGTCTTCACCAGCCACAGTCATTTTTGCTAAGTAGTATAGCGCTGCGTTGGGGTCGCTTCCTCTTATAGATTTTATAAAAGCTGAAATGGTATCATAATGTTGCTCGCCATTTTTATCATATATAGAAGCATACTCAGATAAAGCTTCTTTAACCAGCTGATTGTTTACCACAATTTTTTTCTCAAGATTCGCTTGTTGAACAAACATGTCTAGTAAGTTCAATAGTTTTCTAGCATCTCCTCCACTATAGGCAATTAGCGTATCTGTTTCTACTAGCTCCACTTTTAAGTCCATCAGCTGCTCGTCTCGAACTAAGACATCTTTCAACAAGGCATCCAAATTTTCTTTTGTTAGGTGCTCCAAAACAAACACTTGACACCTTGATAGCAATGCACTTATGACTTCAAAAGAAGGGTTTTCAGTAGTAGCTCCGATCAAGGTGATTGTTCCATCCTCTACTGCTTTTAGTAAAGAATCTTGTTGTGCTTTATTAAAGCGATGAATTTCATCAATGAAGAGAACTGTTCTCGGTAATTTTCGTGCAGTTTCTAAAATACTTCTAACTTCTTTAACCGAACTATCAATAGCACTAAGTTGAAAGAAATGGGCCTCACTTTGATTGGCAAGAATTCTAGCTAT
>JBLHMK010000167.1:0-4022 GCA_047621945.1 Flavobacteriaceae bacterium
ATTACTTGCTATAGAATTTGTAATTTCGCAGAATGAGTGATGCAATCCAACACGAGTGCGGTATAGCTCTTCTGAGACTGAAGAAACCGCTGAGTTATTTCCAAGAAAAATACGGTCCATTATGGGCATTAAACAAAATGCACCTGTTGATGGAAAAACAACACAACAGAGGGCAAGACGGTGCTGGATTAGCTAACATCAAGCTTGATATGGAGCCAGGTCAGCGCTATATTAGCAGGCACCGATCTGTAGATCAAAAACCTATTCAGGATTTGTTCAATTACATCAATAAACGATTTATTGAACTGGGACAAGATGATCCAGAGAAACTAAATGACCCAGAATGGCTCAAACAAAATGTAGCTTTTACAGGTGAATTGTTTTTAGGACACCTGAGATACGGAACCTATGGTAAAAATAAGGTTGAAAACTGTCACCCCTTCTTAAGACAAAACAACTGGATGACCAGAAACTTGGTGGTGGCTGGTAACTTTAACATGACCAATGTGGACGAGTTATTTAATATACTAGTGGACATAGGACAACATCCAAAAGAAAAGTCTGATACGGTTACGATCTTAGAAAAGATTGGTCATTATTTAGATGAAGAGAATCAGCGTATTTTTGACAAATACAAAGCTCAAGGATATTCTTATCAGCAAATTTCTGAAAAGATCGCAAATGAATTAGACATACAGTCAATACTCCAACAATCTGCCATAGACTGGGATGGTGGATATGCAATGGCCGGACTAATTGGCCATGGAGATGCATTTGTATTAAGAGATCCAAGTGGAATCAGACCCGCATTTTGGTTTGAAAATGATGAATATATTGCTGTAGCATCAGAAAGACCTGTTCTTCAAACGGCTTTTAACCTAAAGTGGGAAGAGATTAAAGAAGTAACTCCTGGTAAGGCATTAATTATCAAAAAAGACGGAACAACATCTGAACAAGAGGTTAGGAAGCAAGAGAAGATTGCTCAATGTTCATTTGAAAGAATTTATTTTTCGAGAGGTACAGACAAAGACATCTATCAAGAAAGACTAGAACTAGGAAGACTAGTGACTCCTAAAGTTTTGGAAGCAATAGATTACGACTTAAAAAACACAGTTTTCTCATTCATCCCTAATACGGCAGAAACGGCATTTTACGGAATGCTCAAGGCTACAGAAAACTATCTAGACACCGTTAAAGCTAGAAAATTAGATGAGCTTGAGGTGAATGCTCCTAAAGAGAAGATCATAGAAATTCTTTCTATCAGAACTCGTTTGGAAAAACTCATGGTCAAAGATGCTAAGCTTAGAACATTCATTACTCAAGATGACGCTAGAGACGATATGGTGGCACACGTTTATGACATCACTTATGGGTCGTTAAAACGTAAAGAAGATAACATTGTAATTTTGGATGATTCAATTGTAAGAGGAACTACATTGAAACAAAGTGTATTGAGGATATTAGATCGACTTGAGCCAAAATCAATAGTAGTAGTGTCTAGTGCTCCACAAATTAGATACCCAGACTGCTATGGAATTGACATGGCTAAAATGGGAGATTTTATTGCTTTCCAAGCCGCTATAAGCCTAATCAAGGAAAGAGGAATGGAAGCGCAATTAAACGAAACATACAGAAGATGTAAAGAACAAGTAAACCTTCCTAAAGAGCAAGTTAAAAACTTAGTCAAAGAAGTTTACGCACCTTTTAGTGAAGAAGAAATTTCTGACAGAGTTTCTGTCTTACTTAGACACGATGATATTAATTGTGATGTGAAAATCATTTTCCAAAGTATTGAGGAATTGCACCAAGCTTGTCCTAACCATACAGGAGACTGGTATTTCAGTGGCAACTACCCTACGCCTGGTGGAAACAAGGTTGTAAACAAGGCTTTCATAAACTATATGGAAGGAAGAAACGAAAGAGCTTATTAATAGGAGAAGAAAGATAAGTTACATGCATTCAAGGAGCAACTTATTCACATCGCTTTTGAAATTAGGATATTCTTAGTAATTTGCGCTACTTATTGCGATGACAGGCTATCAGCTTGTTCATCTTTTTTAGATTCAGAAATGAAAATAGGATTAGACATATCAGGAGGAGATTTTGCACCTAATGCAACTATTCAAGGAGCTATAGCTGCATTGAAGGAAATTGGAGACGGGAATAGTATTGTTCTCATTGGAGACGAAAACATTGCAAAAGCTAAAGTGGATGAGTTTGGAGGAAATGTTCAATCGTTTGAATACATCCACGCGCCAGACACAGTTGATATGGACGAACACCCTGTCAAAGCTTTAAAAAGAAAACCGTATTCAAGTATTTCAGTTGGTTTTCATTATTTAGCAAAAGGAGAATTAAGTGCATTTTCAAGTGCCGGTAACTCTGGAGCAATGTTGGTCGGAGCAATGCATTCTATCAAGCCAATTACCGGAATATACAGACCCTGCATCACCTCAATATTACCAAAAGAAGATGGTGGAATGGGTGTAATTCTAGATGTAGGTGTTAATGCAGATTGTAAACCTGATGTTCTATATCAATTTGGAATATTGGGAAGCTTATTTGCAGAACATGTATATAATATTAAAAACCCTAAAGTCGGACTGCTAAACATTGGCGAAGAAGACGAAAAAGGTAGTTTATTAGCTCAAGCAACTAACAAACTAATGAAAGAAACGAGTGATTTCAACTTCGTGGGAAATGTTGAAGGAAGACACCTATTTGGTGCAGAAGCAGACGTAATAGTTTGTGACGGGTTTACTGGTAACGTGGTTTTAAAGGAAGCAGAAGCTTTTTATGAAATCATTGCTAAAAGAGGATTAATTGATGAATATTTTGAAAGATTCAACTACGAATTATACGGAGGCACTCCAATTTTGGGTGTTAACGGTAACGTGTTGATTGGTCACGGTATTTCATCGCCTAGAGCAATTAAAAATATGTTACTTTTGAGCCGCGATATTGCCAAGGCAGACTTGCCAGGTAAAATTAAAACCGCTTTTAAATGAGTAAAATCACAGCTGCAATAACGGCAGTACATGGTGAAGTTCCTAAAAAGAAACTAACCAATAAAGATCTAGAAAAGTTAGTGGACACTAATGATGAGTGGATCAGGTCAAGAACTGGAATCAGTGAAAGAAGAATCGTTTCAGAAGGCGAAGCTTTTTCAGATTTTGGGGCTCAAATTGTTACTACCATCTGTGAAAAAAGAGGGATTGATCCTCTTGAAATAGATATGGTAATTGTAGGCACAATAACTGGTGACTACAAATTCCCAAGTGCATCCAATATAATTTGTGACAAATCAGGAGCAAAAAATGCTTGGGGTTATGATATAAGTGCAGCTTGTTCAGGCTTCCTTTTCTCTTTAACAACTGGGCAGCAATTCATCGAAACAGGATTTGCAAAAAAAGTAATTGTGATTGGCGGAGATATTATGTCAAGTATAATTAACTACAAAGATAGAGCTACTTGTATCATCTTTGGTGATGGATTTGGAGGCGTTTTATTGGAACCAAACACAGAAGGATTAGGTATTCAAGATGCTATTATGAAAGTTGATGGATCTGGTAGAGAATTCTTAATTCAAAAAGTAGGAGGTTCTTTTGACCCTATAACTGCAGAGAATGTTGGATCTGATGAACAATACGTATATCAAGAAGGAAAAACTGTTTTCAAGCATGCGGTAACTAATATGGCAGGTGTTTCTGCAGATATTATGGAGCGTAATAATCTTACTGGAGATGATGTAGACTGGTTAGTTCCTCATCAAGCAAACTTAAGAATCATTGATGCTACAGCAAATAGAATGGGTCTAGGTAAAGAGAAAGTAATGGTCAATATCGAAAAATTCGGTAACACTACCTCTGGAACAATTCCATTATGTTTATGGGAGTGGGAAGACAAACTTAAAAAAGGTGACAACATAGTTCTTTCCGCTTTTGGTGGAGGATTTACTTGGGGTGCCATCTATTTAAAATGGGCATATTAAGAGTTTCTTAAAAAGAAAGCTTTACAAGATT
>JBLHMK010000168.1:0-4002 GCA_047621945.1 Flavobacteriaceae bacterium
CGGAAAATCGAAATGTAAACGCAATCAACTTTAATCATGATCTTTTGGTCGATGTTTTCGAGGAAAAGCCGAATCAATTAGCATTGCCGAATTTGAAATCATATTATGTTTTGCAAAATCAACTTTCTCAAGAGTCGGTCATGTCATTTGCAGACGGAAGTAATTATTTAGCTTCTGTTGCCGTGGGTAATGGACAGTTTTATGTGCTCAGTTCAGGATTAGGTGATTCTTATAGCAACTTCACACAGCAAGCTATTTTTGCCCCAATATGCTACCGTATGGCCATTTTAGGAGCTAAAAATGTAGACATTGCTTATCCCATTGAAGCAAGCACTAAGATTTATCTTTCTGAACTTCCAAGTAATGAGGAAAGTATACTAAGGCTGGTCAAAGATGAAATGGAAATTATTCCTGCAAAGTCTATCCTAAATGGAAATTTATTATTGACCGTTCCAGGAATGTCTCTTAGTAGCGATATCTATAAAGTACAGGATATAAGCAATGAGTACTATGCAGAAGTGGCCTTAAACTACAATAGGAGTGAAGGGGATTTGTCCTTCTATTCTGAAGATGAGTTAAAAGAAAATTTTGCTAATTCAAATGTTCAAATACTCCAAAATAACCTGGCGATTATTAAGGATAATGTAAAACAAATGGAAGATGGCAAGTCCTTTTGGAAGTTATGTCTTATTTTAGCATTACTTTTTTTAGCTATAGAAATTTTATTACTTCGGTTTTTACCCAATTAACGAATGAAAATACTCCTGAAATCCGTAAAAATTTTTGATAATACTTCGAAGTATCATTTGAAGAAAATGGATATTTTAATTGAATCAGGTATTGTTAAGGAAATCGCAAAAAGTATTACTCCATCAGAAGCATACCAAGTGGTTCAAGAACAAGGAGTTGGTATTTCTCCTGCATGGATGGATACAAACTTTCACATCTTTGAACCCGGTCAGGAATATCGAGAAGATTTTAAATCAGGATTGAAGGCAGCTCAAAATGCTGGATTTTCTAAGTTGTGTTTAATGCCGAATACTTTTCCGCCAATGGATAATAGCACGCAATTGGCTTTTGCCCAACAAGCAGGGAAACAATCGATGGTTGATGTCTTGTCTTTAGGAGCTATTTCACAAGGCTTGAAGGGGAAAGATATAGCCGAAATATATGACATGTACCAACATGGAGCAATAGCCTTCACAGATGGTAGCCACGCTATTCTGGATGCGGGATTAATGGAAAGAGCTTTATGGTATGTAAAGAAGTTTGACGGGCTAGTAATGAGCAATCCTGATAACGAAGATATTTCCTTAAAAGGACAGATGAATGAGGGGGTGAATAGTACTTTACTCGGATTGGAAGGGGTACCTAAACTAGCGGAAGAGCTAATGGTTTCAAGAGATCTCTATTTACTAGAACATACTAATTCTCGTTTGCACTTCACAAATATTTCAACAAAGAAATCAGTTGACTTAATTCGAAAAGCGAAGAAGAAAGGATTACATGTTAGCGCCAGTGTCAATGTGGCTAATTTAATGTTTGACGATTCAGAAGTGCTTAGTTACGATACAAATTTTAAGGTTAAACCGCACTTAAGAGAGCAAGAAGACGTACAAGCTTTACTAAAAGGCTTAGCTGATAATACCATCGACCTTATTGCAAGTGGTCATACACCCTTACATATCGATGAGAAAAAAGTGGAGTTTGAAAATGCGGAATTTGGAATGAGTACGATCGATTGTACCTTCCAAGCTTCGAGAACAGTGACGTGCGAAATATTGGACGAAGAACAATTAATTGATAAATTCTTGAAAGGCTACGAATTGCTTAATCAAAATAGACCAAGTTTGGCTGTTGGAGAAAAGGCAGATTATACGGTGTTTCAAATGGATGGAACGAGCAAGTTTCAAGTAACGGACATACATTCTAAAGGGAAGAACAATCCTTTTGTGGGTAAAGAATTAATGGGCGCTGTTATCGGCGTTATTAAGGGAAATAAAACCAATATATCATGAATCCGAAAAGACAAACAGCGATTAAATGGGGCCTTATAGGAGGCGTCTCGTCAGCGCTACTTGGATTACTTTTTTTTATTCTTAATCTAGAAAGTTCATCTTGGTTAAACTATCTAAGTTTTGCCGTAATGATTGGTGTAATTATAGCCGGGACTTATGAGTTTAGAGATAAAATATTAGGAGGCTTTGCTAGTCTAAAAAAGTTGCTGGGTTTTGGAATTCTCCTTGCCCTGGTTTATGGCATCATTAGCTCAATTTGGGCGGTATTTTTTATGGAGGTGCTTGATCCTGGATTAGTTAAAGAAATACTTTTAGATACAGAAATTCGTATGGAAGAACAAGGAATGTCGGATGTGCAAATTAAGCAAGCCTTGGAAGTAACAAAAAAAATGATGAAGCCTTACCTCTTCTTCTTCACTAGTTTGATAAGTATTCTGTTCTTTGGTTCCTTAGTTTCTTTATTAACTAGTTTAGTCATGAGAAAGGATAAGCCAGAGGAAATAATTATCGAAGAAAAATTAGCAGAATAAGCTATGCAGTTATCAATTGTCATACCGTCCTATAACGAGGAAGAAAGCTTACCAGAACTTCATCAATGGATTTTAAAGGTCATGAAGGAACATGGTTTTAGTTTTGAAATTATTTTTATAGATGACGGAAGTAAAGATCGAACTTGGGAAGTGATAGAACAATTAGCTCAAGAAGATAGTCAAGTTCGAGCCATCAAATTTCAAAGAAATTATGGGAAAGCAGCTGCCTTACAAATGGGTTTTCAAGCCGCAAAAGGTGATGTAGTGGTGACTATGGATGCCGATTTACAGGATAGCCCAGAAGAGCTACCTGAAATGTATAGAATGATTAGCGAAGATGGGTTTGACTTAGTAAGTGGTTGGAAACAGAAAAGATATGACCCAATAACGAAAACAATCCCTACTAAAATATATAACGGAGTAACTCGCTTGATGTCAGGTATTAAGTTACATGACATGAACTGTGGCCTAAAAGCCTACAGGAAAGAAGTGGTAAAAAGTGTTGAAGTCTATGGAGATATGCATAGATACATCCCGGTATTGGCAAAGAAAGCGGGCTTCAATAAAATAGGAGAGAAAGTAGTTCAACACCAAGCTAGAAAGTTTGGAGTAACTAAGTTTGGCCTAGAACGATTCATTAATGGCCCATTAGATTTAATGTCAGTCTTGTTTATGACAAGATTTGGTAAGCGACCTATGCATGTATTTGGCTTCTTAGGTGGACTTATGTTTATCTTAGGGTTTGTGTTTACGCTTTGGGTACTTCTTGAAAAAGCCTTGTATGTTTTTGGGCAGATAGGGCTTAAACCATCTTTAGTAACTGATAATGTAATCTTTTATTTAGCCCTTGTTGCCATGCTCGTAGGGACGCAGTTATTCTTAGCTGGGTTTCTGGGTGAACTTATCGTGCGAACAGCACCAGATAGGAATGATTACCTCGTAGAGAAGGAGCTGTAATGGGAATTATAGCAAGACAAAGTATTAAAGCAAGCTTGCTTGGACTAATTGGTGTTGCTATTGGTGCTGTATCTCGTTTGTTCTTGTACACCAAGTTTTTATCTACTAGCGAAATTGGAACATTAGAGACTATAGTAAAACTAGGACTTTTATTAACTCCCTTCTTCATTATTGGCGCGCCCCAAGTAATCACAAGATATTTTCATAGATTCAAAAATGATAAAGACGACTCGGGATTAATATTTACCTATTCTTCTTTGTTGTTGTTTGTACTTATCCCAATTTCCTCCTTACTTTATCTTTTTAATAAGGATTTCATATACTCTCTATACACAGAGGCACCTGAACTGGAGAAGTACTTTTGGTTGCCGCTTGTTGTGGCAATAAGCTACGGAGGGTTTAATTTTTTAAAAAGCATCTCAATAGTTCATCTTAGAATCACAATTCCAGCCTTTTTCAGTGGTGTGTTAGATCGAGTGTTGGTCATGTTTTTGTTA
>JBLHMK010000169.1:0-3876 GCA_047621945.1 Flavobacteriaceae bacterium
GAAATCTGATAGTCATATATACTATCTAGAGCAGTGTTAAAGGCAAGTGTATGTTCACTAATCTCTTCTACACTTGGTCCCTGCGATGATGGAGTCGTTTTGCAAGCGAATAAGGCAACTAGCAATAAAAGTGGTGTTAAATTTTTCATTGGATTCAATTGAGCCACGAATATACGTGATATCCAATAAGAATAAGAATTAGACTAGATTTCAAATTCGGTCTTTAGCCCGAATCTCATAGGTAAATGTACGTTTCTCGAAAGGTTTTAGGACGATTAAGCCCATTTCGTTATTGAACGCGTCTGGTGCACAGGTCATAGGCTCAATAGCAATACTTTTTCGGTCTTTGGGGGTATATAACTGAAAGTAAGGAAACTCCTTCAGGCTTTCAGCAGATAGTTGAAGTTCAAACTGGTCACTCATCAATTTGAAAGAAAGGTCGTCAGATGAACTTAACTGGAAGCAATCATCAAAATTATGCTCTGCTAGGTTTAAAATGCACTTTTCCGTGTTGAATGGTTTGAGTTCCCGTGTTGGCAAAAGTGATTCATTCAATTCAACATGCAAGCAAGGAGGCATTTCCAATTTTAAGTAATCTACTGAAGAATTCATTTTGAAATAAGGATGCCAACCTAATCCAAATGGCATATATTCTCCTTTATTTTCAGCTGTACTAGAGATTTTTAAACAGCCATCTTTCTTTAGGGAATAAGTCACTGTAAGACTAAATGGAAACGGGTAACCTTCTTCTAGGCCTGTATAGTTATATCTCAAAATGGCTTCATGACCCTTCTGCTGAACAACTTCAAATGGTTTTTGATAGAGCAGACCATGTAATGCAAGGCCTTCTTTTTCTCTGTTGATAGCCAGTTTGTAGTCTTCTTTTTGAAAAGCATACCGAGCTTCGGCTATACGATTTGGAAAAGGCGCCAAGATGACGCCTTTATATTTCTGTTTTTCTATTTCTATTGGCTGAGAGTAGCCATCTACAAATTCTGTTTCTCTAAATTTATAGGACCTTAGAGCTGCCCCGTAATTGGCAATAATTTCACAACTGTACTCTCCCAGCTGTAAACCAATAACATTCAGTTTTTCAAGATTCATCTTATTGATAAACCAAGTGAGCTTTTATTTCGAATAAATCAGCAATCGCTTTGTCGCCTAGAGTATCAAAAAATGAAGCCGACCCATAACGGATATCAAACTTGGTTCTGTCAATTTTAATAGTTGCATTCGCTTCGCTGTCACTTAGGTTTGCATAAAACTCAATCGGCTCAATATTGCCTTTAATAGCCAATTCACCTTTTAATAAATATGAATCACCTTCCACATTCCTTACATCGTTAAAAGTTAACTCAGCTTCTGGAAAGCCTTCAGCATCAAAAAAGTCATCACTCATTAAATGACCAACAAGATTCTGTGCTTTTTCACCTTCTAGATCAGTACAAGTTATTGATTGCATATTGATAACGATAACTCCGCTAATCAGCTTACCATCTTCATACTGAAAATTAGCTTCTTGAATACTGATGTTTCCTGTGTGCTCGCCGGTAATCTTTTTCCCTGTCCATTCCAATGTACTTTGATCTAAGTCAATACTTTGCGCTGAAAGCATTGTTAAAGAAAACAAAACAAAGACTGATAATAATATTCTCATAACGGTAGTTTTAATTAAATGTGTGCCAAAGATAAACGATTTATTGGCTTGAAAAGTTTACTTTATTTGAGAATGTCGTAATTTTGCAAAAAATTAACACGATGAAAAAATGGATCCTTATAGTTTTTATATTTAATCTGATCATTTCTTGCAACACTTCAAATGAAGCGGGTACTATTGATGAAAATGGCTTAGAATACTTTGGAGAAGAAATTTCAAAGAACGATGCTATTATGGCTGAAGATTTCTTTACCTCATTTACAGAAGGTGATTCTATTGAAATGAAAGTTAGCGGAATCATCAATGAAGTTTGTAAAAAGAAAGGATGTTGGATGAGCATGAGTATTGGTAAAGACGAAGAAATGATGGTTCGTTTCAAGGACTATGGATTCTTTGTGCCACTTAATGCTGATGGCAGAATGACTACTGTTGAAGGTTGGGCTTACAAAGAAGTTTTAGGTGTTGCTGAATTAAAACATTATGCTTTTGATGCAGATCAAACCGAAGAAGAGATAGCTGCTATTACAGAACCGGAGGTATCTTATACGTTTATGGCCAAAGGTGTAATTATAGAATAATGAAAAAGACTGCAGTTCTAATCTTAATTCTTATGTTGCTTGCTATTGCATGCAACAACAAAGGCAACAAGCAATCAAATTCAGCGTCTGAGATGTATGAATATACACCATTAGCGTTGTTAATGTTGCGTATGCATGGTGATGCTTTTACTTGGAAAGGGGCAATAGAGGCTGAAGTGTTTTCTTCTGATTTTCCGTCAGATTATTACGGTATTTATACGGTAGAAGCCACAGATTCTAATATTAGAAATGATGTCTTTGTTGAAAAAGCGGACAAGTATCTTGCCAGTGTTAAGTATTTAACTGAAACCATTAAGCCAAAAAAACAACTCAAGAAATTTAATCTAATGATCTCTGCTTGTGTAGATTGCCACGCTGTTTTTTGTCAGGGGCCAATTGATAAAATCGAGAAACTATATATTAAGGACGCGGAGTAACTTACTCTCCTTTGATACAATCTTTTAAGCGAGTAATGAATTCGCCAGGGGCACATTTCTTTTCAACTCTATCCTTTACGAATAGACGATACTTCTCTTCTAAATTGTATTCTTCTAAACAGTGCATACAACGCTGAAGTTCGCACATCACAGTTTGCTCTTCCTTTTGATTAAGAGCACCGTCTAACATCAGATTAAACTGAGTTACTACATTTTGACAGTCGTGATTCTTATTCATTATTCCTTTCGTATGATTATTGTTAATTAAAGTAAAAACTCAATTTTAGTCAAAAGAGTTCCCAAATTTTCTATTTAGCGTAATTCTTTAAATCCTTTTTCCTTCGCATATTCTCGTAATTGCTCTTTCATCAAGTTCCGCGCTCTAAACAATCTAGACCGAACTGTTCCAATTGGAATATCTGAAATTTTTGCAATTTCCTCATAAGTAAACCCTTCAATATCCGACAATATAATCGCCACTCGGAAATCAACGGGAAGACCATTAAGTGCTCCAGTGATCTCATCCCCAATCATGTGCGTATATACATCCTGCCCAATATCGATGCTTAAAGATTGCTTTTCAAGTTGATTTTTTTCTTTATAGTCTTCGAAATCAACCTTTTGCGGTTGTCTACTCTTCTTTCTATATTCATTAATAAACGCATTCTTAAGAATTTGAAACAACCATGCCTTAGCATTACTTCCTGGTTCAAATGAATGGATAAATCGATACGCTTTTAGGTAAGCCTCTTGTACTAAATCTTGAGCACGGGCCTCTTCGAATACCAAAGAATAGGCAAAATTATACAAAGCGTCCGCTTGAGGAATTAACTCCTCATTAAAAATTTTGTCTTTTTCTTGCTTTGTTAAATTATCTTTACTCACTGCTTCAAATATAATGTATTATTTCACGTTCAAAAAACACACCAGCATTTAAAATGAGTCATAATGTCAGTTTGAAATATTACACCAATAGAACATTGCTACTAATTCTCCTTGTTTTGTTTGGCTTCATATCCTCTCGCGCCCTTATCAGCATTGGAACAGGGCTCTTGGCTTTAAATTTAATTTTATCTTTTAAGGAACATAAATGGAGATTTTTCAATAAGGAAAATCTAGGTATTTTAATTGCACTACTTTTCTTTTTAGTAAGTGCACTCTCCATATTCTTCTCCCCAGATTACCAAATAGGGCTCAAGCAATT
>JBLHMK010000170.1:0-3864 GCA_047621945.1 Flavobacteriaceae bacterium
CATTGTCAAACGAGTGGATGGAGTCTTACGGAACAAGATGCATATAATAACGTAGCTAGAACTTGCATTGAGGCAATGGCAGCAACACTGGGAGGAACGCAATCATTGCACACCAATGCTCTAGATGAAGCAATTGCATTACCTACCGATTTTTCAGCTCGTATAGCTAGAAACACGCAGATTTACCTGCAACAAGAAACTGATATTTGTAAAGCAATTGACCCTTGGGCTGGAAGTCATTATGTTGAAAAACTAACAGAAGAGATTGCTAATAAAGCTTGGGAATTAATTGAAGAAGTAGAAGAATTAGGAGGAATGGCGAAAGCTATAGAATCTGGTATTCCAAAAATGAGAATCGAAGAGGCCGCTGCACGGAAACAAGCACGTATAGATTCTGAAAAAGATATTATTGTAGGTGTAAACGCTTATAAAAATGACGATGAACAAAATTTCGACATACTAGATGTTGATAATGACAAAGTTAGGATTTCTCAAGTAGCTCGATTGGAAAAAATGAAAGCAGAAAGAGATACTAAAAAAGTAACTCTAGCTCTGGCTGAGCTTTCTAAATGTGCAGAAACCGGAGAAGGTAACTTATTAGCACTAGCGGTTGAGGCAGCGAGAGAAAGAGCATCACTTGGTGAAATATCTGATGCGCTTGAGGAGCATTTTGGAAGATACAAAGCAACTATCAAATCAATAACAGGAGTATATTCAGCAGAAGCTATGAATGATGGTGATTTTAACAAGGCAAAATCTCTAGTTGTAGATTTTGAAAAGAGATATGGTCGTAGACCTAGAATTATGATTGCCAAAATGGGACAAGATGGTCACGATAGAGGCGCAAAAGTTATAAGTACAGGTTATGCCGATATCGGTTTTGATGTCGATATCGGACCCTTATTTCAAACGCCATACGAATCGGCCAAGCAAGCGGTTGAAAATGATGTTCACTTTTTAGGAGTATCTTCATTAGCTGCAGGTCACAAAACATTAGTTCCTGAAGTAATAGCTCAATTAAAGAAATTGGGAAGAGAGGATATCATTGTAATTGCTGGAGGCGTTATTCCTCAGCAAGATTATCAATTCCTATTTGATGCTGGAGTTGCTGCTGTTTTCGGCCCAGGTACTAAAATAAGTTTAGCTGCGATTGAAATGTTAGGATTGTTTTTGGATGATTAGACTATTTTTTTTGTCTTATCTGTCCTAAATAAAAGATCCCATTTGCTTCGATGATTTCCAACTGAATGGCAATACCTGATTTATCAGTGGCGACCAATTTATGCCTAGTTAAACCCATTTCTGTTTTTGTATCATCCACTTTAAATTGATAATCGTCTGCTTTACCAGCTGGTATTGTCTTCAGATAATTGTAACTATCTACAACAAAGTCATCGTAAAATTGAGTCGTGATATTTTCTTGTTGTAAAATGTTTTTAGCAACCATTTTACCCTGATCACCAGATTCTGTAAGAATAGAAATAAATTGTTCAAAGTTTAAGATGACGGCTTCCAGTTCCGTTTCACTTTTACACAGCATTGCTTCTTGCAATTTAACCTTTGCAAATTCTTCTGGTGTGAAGTCTTTTACTTCATTTTGATCGCAACTAGCAAACAGTATAACGGGAATAAATGCCAATAAATAAATCACCTTTTTCATTTCACTTTGGTTTGTTAATTTTCTTTGAAAGCCAAAGTTAGACATAAGAATGAAGATTGTAATCCAATTCTGAACATTTTCTAACTACCTTTGCCGTATATGGATCATAAGCACGACATTACAGAATGGTTGCCACTTACAATGGCTGAGGTTCAAAAACGAGGATGGGAAGAACTAGACGTTGTCATTATATCTGGCGATGCATATGTGGATCATCCTGCATTTGGAACTGCAGTAATAGGTCGAATACTTGAAAGTGAAGGACTTAGAGTAGCGATTGTTGCTCAACCAAACTGGAAAGATGATCTACGTGATTTCAAAAAGTTTGGCACTCCTAAACTTTTCTTTGGAATTACTTCTGGCTGCATGGACACTATGGTGAATCATTACACTGCCAACAAAAGAAGAAGATCTACTGATGCTTATACACCTGGGAACGAAGCCGGTTTTAGACCTGATTATGCAGTGAATGTATATTCCCAAATATTAAAAGATTTATATCCAGATACACCGATCCTTATAGGAGGAATAGAAGCTTCCTTAAGACGTGTTACCCATTACGATTATTGGGCTGATGAACTTTTCCCAAATATATTAACATCTAGTAAAGCAGATATATTAGTATATGGCATGGGGGAACAACCTCTTAGAGAGATTGTTCAATTATTGTTAAAAGGAGTTCCTTTTCATCAATTGACAATGATTCGGCAAACAGGATACTTAAAACCTCAAGAAGAAGGAGTTCCTAAGAATAAAAACTGGGAAGATATTGAACTGAACAGTCACGAAGTTTGTTTAAAAGACAAAAAACTATTCGCTTCCAACTTTAAGCATGTGGAGCAAGAGTCTAATAAGACGATAGCGAAAAGAATAACCCAAAAAATTGGAGATCAAAATCTAATCATCAACCCTCCTTATCAAACCATGACGGAGAAGGAAATGGATACTTCTTTTGATTTACCTTATACTAGATTACCACATCCAAAATATAGAAAAAGAGGTCCAATCCCTGCTTATGAGATGATTAAATTCTCCATAAATATGCACCGTGGTTGTTTCGGTGGATGTAGTTTTTGTACGATTTCTGCTCACCAAGGTAAATTTATTGCCAGTAGAAGTGAAGAGTCTATTCTTAAGGAAGTCGATGTGGTTACTGAAATGGAAGGCTTTAAAGGATACATTTCTGACTTGGGAGGTCCAAGTGCGAATATGTATAAGATGAAAGGAAAAGATATGGCTATCTGCGACAAGTGCGTTAGCCCAAGTTGTATTCATCCTGTAATTTGTAGTAACCTAGATACGAACCACCAACCTATGACTGATTTATTCAGAAAGGTTGACAAAAACCCTAAGGTTAAGAAAGCGTTTGTAGGAAGTGGTATTAGATATGATTTATTGACGGAAACGTATAATAAAAATGCGGATAAGAGTATTGATATATACTTAGAACAGGTGCTAACTAGACACGTATCAGGAAGATTGAAAGTTGCTCCGGAACATACCGCCCCGGAAACACTTAAAGTAATGCGTAAACCTTCTTTCGAGCATTTCAAAGAGTTCACTAAGAAGTTTAATAAGATTGATAAAAAGCACAATTTAAACCAGCAGCTTATTCCATATTTCATAAGTAGCCATCCGGGTACGGAAGAAGAAGATATGGCCAACTTAGCTTGTGAAACTAAGGAACTCGGTTTTGATGCATTGGAGCAAGTGCAAGATTTCACACCCACACCAATGACTGTTGCCACTGTAATATACTACTCCGGTTATCACCCTTATACCTTAAAAGAGTACAAGACAGTTAAGACTAAAGAAGAAAAAAATAAGCAAAATAAATTCTTCTTTTGGTACAAAAAAGAGAACCACGCTTGGATTAAGAATGAGCTTAAGAAGAAAGATCGGCCTGACTTAATTGAAAGGCTTTTAGTAAATAAGAATAAACCTGCTAGCAAACCCAAATGGCTGCAGGAACAACATACTAAGAAAAAACCTACAGAGGAAGCTGAACAACCTAATTCTAAGAAAAAGAAGATGTTTAAATCTGATCCTGAAAGATTCAAGAAGAAGCCAAATAACTTTGTAAGAAAGAAACGTTAATCTTTCTTAGGTGTGTAGTTGATTATAAGAAAACTACTTTCATCCATATTTGATTTCATATTGGCATATGAAATCAATTTGCCGTCTTGATTATACACTACTACTCT
>JBLHMK010000171.1:0-3834 GCA_047621945.1 Flavobacteriaceae bacterium
GGACGAAGAATGCGCTTCTGCTTTCCGACATAATTTATTGCGATGAAAAATATCGTATTCCTATTGAAAACTATTTAGAATCATACCTAAGTTATTATGTAGTTCAAAATATAGATGAAGCTATTCAAGCCGTTAATCTACTAAACGATGCTTCAAAAGGAAGAGCTAACTTTTTTATATTGGATGAGTTCCGCCATTTCAAAGCTTCTCAACCGCTACTCAGCAATGATATAAAACCAGCTTTAGAAGTCATTGAAATAGATGAGAAATACCAGCAACTAGTTGCCTTCTTATTAGACAAAACCTACTTTGTAGTTCAAGAAGAGTTGGTCGAAAGCTTAATAAAAGATAAGAAATATAAAGCCGTCAATCTACTAAGTATAAGTGGTAAATATATCAAGAATGATTTCTCTATTTCAGGAGGAGCAGTTGGTCTATTTGAAGGCAAGCGCATTGGTCGTGCAAAAAATTTGGAGAAGCTTCAAAAAGATTTAAAATCTTACGAAAAAGAAACTGCTTATCTAAAGAAAAACGTGTTGGTTTATCAGGACAAATTAGAAGCTTTTGCCGAGAACACTCAAATAGTTGAAATTAAAAATTCACAAAAAGAACTCAACGAAAAAAACCTAAGTTTTACCTCTACACAAACTCGACTAGAGAATTTAAAAAATTTCTTTGACGGCAATGTTCAAAAAAGTAAAACTGTCATTGAAGCTATTGATCGAATCAAGCTAGAGAATAAAGAAATGTCGGCTGAGCAGAAAAGCTTAGCTTCCAAAAGAGAAGCGCTGAGAAATTTAGTTTCTGACGCGGATATTCACTTTGTAGAATTAACGGATAAGTTAAACTTAAGCAGTAATTCTTTCAACCAAAACAACATCCTTTATCACCAAGAATTAAGTAAGCTTCAAACCCTAGAGCAGGAGCTTAATTATACGCAAAAAGAATTAACAAAAATTGAAGAAGACCAACAAAAAAATGATGAACTCTTAAGTTCTACTTCTTCAGCCACGAAAGAAATTAGCATTAAGCTAAAAGCACTAGAATCTTCTCTATTATCTGGCTATAGTGATAAAGAAAAAATAGAGAAAGAAGTAGATACTGTAGAACAAGCTTTTTATGCTAGTCGCGCAGAGATTACTAAACTAGAAACATCACTGAAAGACACTAGTTTTCAAAAACAACAGATACAGAGTCAGTTGGATAAACTAAAAGACAAGTTTACCGATCTAAAAATAGAACTGAATTCTTTAAAAGAAAGACTTTCTGTAGCGTTTAGTATCGACGTAAATGATATTCTCAATGAGGACTTATCTGAAGCTTTGGCGAAGGAAGACTTGCAAGAAAAAGTTATTAAAATTAAAACTCGAATAGATAATTTTGGCGAAATAAATCCAATGGCTGTTGAAGCATTTGACGAAATGAAAACAAGGTATGATTTCATTACTGCTCAGAAAAAAGATTTGACAGATGCCAAAGAAAGCCTTCTAAAAACGATTACTGAAATTGAGAAGATAGCAAAGACTTTATTCATGGTTGCCTTTACTGAAGTTCGAACAAACTTTCAAAAGGTATTTAGAACCTTATTTACCGAAGATGATAAGTGTGACTTAGTATTGTTGGATGAAGACAATCCTCTAGAAAGTAAGATTGACATCATAGCTAAACCAAAAGGAAAACGTCCTCAAATTATTGATCAACTATCAGGAGGAGAAAAGACTTTAACCGCTACAGCATTATTGTTCGCTTTGTATTTATTAAAACCTGCACCATTCTGTATTTTTGATGAGGTAGATGCTCCATTAGACGATACCAATATTGACAAATTCAATAAGATCATCCAGCAGTTCTCAAAAGAATCTCAATTCATAATTGTTACGCATAACAAACAGACCATGAGTCATGTAGATGTTATCTATGGAGTAACTATGCAAGAACAAGGAATAAGCAAGGTTGTTCCCGTTGATTTCAGAAACCTCAAAGACGAGTAAGCTTAGTATTGAATATTGAAAAATACCTTTTTCTCAATTCTAGTCTTAGCGTCTCGCTAAGCCCTCCAATTTCGCAAAAGAACACCAACTATACCAAACAGCGTAAAAGGTCTTATCGTCTCGCTAAGACCAGCTAAGTGTTAAATTCTGTCTACTGTCTACTGAAAATAAAAAAACCTCCAAGTTTTCACTTGAAGGTTTTTTCAACTTTAATTTAATAAAAACGCTTACTTACTAATTAGTTTAACAGATTGTTGAGTTCCATTACTTTCCAATACAAAATGGTACATACCTGGAGCCAGTTCTAAGTTATTCAAGTTCAATGCTACTCTATTGAACCCTCTCTCCATTTCTAAGTTAGCTTCCCATACTTTCTGTCCCCAGATATTATATAAGGATCCTTTAGCGGCTTCTTCCACATTACTTATGAAATCCAAATATTGCAGCTCTTCAATAAGCGTAGGATACACTTTAAAATAGTCAGTTAGGACACCCGCATCTGCTTGCATTTTAAAGCAAACTTCCTCACTAATGTTGATTTCAAATGGACTTGTCATAGATCCTATATGCGCATTTGAAACGTAATCGATACCTTGACTCAAGGTATAGGCTTCTAGTGTACTATTGTCCAATATTCTAATGCTTAAGCCTTCATTATTAAGTCCTGCTATTGTTGCAAAACTTAAACCTGATTCTCTATGCATCTGAATTGGACTTACTCCTCTTGCAAAACCTGAATCATCGAATACGCCTAAGGTTAAATCTTGCTTATCATTCAGGTATTCACAATCTGAATTGAGCTGCGTAATCGCAGTCATGTTCGAAGCATATTTACTATGGTCTACTTCCCAAGTGGAATTAGTATATACCTCCTCTTCTAGGTTTGTTCCACTCTTAAACATTCCAGCAAATGGATATACAAAATCAACCGAATCTGCTGATTTGTACATGTATCCGGCTCCTGGAGTCATTACATGTAAGTCTCCAATCCACCCAATTTGACTATTATAAAGAGCAAACTGAGATTTACTCTTAATCAAATCACCATCTGTTGGGTTATGATTTCCTAAGGCCTGCGTCAATGTTTGATTTCTTATTGAAATAAAGCCAATCCAGTTCCATCCTTCAGCCAAACTAATAGTTCTTGATGTAGGATCTACAATGTCTCCCTTGATTATTAGCGTATCATCTTTACTCACTCTCAATTTATAGCCTAATTCAGCTTGAATACCGTTTACATTAATATCTCCACTCCATTTGAAAGCGGTTCCGTCAGTAAGATAAGTAGAGAATCCATGAGTCAAGGTTTTAATTTCATCTCCTACTTCAGCTTCCAAGCCTCCGAGTGTCACATCCAAATCTGTCGAGTCTGGATTAAACAAAAAGTGCGCTACCCAATTCCATCCTGCCACTACTGGAATATCAAATGCAATCTCGTAATTCGTTTCGAATAACTGAGGAGTATTTATTGTACCAATAACGTCGTTTGAAATAAAAGGAATAATCACTGGGTCTACTTCTGTAAATTGAGTACCTGAACTTGCATCCCATATTTTAAAACTTAAATCCTCTCCATTGGTAACATTGCTATAAACACTTAAAAAGACTAAATATCGATCAATTTGAGAAACGTATTGTAAATGAGCAAGTCCTCTACATTCCCCATCAACAAATACCGCTAAAATATCTTCATCACTTGAGCTTACCACATCCCTAATTTTCAAGTAGCCAACGATATTCATTGAATAATCAAAATCGGCAGGATTAATAGTCCAGTTCGGTTCTTCTTCTCTAACCTTCAAGTCAATGGTTAACTTTTCAGGGAATCCAAAATCAGTTAACA
>JBLHMK010000172.1:0-3812 GCA_047621945.1 Flavobacteriaceae bacterium
GTTTCGAACTGATTCCGCACATGTTCCTGTATCTATACTAGGGAAAATATTAAGCACTAGGTTCTTTCCTTTAAAATCGTTCAATGTCTTAGTCGACAAATCCCCAGCTATTAGTTTGAAGTCCTTTGCAGTGCTTCCTACTTTTGATAATTCTCCGCTTGTGTGGATGGTATTCCCTTTTAATGTAATTGCTGTCATATTATATTTTTTTGTACGTTTTTAAATGGATATCAATTTGATTATTTGAATACAAATGAGTTTCAAACCTTAAGCCTTTTCTTTAATTTTTTCATCTAATAACTCCAACGCACTTTGAGCTGTTGCTACTCCACATTTCTGATTTTGACCCGTTATAATTAAGTGTTCATTGTCTACTACTATATGATTGTGAAATATATCAATGACTCTACTATTATATTCGTTTAAAGCAGATAGTTTATCTGATTGAGTAAAGTCGTACGCTGCTCCCCAACCTCCAGATAAAAACACGATGTCGTATTCTTCTATCTTTAATTCTTCCAAGGATTTAGAGTTTTTGACTTTTTGCTGGAGTATAGCATCTTTCAAAAAACGGGTATCGTCTTCGGTCCGAACAAAAGGCCTTAAGGACAGCTTTTCGATAGGAATTTGCCCACCAACTATACTTGCAACATCTACTTCCATTTGTGCATCTAGAAGGGCATAATACGGCTCCGTGATTTCAGAAGCATATACACCAGTAGCATTTCCTTTTTTAATCACTTCACTTGAAGTAGCATTTATTTTATCTAGACTAGCTTGACTAGTTGTTATAACCAAGGCTTTGTATCCTTCTAAATTGTAGGACAAGCGCTTGACATTAGATTGATGAGCTAAGTGCATTCTTGGTATTTATTTTGAGAAATAAAGTAAATCCTCTTTCTCAGTTATTTAGTTCACGATGACAAATTAAAAGTAAGAATTAATTCTTATTCCAAGTGCTTTCTATGGCACAACCACTTGAACGCAACAATGCCAAAATTGGGCAACGGGCATCTACTTTTTCTCCTAAAGTTTTAATTTGATCTGCGGTAGCATCTCCAGACACCGTTGCAGACATTCTTACGCTTTTGTAACTCCCCTTTGAGTGATCAGCCATTCCCATAAAACCTGAAAGATCTAAATCAATTTCAACATTGAAATCAATTTGTCCAAGGCTTAATGAAAGCTCTTCAGCAACGACTTGTGCTTGTTCATTCTGGCAACCTGCTAAGGAAGCTATAAAATATTGCATCGGGTTAGCCCCACTATTTGACCCACCATCTTCTTCAATTTCATCTAATTGAAGCTTCCACTCGGTATCCGTAATACTTACTGCTGTTGGCCATCCTTGCCCTACTGCTGTTGCTTTGAAAGTTTCTATGTTTGCATTCTCCATGATATTCTAATTTATTGGTTTAACTTAGGCTTATCACCCTGTTTACTCTTCTAAAATTTCTTACTTAACTCGCATGCATTCTGTCAACTGTCTTACTCAATTGCTTGAGAATGAAGTTTGGAAAGTAACGACTCATGAACTTCAATTGACTTGATTGACCAGGGCATATTTCATATTTATTTTTTGAATACCCTTTCATAAAATCATCGACCATATCCTCTACAGGCATAATAGGGAAACCTTTGATATCTTCTTCATTGAAATCAGCTAACAACTCAGTAGCTGTTGCAGGTGGTGCTAATTCAAATACTTTTACATCGGTGTTCTCTAACTGAGCTCTTAGTGATAAGGTATAAGAATGCAAGGCCGCTTTAGTTGCACAATACACAGGAGAAATAGGTAATGGCACAAAAGCTAAACCAGACGACACCATTACGGTGGCAGCGTTTTTATTCTTTTTCAACAATGGCAAAAAGGCATCATTCATCCAAATCGGCCCTTTTACATTGATATCCAATTCTCTAGTCAATTCAGCAGGATTCAATTGGTGGTTCTGCAAATTTATGGTTTCCATTACCCCTGCATTGTTCACTAATACATTAAGCTTTGGAAAGTCCTTAGATACTTGTTCGTATAAGTTCTTTACTGACTCAGGGTTACTGACATCACTTTGATAGATGCTTACATCACCTAATTTTTGCTTAGCCTGTTCTAGTTTACTCATGTTCCGACCTGTGATAATCACTTTGTTGTTAGCCGCTAAGAATTTCTTGGCCATTTCAAATCCGATTCCGCTTGAACCTCCAGTTATCAAAATTGTATTCTCGTTAATATTCATAATAGTATTTTAAGGGGTATAATTTAAGTTGTTGACTTTGCCTACTCTTTTCAGTTTTCGGCAACCCTGCTTTACCTTCTAACAAACATAGCTAGAAACTAGTTTCAATCTAAACAAAAGCTTTCTTTCTAATTGCGAATAACTCTCGTTAAAACAAATTATGGAATACCCTGATTGTCAGCTTTTACAATGAAGATTAGAGAACACGTCTTACATATAGTCTAAGTTAATTTTACTTTGAATTAAACAATTATACACCTTATATTTACGTAATCGTATCAACCAAAAAAAATACAAAATGAACGCTGAACAAATTATAATAAGATTAAAAGAAGGAAACGAACGATACGTTTCAGATCAATTAGGTCATGATTTACAAGATCACAATAGAAGAAATGAATTGACGAAAGGACAGCAACCTCATACGATTGTATTGAGTTGTGCAGATAGTCGTGTAGTTCCTGAATTGGCATTTGATGCAGGTTTAGGTGAATTGTTTGTAGTTAGAGTGGCGGGTAATGTAGCCAACACTTCATCTATGGCAAGTATTGAATATGCTGTAGCACATTGTGGCAGTCAAGTTATTGTTGTACTGGGTCACCAAAGTTGTGGAGCGGTTACCGCTGCAATGGCTGGTGGCGATAATGGATACAATTTAAACCATTTGCTTTCTCACATTCAACCCGCTTTAAGTGCTAGTGCTGAAGGTGCTGAAGTTAATGATGTTGTTAAAACCAATGCCAAATTGGTTGTTGATGAATTATGTAGTCGTTCAAAAATCATTGGTGATGCTGTTGCCAATGGTAGCGTTAAGATAGTTCCAGCCTACTACAAGCTAGATGGCGGTAAAGTAGAATTTCTTTAAGCGAACAGAAACGTAAATCATGTATACTAAGAAGGTTTATCCTGCATTAGGAATGATGCAATGGACAAAATACGAATCGTTGGTGTTTATTGCTATCGGTTTGGGAGCAGTCTTGCTTTCCGAAGTTTTCGGTTTAACTTGGATAAAAGTCCCTTAGGCTCCAATAGCTTTAATTGGCTCAGCTGTTGCATTTGTTATTGGATTTCAAAACAATTCGGCTTTTGGTCGTATTTTTGAAGCCCGTAAAATTTGAGGAGGTATTGAAATTGATCTACCTCAGAATTTAGGTGAAAATGATGCCGATATTCCTGATCAATTTCCAGTAATTTGGGACACGCAGATGTGGATTTAGTTTACTCTTTAGTTTTTATAAATCTTAAGTGTAGACTTGTTAAAGTTTATAAGGTACAAGCCTGTTGGCAATTGGCTCAAATCAAGAACAGCCTTGCCTACCTTTTCATTGGAGACTTCCACATGCTTACTCAGGTTTTGACCGAGTAAATTGTACACTAGCTTTTCTAGGTTTATTCCTTTGTCTTCCTCCCATTCAAGGCTTATAAAATGGCTTGTAGGATTAGGGTAAGCTTTAGTTTTCTCTTGTAGAGTATTGCCTTTGATAGATAAAGGAATACAAGTAAAAGTATTATTTAATGCATTAGCTACTTTATTCCATCCTGTCACATCATCCCTTAAGCTACTCTTTTCTTGCTCTA
>JBLHMK010000173.1:0-3770 GCA_047621945.1 Flavobacteriaceae bacterium
GGATTCATTTCAAGACAACTTATTAGCACCACCTGTTTATACCAGACCTAGGAATTGGCAAGGAATGGAAGTACCCGAAGTATTACTTAGTGGAAATGATGCTGCGGTTGAAACTTGGCGTTACGAGCAAAGCTTGGAAAGAACAAAAAATAGGCGACCGGATATTTTAGAGGACAACGCATAATTTTTTGTGAGTATCATAGTATTTTATTCATAAATAAAATTTATCTTTGCACTCCGAAATTAATCAATCATGGAAAGAGAAATAAAGTTAGTACAGGATTCATTTGTAAGACAAGAAGGTATGCCAGCGTTCAAAGCTGGAGACAATGTGTCTGTATCTTATAGAATCATTGAAGGTGGTAAAGAGCGTATTCAGCTATTCAAAGGAGACGTAATTAATGTTCGTGGTGCGGGAACTGATAAAATGTTTACCGTTAGAAAAATGTCTAACAGCGTTGGTGTTGAAAGAGTTTTTCCTATGCACACTCCTTTTATTGAAAAAGTAGTTGTAAATAAAGTTGGTAAAGTAAGAAGAGCTAAATTGTTCTACTTGCGTAAACTTACTGGTAAGTCTGCTAGAATTAAAGAGAAGCGTTAATAATTGCTTTTCAAACTATATTAAAAAACCCTTGCTTTTGGCAGGGGTTTTTTTGTTGTTCGTTTATAGCCTAGGTATCCGTAATATAATGCTTTGCTAAAAAGCTTTTTTCAATTAGTAAGCTTGGAAACAATCCTTCCCCATTATTTTAAAGTTATCTCTAGGAGCTACTTCAATACCTCTGTCAACATCTCCCCAAACTCTGAAAAGTTCGATAAATCATTGTGCTGACCTTCTTCTACTGAATAGAACTTCACTCCTTCTGGAAAAGAATAAGCTAGCTTCTTCCCACTGGTAAAAGGCACAACCACGTCTTTTTCTCCATGCAGGATATAAATTGGATAGTTGATATCTTTAAGGAATTTAAAACTCTCAAATTTGAAACGCAACAATAAGTTAGTTGGAAAGATGGGCGCTAAAACTTTAGCAATATCTGAAATGCTGTAATAAGGCGATTCTAGAACTAAAGCCTTTGCTTTTTGCTGCGCAGCTAATTGAACTGCTACGCCAGTTCCAATAGATCTGCCGTAAATGATGATTTCTTGCTCACTATAAGCCTGTTTAAGCGATTCGAATACAAAAGACGCGTCGGAAACCATGTTAGACTCACTTAACTTCCCTGTGCTCTTACCATAGCCTCTGTAATCAATAATCACTAAATCATAAGCTCTTGGAATAAAGTCCGCATACACCCATCCCCAATCTCTTAGACTGCCAGCATTACCATGTAAATAAAAAATGACCCCTTTCGAGTCTTCCGCTTTAAAAGTCAAGGAATGAATACGGCCTTGATTAGGCGTATCGTACCATTGTTCCTCAAATGGGTAATTGAATTCATAAACGAAATCTTGGGCGGTCTTTCTTGGATGAAACAGAAAGGACTCTTGAAAATTATAAAAAATCAAACAAACGCCTAGATAAACAACTAGTAAAAAAATGAATAAGATAGTCCAGTTATTCAATATGCTTTTTTAGGATCATCAATAAATCAGCCATTCTACTCGCATAGCCCATTTCGTTATCATACCAGGCCACAAGCTTAACTAATCGCCCATTTACTGATATCAAATCACCTTGAAAAATACAAGAATATGTTGAACTTATAATGTCAGCTGATACTAAAGATTCTTCGGTGTATTGCATAACTTGACCTAGAGGGCCATCTGCCGCTTTTATAAATGCTTGCTTGATTTCCTCAATAGATACTTCTTTTTCAACAATCACTGTAAAATCAGTCAAGGAACCAGTTATAACAGGAACTCTTGTTGCAATACCATCAAGCTTTCCCTTTAATTCAGGAATTACCCAACCCACTGCTTTAGCAGCGCCTGTTGATGTAGGAATAATTGAGCTTGCTGCTGCACGAGCTCTTCTCAAATCTTCATGTGGTGAATCTTGTAATCGCTGATCACTAGTATAGGCATGAATTGTATTGATAAACCCACTTTCAATCCCAAAATTGTCCATGACAACTTTAGCCATAGGCGCTAAGCAATTAGTAGTGCAGGAAGCATTTGAAATGATTAAATCATCACTAGTAATATCTTGTTCATTAACTCCTACAACCACCGTCTTTACATGCTGAGTTGCTGGTGCTGAAATAACTACACGCTTCGCTCCTGCCTCAATGTGAGCCATTGCCTTTTCTTTTGTTCTATAAAATCCAGTGCATTCCGCCACAGCATCTACACCTAGTTCACCCCAAGGCAATTCTAAGGCATTTTTTTTAGCAAACAAAGGAATCGACTTCCCATCTACAATAATGTGATTATCATCAAAGCTTACCTTGTGATTAAACTTTCCATGCGCCGTGTCGTACTGAAGCAAATAAGCTAAAGTTTTCGCATTCGTTAAATCATTGATAGCAACAATTTCAACATCGTTTAGATCTATTAAATTTCTAAAGGTCAATCGACCTATTCTTCCAAATCCATTAATTGCAATTTTCATAATTCTCTTTATTATATACTCAATATTTCAATAAGATGTAACATTTCATCTTTTATTCTGTGATGTTCTTTGGTTGCTTTTGCTAATGGAGTAAACGCTAATTTTTCGTTTAAAATTCCTACCATTACGTCATTTCTTTCTTCTCTTAAAGCTTCAATTGCCCCTACTCCTAACCTACTTGCTAAAAGTCGATCGTAAGCACTTGGAGCACCTCCACGTTGGATATGGCCAAGGACTGTAACTTTAATATCATAAGAGGAATCCATTTGATGAAGAACTTCGGCCAATTGAGCCGCATCACCATTCTTATTGCCTTCGGACACTATAACAATATTACTAGACTTATGTTTGCTAGCACCTTCTTTAATTTTAGCCATTAATGCTTTTGGCTCTACATGTGTCTCTGGAAGCATCACTGCTTTTGCTCCACTTGCTATTGCACAGCGGAAAGCAATAAATCCTGAATCTCTTCCCATAACCTCAATTAGAAAAAGGCGATTGTGCGAAGTGGCGGTATCTCTAATTTTATCTATAGCATCTACAGCTGTATTTGAAGCGGTATCAAAACCTATCGTATAGTCCGTACCAAAGATGTCATTGTCTATCGTTCCCGGTACTCCAATAACCGGCATTCCAAACTCTTCATTAAAGACATGAAGCCCCATGAAAGTGCCATCTCCCCCAATTCCAATGACTGCATCAATATTTCGTTTCTGTAGATTTTGATAAGCTTTCAGACGACCTTCCTTGGTTCGAAAAGATTCAGATCGAGCACTCTTTATTATAGTCCCCCCTTTATCGACAATTCGTGCAACCGAACGTTCATCAAGCGGAATGAAATCATCATCAATCATTCCCTCATACCCCCTAAATATTCCTTCTACTTCAATTTTATAATACCTTGCAGCTCTTACTACTGCACGCAAGGCAGCATTCATCCCTGGAGAATCTCCTCCAGATGTAAACACGGCTATTTTAGACAATTTCATTATTCAAAGCTACAAGATTTTTTAGTCATAAAAGTTTAAAATATGCTAAAGAATAACTCCTCTTATTCCTTAAAAATTTGACAATAAAAAAGGGCGATTGCATAAACAATCGCCCTTTAAAAATTTTAATTAGAATCTAGTTAAGCGTCCCTAAAACAGAAAAGCTTAATTCAAATTCGTCATAAATAGTTTTATCACCTAAAGAATCAAAAAACTTACCAGAACCATAC
>JBLHMK010000174.1:0-3649 GCA_047621945.1 Flavobacteriaceae bacterium
GGAGTAAACTATTTCTCAGGGGAAAAATCTGCTGACACTACCATTATTGACACCACAGGTATTGCTATTCGTGACCAATACAACCATGATTTTGGTTTTGAACTTTACCCAAATCCAAGTGAAGGCGATGTCATCATAAGATTTGAAGAATCACAGAGCATCGTAGAGATCGAGATAATTAATCCACTGGGACAGCGTTTACTAAAACAAAAAGCAAGAAACACTAGCATAGTTAAACTTGATAGCCGTGACCTATCCAAAGGGATTTACTACATTAAAGTGAGAAACAAAGAAGACCTCATTCAAGTTAAATCTTTCTTAAAAAATTAAATCTCCGCATTATTTTAATTACTTTCGTAGAAGTTTTGAAAACTATTCTTAAACATATCACTTCACTTTACTTAATTGGATTTGTCCTATTAAGTAGTATTGCTGTGCCTTATTCAGCCATGACTTGTCTGATATCAGATCAAACTAGCTGGAGTATCTTAATAGAGGATCAGCATTGTAGCGATCAATCTAAAAAGGATAGCAATTCGAGTGAATCTTTTGAAAAATCCGCATGCTGCCTTTTCAATAACGGCATAGTTGATATTGACTCAGAATTGGTTTTGAATGATGTAAAAACCTTTGTAAGTTATATACCAACAGTAGTTTTCTTTGAATATGTAAAATCTATCAAAGTAGATAGTCTTCAAGTTAAATATACTTTCCTTACTCATTTCCAAGATCAAGTCCCCAAGCGAATCGCTTATCAATCTTTTTTGTGTTAGCCATTAATTCAAAATCTTTTTTGAATTAATCACGAAACATAAAAAAATGAAAACACTAATTTTATTCAGTGTTTTTATCGTAAATATCATTCTAGCATTTGGACAAAATCAAACCATAGAAGGATACGTTTACGATAAGAGCACCTCAGCACAAGAAGCCTTATTTGGAGCAAATATTGTAAGTGAAGATGGTCTACATGGAACCATCTCTGACCAGAATGGATATTTCACACTTTCACTACCGAACTCTTACAAAAAAGTATTTCTTAGTTACGTAGGGTATACCGATACTAAAATAGATTTACCTGCTTCAAGCAGCGTAACTATTTACATGGAGTCCAATGTCTTGGATGAAGTAGAATTCAAGTATAAGAAGTTAGACCGATCTACCATTGAAACCTATAATTCTCAAATATTAGATGGGGCCGACTTAACTAAAGCCGCTTGTTGCAATCTGAGCGAAAGCTTTGAAACCAACGCAGCCGTGGACGTAAGCTTTAGCGATGCCGTAACTGGAGCTAAGCGAATTCGCATGTTGGGTTTAGATAGTTACTACACACAAATTATGTTTGAAAACCAACCCAGTATTAGAGGTTTGGCAAATAGCTTTGGGATGTTGTATGTTCCTGGACCATTTATGAAATCAATTGCTATTAATAGAGGTGCTGGTTCGGTAACTGATGGATATGAAGCCATCACTGGACAAATTAATTACACCTATAAAGACCCTAATGATTCTGAGCGGTTCTACCTCAATCTTTTTGGATCAAGACATGGTCAGTTTGAAATCAACACCAATGCATCTCACCGTTTTAGTGATAAATGGAGCACTGTTGTTTTTGCTCATGGAATGATTCACGAAATCAGACACGATAACAATGATGATAGTTTTCAAGACGTTCCACTTACCGAGCGTATTGTGGTAACGAACAAATGGTTTTATGACTCTAAAAAGGTGTTTAAAAGTCGTTTTGGGTTTTCCTATACTTATGATGAGAGAGAAGCTGGTCAGTTAAGTGCTTTACCTTTAAACCAGGATCAAAGCTCCCTGTTTCAGACCACGAACATTAATAGACGATATGACGCCTTTGCCAAAACAGGGTTCCTTCTTCCAAATAAACTACAAAGTGTAGGTATTCAATATCGTTTTTATAATCACCAACACAATGCATGGTATGGAGATCGATTTTATAATGGTGTGGAAAATTTTGCGAAACTTAATTTCATTTTTCAAACCAAGATGCAAGATCACAAGAATGAAATGAAACTTGGATTCAGCTACCTCTTTAATGATTTTGTGGAGAGTGTAAATTCCTTGCAGCTTGACAGACGAGAAAGTGTTCCTGGCATCTTTGCTGAATATACTTATCAGGATTACGAAAAGCTTTCCTTCATTTTTGGGATACGTGGTGATTTTCACAATCAACATGGGTTTTGGTTATCGCCAAAAGCCAATTTCAAGTATAACCTACCTAAACAATTCACCATTAAGCTCTCTGCCGGAAAAGGATATCGAACGCCTAACCTCATAGCAGAGAACATTGGTGCATTAGCTAGTAACCGACAACTTGGAGTAAGCAATACTCAAGGCTTTGAAAGTGCTTGGAATACAGGCGGTAGCCTTTTGAAAAAGTTCTATTTAGGATTTCAACAAGGAAGTATAGCTATAGATTATTACCGCACAGACTTTCAAGATCGAATGGTATTTGATTATGAAACCCCAGGGCAACTCAATTTCTATCAGCTAGAGGGTAAAAGCTACGCTAATAGTTTTCAAGTGGAAACGAACATTGAAGCTGCTGATGGATTAGATTTTCAATTGGCGTATAAATTTGACGATGTGCATATTACTTATGAAAGTGGCATGAAATTAGCTCCTTACATACCCCGACATAAAATGTTGCTTACCGCTGACTATGAAACGAAAAATGAAAAATGGCGATTTAACTTAACAGGTCAATTGAATGGTAAATCAAGGCTTCCTTCTACAAGTTCGAACCCTATAGCTTACCAAAGACCAGATGAGTCAAAAGTGTTCTTTACTATGAATAGCCAGGTTACCGCAGTAGTAAAAAAATGGGAATTCTATATTGGAGGTGAAAACATCACCAATTACTGGCAGGAAAATCCAATCATTGCAGCCGATCAAGTGGAAAGTGAATCTTTTGATGCCTCAATGATTTGGGGGCCATTAGGTGGAGTTCGATTATACGGAGGATTGAGGTGGACACTTCCTTATAAAAATGATAAAAAAAAGAATTAATTTTGTAACACAATAAAAAAAACAATAAAATGAGAAATTTAAAATCAGTAGTATTAATGTTTGCATTGTTCTTAGGACTAAGTGCATTCGCAGGAAACGAAAAAGCGACAATAAAAACTTCAACACAATGTGAAATGTGTCAAGAGACTTTAGAAGCTAGTATTGGTAAAATGGCTGGTGTAAATAAAGTAATGGTAACCATCGAAAGCAAAGAGTTAACAGTGAAGTTTGACAATTCAATTGTTACTTTAGAAGAAATCAAAACAGAAGTTACAAATACAGGTTATTGGGCTGACGAAATGATGCCTAACAAAGATGCTTATGCAGCTTTACCTTCTTGTTGTAAGCCGAAGAAAGCTTGTTGTGCAGCTGGCACTAGCAAATCATCTTGTTCAAAAGACGGTGCTAAAGTAGAAGGAACTACTGCTCCTGTTAAAAAGCAGAGTACAGGTCACACTCACTAAGATGAGCACAATCACCTTAGGCGTTTCAGGAATGATGTGCGGCAATTGTCAAAAGCACGTTCAGGATATCTTGGCTGACTTAGAAGGAGTTCAACAGGTAGCCGTTTCTCTTGAAAAAGAAGAAGCCACCCTAGAATACGACGGTCAAC
>JBLHMK010000175.1:0-3600 GCA_047621945.1 Flavobacteriaceae bacterium
CAAAGACGCGAAGACGCAATGAATCATTTAGCACACGTCATAGCGAAGAATCGACGAAGAAAATGAAGAAGCAATCTCTTTCCTTGCCAAACTCTTTTTACTAGCTTACTAGTTATACTAATCACTTATTCTTCTCCTCTATCCACTTACTTAAGTACTTAGTACTTTGCAGATGTTGATGCTGAATTATTTGTGTTATAAAATGGGACTTACGATGCCCTTCTATATTGTTTTGCAATACAGCCAATCGTTCTTTAAACTTCGCTGCATATTCTTGCTTATTAAAGCGTTGATTCAAGATTGACTCTATCTCGCTTTGACAATCATCCCACAAGCTTTGATTGCTGTATAGTTCAACAGCAGAATCAACAAATTCATCCGTGTCTTTTGCTATCCTTCCAGGAACTTTAAATTCACCATACATACCCTCTGCTCCAATGGAAGTTGTAATAACAGGCGTTCCATTTAACATGGCACTAATTAGTTTTCCTTTCAATCCGGCACCAAAACGGAGCGGAGCCAAGCAAAGTTTTGCTTGCTGTATTACATCATCCACATTCTCCACCCATCCTTCAATGAAAAACCCTTCTTCAGGTCGATGCATTTGATTAACCTGTTCTGGAGCATAGGCTCCATATAGATGTAACTCACTTTTAGGCAATTGTTGCCTTATCGCTGGCCAAATTTCCTTTTTTAAATATTTGACTGCATCTAGATTAGGTGCATGATAAAAATTGCCAATGCTCACAAAAAATTGCCGTTCATTATAGCTTTTATGTGCATGTCCATTGAAGTCCTCGACTAACAGTGGTAAATACAGTAATAACTCTTTAGGAATATTAAATAAGCGTTCTAACAAGCTCATTTCATAGGAGGAAACAACTAAGGACAAATCGCAACGGAGTATACTTGCTAACTCTCGTTTGGCATCTTCCGTATATAATTGATCTTCGCTAAAATCAATCCCCTTCTTAAAAGAATGTTCTCTCGCTCTTCGTAAAAAATGAAGGTCTTCGGTATCCAAAATCTTCACACATTTTGGCAATAATTCACTTACTCGCCAGCCAAACTGCTCTTCAGTAATAAAGCGGTCAAACAGCACAACATCAGCCTGAAAATCATGAACAAGTTGATCAAAACTTTCATCATTAATTAATACCTGTTCGCTTCGAATACCAAGTTCTTCCAAACTAGCGGATCGTTCCGAATAGCTTGCGGTACTCGTGAACAAAATTTCATAGCTTTCTTCTAAGAAAAACCCCATCAAATCCAAAATATGCTCTCCTGCAGCGGTAGTACTAGGCTCAGGAAATGTACGGCCAATGACTAAGAGTTTCTTCATAGAATTCTAAAGATGAGGAGTTTTTTTGACTTAGTGATTTTCAACAACAGTTAATAAGAATAATTCACACAGAACTTTATAGGCTTTACTTTTGTAAAAAATTCAAAGCACATGAACACGACCATCCCTTCTTCAGATTTCAATTTCCCTAATCAAACCAATGTATACCATGGGAAAGTTCGCGATGTATACAGTCTTGAAGATAAATTGGTTATTGTAGCAACAGATCGAATTTCGGCTTTCGACCACATTCTTCCTGGACCCATTCCTTTCAAAGGGCAAGTACTAAATCTAATTGCTGCTCATTTCTTAGAAGCAACAAAAGATATCGTTCCTAATTGGGTAGAAAATGTTCCCCACCCTAACGTAACAATCGGCAAGAATTGCGAGCCGATACGTTTAGAAATGGTTATTCGAGGATACTTAGCGGGTCATGCAGCGAGAACTTACAAAAGTGGTTTACGAAGTTTATGTGGGGTTAGCTTTCCAGAAGGATTAAAAGAGAATGATAAACTTCCGGAGCCAATTATTACTCCTGCCACTAAAGCAGAGGAAGGACATGATGAAGATATTAGTAAAGAAGACATACTAGCACAAGAAATAGTAAGTCAAGAAGTTTGGGATAAATTAGAGAAGTACACTCGTGCGTTATTCCAAAGAGGAACTGATATGGCCGCAGAACGAGGTCTAATATTAGTAGATACCAAGTATGAGTTTGGAATATACGATGGTGAAGTTATCTTGATTGATGAGATACATACCCCAGATTCTTCTCGTTACTTTCTTCTAGATGGATTCAATGAAAAACAAGCTAAAGGCGAAGCTCAACAGCATCTATCTAAAGAGTTTGTACGTGAATGGTTGATGAGCCAAGGCTTTCAAGGAAAGGAAGGTCAGCAAATGCCTGCCATGAGTGATGAAGTTGTGAAGGAAATCAGTCAAAAATATATCCATCTGTACGAGACAATAACTGGTCGCACTTTTGAACCCACAGATGTGTCAACTATCGAAGGGAAAGTTATTGGGGCTCTTAAATAAACTTGCAAGTTTTAAATGAGGCCCAACTCGATGCCTTTGCATCGGATGGCATTCTGCTCTTGGATAATTTTTTACCTCATGATATCGCGCTTTCTATTCTAAGTGAAGCGAAGGAATGGCAAAACCTAGAAACTTTTAAAAAAGCAGGCATAGGTAAGCTTAATCAATTAGTCATTCACGAAGAGTTCAGGAAGGATAAAATTAAATGGATAAACCTTAAAGACTGCAAACCAGCTACAAAGGTATATGCCGATTATTTAGCTCAATTAATGGGTCAACTAAGCCGCGAATTCTATCTTTCTTTAAAAGACTATGAAAGCATGTATGCGGTATACCCCAAAGGGGCTTATTACAAAAAACATAGGGATCAATTCAAACAGCAACCTCATAGAATTCTATCCCTTGTTCTTTATTTAAATCCAGACTGGAAAGAAACTGATGGAGGTGAATTAGTCATTTACAAGGACGCAGATTCAAGCGTGGTATCTCCCATTTTTAATCGAGTAGCACTCTTTCGCAGTGAGTTGTTTCACGAGGTACTGCCTTGCAAAGCCATGCGCTATAGCATTACTAGTTGGATGAAAGATCAATTGAATGAAGTTTACTTTTTATAAGGTAAGTCGAATAGGAAATCACTCATTCCAATATTGTATCTTTAAACTATGATTATTGTACCTACAAAAGATGGCAGCAATACCCTTCTTCATGAAGAGTTAGGCGAGCACTATCATTCGATTCATGGCGCTTTGCAAGAAAGTCAGCACATCTTTATCAAAAATGGCCTAGCACTGCAAGCACCAAAGAAAAAAATAGTGGTTTTTGAAATGGGTTTTGGGACCGGTTTAAATGCATTATTAGCTTTAGATTATGCCAAGAAACATGGAATATCAATCGATTATTACTCTATTGAAGCCTACCCTATTAGTATAGAAGAAAGCCAGTCATTAGCTTATGACCAAATAATTGAAGTTGAGCATGCTTTTAGTCTATTGCACCATGCTGATTGGAACAAACTCAGTATTATTTCTGAGAACTTCAAGCTTCACAAAATAGAGGGCTTTTTGGAAGAAACAGCTTTAGATTTCTTACCCCAAGTCGATGTTGTTTTTTATGATGCATTTGCTCCAAATGCGCAAGCTCACTTGTGGGAGCCTCCCATTCTAGAAAAGATGTTTAAACTTTTAACTTTAGGTGGACACCTAAGTACCTATTGCGCCAAA
>JBLHMK010000176.1:0-3523 GCA_047621945.1 Flavobacteriaceae bacterium
ATAATCTGGCCCGAATAAGAAATGAAAAAATAGGCTTCGTATTTCAATTTCACTATTTACTTCCAGAATTCTCAGTGCTGGAAAATGTGATGTTACCTGCCAAAAAACTGGCTAAAAAAAGCTTGGCTGAGATTAAAAAAGATGCATTGAGTACCCTTCGACTTTTAGGCATTGAGGAGCAAGCCTATAAAAAAGCTTCTATGATTTCGGAAGGTAAAAAAACAGCGAGCAGCCATTGCAAGAGCCTTAACAAACGATCCTAAAATAACTATGGGCGATGAACCAACGGGTAATTTAGATAGCAAGAACTCAGATAATGTTTTTAATATTTTCAAACAGCTCAGCGAAGAACGCGGGCTTTCCCTATTGGTAGTAACGCACGATGAAGATTTTGCAAAAAAGACTGATCGAATTATTACAATGGGTGATGGGACAGTTGAATCATAAAAAAAAGGGAGATTAACCAAAGTCAATCTCCCTCTCCTTATATAATAGATTGAAAAATTTAAGGTAACAATACTTCTTCTACTACATGGATAACTCCATTAGTACCTTGAACATCTGTAAGAATAATATTTACTGAAGCCGCATTACCAGTAGTCGATAGCGCTGCGCCACTTGATAAATCAATTGTTATGTCACCACTACCAAACATAGTAATCACGTCACCATCATTTAGTTGGTCGGCTTGAACGTTTCCGCCACCAAAAACGTGATACTCTAATACTGCTCCTAAAGTAGCGTCTCCTATATCATCTAGCGTATTCCAGGTAGCTACAGCATCATATAAAGCTTGGAACGCCGCATTATTTGGAGCAAAAACTGTGAACGGTCCTGCACCAGAAAGCGCTGTTACATATGCTCCTGCGAAGCTAGGACGAGTTAACGCTTGCACTAAGATTGAGAAATCAGGATTTCCCAAAGCAAATTCTACTAATGAATTTGGAAACATTACTTTGTCAATAACGTGAACCACCCCATTACTAGTTTCTATATCAGTTGACAACGGCAAAGCGTCTCCGTCAAAAAATACTCCACCTGTAACAGCTACCTGCAAAGATAAAGGCTCAGAATTAGGACCAGTAGATAAAGTTGACACATAAGTGTCAGTTAAGTCCGCTGCTCTTACTTCACCATCAACTACGTGATATAGTAAAACGCTTGTTAATAATGCTACTGGAATATCTGCTGGAGTATCCCACGTTGGATCAGAATCTAATAATGCCTGAAAAGCTGCATTGTTTGGAGCGAATACTGTATAGGTTCCGTTATTTATAGCATCTACTAAATCTGCAGCAACAAGCGCTTCAACTAAAAAACTTAAATCTGGTGTTGCTTGCGCTGTTTCTACTATTGTCATTTGCTCATCCACTGGAGTAACATCTTCGCTACAAGCTGAGACTAGGATTAAAAATAACATCGGGATAAATAAAAATATGTTCTTGTTCATAATAAAAAATTTTGAGTTTAAGTATTTAATTAAATTGTTGTTTTTGCTTAACATAATTCAATTCAAATTGTTTGGGCTTTGTTTCAAAAAGTTAAACATAATGACAATTAAATGACAATTAAATTCTATTTAAGCGCTCAAACTGCTTTGTTTACTGAATATTCCTTAGATTTAAAACAAAATAATTATGCCTTTCCCAAACCTATTTACCAAAGAAGAGAGCGAATTAATCATTAAAAGGATTGATTCATTAGGCAATTCAAGCCCTGCCTCTTGGGGTAAATTGGATACTTCCCAGATGTTTTCTCATTGCAATGTCACTTATGAAATGATATATACAGACAAACATCCTAAGCCAAACTTCTTAATGTCTATTATGATTAAACGCTTTATCCAATCAAAAGTAGTCAGTGAGACTCCTTACACGAAGAATGGTCCAACAGTCCCTGCATTTGTCATTACTGATAAAAAAGAATTCGATGCAGAGAAGAATCCTTTGATTGAACATATCAGAAAAAATCAAGAATTACGAGCACAGTACTTCGACGGAGAAGAATTGCACTCCTTAGGTCCACTTAACACCTTAGAATGGAACAACATGATGAACAAGCATCTTGATCATCACTTGAAACAGTTTAGGGTTTGAGTTGTCACATGTCAGTCATCATATTTTTAGAATTAGGATAAATTGTGTTTAGCGTGAGAAACATTCAAGTAGAATCGGATTTTGAATCAATTAAAAATAGAATTGCATTGCTTTCCTCCAATCATTCTCCGAGATGGGGAGTGATGAACCTTGAAGACATGTTGGTTCATTGTACTACACAACTCAAACTAGCCCTTGGTGAAATTTCGGCAGAAAGCCAAGGACCATCTATTATGCGAACGAGATTAGGGAAATGGGTTTCGCTTTCTAATATTCCATGGCCAAGGGGAATATTTACCCCGGCGTCTATGAACATGGCTAACAATAAACTGGTACCAGTCAACATCGAAACAGAAAAAAAAGCCTTACTTCAATATCTTGATCAAGTAAAGGTGGAAGAACAATTACAACCGCATCCATTTTTTGGGAATTTTACTCGGCAAGAATGGGCGCGAATGGTCTATAAACATCTCGATCATCATTTAAAACAATTTGGGGTTTAAAAATTGAGACCAGCCAAGTCTTCGAGACTTGGCTGGTCGGTACTCTTAACTTATCCATTATGCTAGACTCATTTCAAACTGAAAATCAAATTCAACATGTCAAGAACTTTCAAAAGCTAATCGCAACGGAATTTCAAGGAAATGTAAATGCACTCTGCTGGAAACGTCAACTTGATGGAGACTTTTCCGAGATTGTGAGCAAGGTAGCTATCCATGAAAACATGATGGTATTGGATGAAGGGCAACTTCAATCACTACATTTAAGTGAACAGGGACAACTGGCTCGTGAGACTATTTTGAATGACATGAAGGTATTAAAAGCGCATGGTGCATCTCCAATCCTAAACTTAATAAAGCACTATAATAGAGATGATAGCTACCCATTTTTTCCAACCGACGTGTATTCATTTCATATAGACCGCTCTCCTATACCAACGGATACCTTTTTATGCACCTACCATGGCGAGTCTAGTGAGATATTGCCAAATACCCAAGCCGTGCAAAAAGTACTAGATCCAGCAATACGTATTGAGCTCAAAAAACTTTATCACGAAGCAGAAGAAGGCTTTGAATCCTTTTTAAGTGAATACTTCTTTGACTTACACTATAGAGCTAAATCGAATGCGCATCCCATCAGCTTAGGTCTTGGTCACTTATGGAAATTGGCTGTTGACCATCCTGAAAGTCAAGTCTCTCCATGTGTTCATCGTGCACCAGAGGAAAAATTGAGCCAGACCCGATTGTTGCTGATTTGTTAAGTGCTACTATATACGTTTAGGTATTTCGACGTAAGGAGAAATCTTATGTCCAAAATGAAATAAATACAATTCAATCTAAGATTGTCTTTGCTTTAGTGGATTTCCCCGATTCATGTTCGGAAACTATCATTCTTTTAAAGCCTTCGCTATAAACTGAGAGGATTTA
>JBLHMK010000177.1:0-3482 GCA_047621945.1 Flavobacteriaceae bacterium
ATTCCTAATTTTTCAAGCTTAAGCTTGAATTTGTTTGGCGATAAAGCCGATGCGGAAGGTAATTATTGGTATTCTAATACTCCTTTAAGTGAAATAGCAGTTAATGCTCCAAGCTTAAGGTTATTGGAAAGCACAGAGAGTATATATGAGAATAAGCCTGCAAAAGAAGTTAAAGTAATGGGCGACTCAGGGATGATGGTCGTTCAATACCTTGATTATATCAATGTTAACATGAAGAACATGTTAGCTGTTTTTGCGGAAAGCGCTGAGTTTAAGGCCGTATCATTGGCTAATGACAGTGGTTTTCCTGTAAGTTCTGTTTTAATGACTTCAAAGGATGCTATCTACACCCTAACAACCAAGTCTATTCAAGAAAAAGTAGTGGACAATAAGACCTTCCAGGTCCCTGCTAATTATAAATTATTTACTGGGATAAAATAAAGCTATTGTTATTTGTCTAATTAAAAAAAAAGTTAGACATTTGCAGTCCTAAAATAATATGTGATGTCAAGAATTTGTGAATTAACGGGAAAGAAGCCTATGTCAGGTAATAATGTTTCCCACTCAAAAAGAAAAACCAAACGTAAATTTTTACCAAATTTGGTTACAAAGAAATTTTTCATTCCAGAATTGGATAGATGGGTTACTTTGAAAATTTGTACTTCTGCAATGAGAACTATAAATAAGAAAGGAATTTTTGCTTATCTAAAGGATTTGGAAAAGAAAGGTGAAATTAAATTAATATCGGAGGATTAAGCAATGGCTAAGAAATCAAAAGGTAATAGAATTCAGGTAATACTAGAATGTACTGAACACAAAGAAAGTGGTGTTCCAGGAACTTCAAGATATATTTCGATGAAGAATCGTAAAAATACTCCTGATAGACTAGAGTTAAAGAAATTCAACGCAACGTTGAAGAAATATACTGTACACAAAGAAATTAAGTAATTATGGCTAAGGTATCAAAGAATTCGAAAACGAATCGTCAAGTTCAAGAAGGATCTAAAGATTACGTTAAAGTAATCAAGACGCAGAAGTCTGATAAGAACGGAGCATATACTTTCCTAGAGAAAATTGTTCATAAAGACAAAGTGAAAGAATTCTTAGCAAAAAACTAAGATGATTTTTACAAGAATATATAGAAAGCTTCTCATTTAGAGGAGCTTTTTTTGTTTAAAAACCCCGCATTATAGACATGAGTTTTTTTAATAAATTTTTTAATAAAGAGAAAAAAGAAGATTTAGATAAAGGATTGGAGAAAACTAAAGAAGGTTTTTTTTCCAAAATATCTAAAGCGGTAGCAGGTAAATCCAAAGTAGAGGATGCCGATCTGGACGACATTGAAGAAGCTTTAATCGCGTCAGATATGGGTTTGGACACGACTATTAAAATTATTGAGCGTTTAGAAGCTCGAGTGGCCAAGGATAAATTCATCAATACGGCGGACTTAAACAATATCTTAAAAGATGAAATCACTTTATTACTTGCAGAGAATAACTCTGAGGACATGGAGAGTTTTTTACCTACGGGTAAAAAAACACCTTATGTTATGATGGTGGTAGGTGTGAATGGAGTAGGTAAAACTACGACCATCGGAAAATTAGCCTATAACCTAAAGAAAGAGGGTAAGTCGGTAGTATTAGGAGCAGCAGATACGTTTCGAGCGGCTGCTGTGCATCAATTGGAGATATGGGCTGAAAGAGCTGGAGTATCGATTGTAACTAAAGGGCAAGATGCTGATCCTGCTTCAGTAGCCTTTGATACTTTAAATTCTGCTTTGGCTCAAGATGCTGACGTGGTAATTATTGATACTGCAGGTAGATTGCACAATAAAGTGAATTTGATGAACGAGTTGAGTAAGATTAAAAGAGTAATGGAAAAAGTAATTCCTGATGCTCCTCACGATGTGATGTTGGTATTAGACGCTAGTACTGGTCAAAATGCAATTCAACAAGCTAAAGAGTTTACAAAAGCTACAGATGTAAGTTGTTTAGCTTTAACTAAGTTAGATGGAACCGCTAAAGGTGGGGTTGTTATTGGTATTACTGATCAGTTTAAAATCCCTATTAGATACATAGGAGTCGGTGAAGGAAAGGAGCAATTACAGCTTTTTAATAAGAAGGCTTTTGTTGATTCTCTTTTCAATAATTAAAAATGCAATAGAATTTGAAATTATTCATTTTAATACTTGGATTTAAAGAAATACAATTTATCTTTGCAATCCTTTAAATAGGGCGATTAGCTCAGTTGGTTCAGAGCATCTGGTTTACACCCAGAGGGTCGGGGGTTCGAATCCCTCATCGCCCACAAAAGAAATCCCACACGAAAGTGTGGGATTTTGTTTTTTAAGGCCGTTGAAGCTTGCTTCAATAAGGCCTAAAAAAACAAAATCAACCAAGCGCTAGCTTGGGATTTTATGCTTGTGCAGGTCGCCCGGAATGGGATCACGAAGTAATCCCGAAGAGATTGCCACTTCACTTCTTGGTCGTTCAATGCAATGACGGGTTGGTGTGTCTAGCTTGGGATTTTATGCTTGTGCAGGTCGCCCGGAATGGGATCACGAAGTAATCCCGAAGAGATTGCCACTTCACTTCTTGGTCGTTCAATGCAATGACGGGTTGGTGTGTCTAGCTTGGGATTTTATGCTTGTTCAGGTCGCTCGGAATGGGATCACGAAGTAATCCCTGACCTACCCCTTGCCCCTCCCAAGTGGGGATAAGCATAAAACTGAAACACGAATAGCTTAGAATTAACTCCCCTCATTTTTGTATTTTGGAGCAAAGCCCTTAAATGAAAAACTTTACTATATTTTTATTCCTAGTATTCGCCTTGAACCTAAGCAGTCAGGCACAAAAAAAAGTGCTCATAATTGGTGTTGATTGATGTCGACCAGATGTATTAATGAAAGCACACACTCCTGGATTTGATGCATTAATGGCTAATAGCAATTATACATTGGATACCAAAGATGAGCTTACTTATAGTGGTCCAGGAGGGAGTTCAATGCTTACTGGAGTGAACTCTGGCAAACAAGTGGTGGATGATAATAAATTCACCAATTACAAGGCCGAGGAATTCCCTCATTTTTTTAAATATTTACCAGCTTCGATAAAACTAGTTTCTATTGCGCATTGATTTACTATTCATAGACATCTAGCCAATAATTTCGCTGACCAGACAATCTTTCGCTTTGATCCAGGAGTGGCAAACCGTTGCCGAATGTTCTTAGATGGGAAGAAGTCTCCAGATGTAATATTCCTTCATTTTGACGCTGTAGATTATGCTGGTCGTAGTACTGGTTTTAGTTTGGGAAATCCAGAACAGGTAGAAGCTATTGAGAAAATGGACAATTATTTAATTGATGTTCTTGAAGCCCTCGAAGATAGGAAGAGAAGATTTTCCGAAGAGGATTGGTTAGTTATTTCAGGTACTGATCACGCAGGACGAGATACTGGTCATGGTGGTGGTAAAGATGATCCAGC
>JBLHMK010000178.1:0-3427 GCA_047621945.1 Flavobacteriaceae bacterium
CATCTTTTGTAGGGAAACACCCTATTCCTGTTTTACATGGAATGACCGTGGGAGAATATGCACAAATGATTAATGGTGAGAAATGGTTAAAAGGCGGTATTACCTGTGATTTGCAAGTAATCAATTGCATAAACTATACACATAAAGATAGTTATAGCTTACCTGTGAAACCATCTCCTAACCTTCCTGATGATCGAGCAATTAAATGCTATCCATCGACTTGTTTTTTTGAAGGAACAGTGATTAGTGAAGGGCGTGGTACAGGCCTTCCATTTCAGGTTTTTGGTTCACCGAATATAGAGCCCAGTTTAACAACTTATTCCTATATGCCAATAAGTAAAGCAGGAGCGAAGTATCCTAAATTTGAGAATGAAAGATGCTTTGGTTTTAATATAAGCAATGTTCCTAATGATTTTGAGGAACAAAAAGGAGTAAATTTGAATTACATCATAAGCATCTACAACTTGTATCCCAATAAAGGAGAATTCTTCTTGAGTAATGGCTTTTTTGATAAATTGGCAGGTGGGAGTGAATTAAGAAAGGATATTATTGCTGGGAAATCAGCAGAAGAAATTAAGGCGTCATGGCAAGAAGGTATAGATGCGTTTAAATTAACAAGAAGTAAATATTTACTTTATCCAGATTTTGAATAAAGTGCAAAAGAGGTTTTTATGAGTGTTGAGATTTTAGTATATATATTGATAGGAGCAAATGTTCTTTTTTCATGGCAAGCTTTTAGTAAGCGAAGTTTATTTGAAAAATATAAGTTTAGAATTGGAAGTATTCTCTCTGGAAAGGAATACATCCGAATGGTTAGTAGTGCATTCTTACATGCAGACATGACTCATTTACTCGTCAACATGATTGCGCTCTATTCTTTTGGAGTGGCTATGTCATACTCAATTAGTACGCTTCAGTTTGCTTTACTCTATACAGTGAGCCTGCTTGCGGGTAATTTACTGGCTTTATTTTTTAATAAAACTAATTATGCTTATAGTGCAGTTGGAGCTAGTGGTGCAGTTAGCGGGGTTGTATTTGCAAGTGTACTTTTCTATCCAGATGGAAATGTGCTGCTGTTTTTTATTATTCCTATGAAGACCTGGATCTTCGGAATATTGTATCTTTTGTATTCTGTTTATGGTATGAACAAACAGAATGATAATATCGGTCATGAAGCTCACCTAGGTGGCGCAGTCGCTGGTGTGCTTTTGGCCCTAGCTTTTGATCCAAGTTTAGCACTGAAGAATTGGTGGTTAACGGCCGCATTGCTAATCATCCCATTGATAATATTTTTTGTTAAACCAAAGGGGGGCAATAAAGATTATCAGTTTACAATTTTGAATGACGATAAAGTTAAACGAACAAAACGAAGTGTAGATGATTTGTATTACAACAAAGAATTCGAAAGAGAAAAAGAGCTTAACACCTTGTTAGATCGTGTTAATGAATTTGGAATTGAAAGCTTGAGTCAGATAGAAAAAAACCGTCTTCAAGAATTGTCTAAATAAGAAAAATGGCTAAAATCCTTTTTACCAATATCAAAGAACTTGTTCAAGTAAGAGAACATTTAACTGGTCCTATTAAAGGAAGTGAAATGGCGAAGCTCCCAAGTATAAAGGATGCTTGGTTGCTTATTGAGCTAGATCGAATTGAGGATTACGGCGAGATGTCAAGTTGTCCTCAAGGAGAATATGAGATAATTGATGTGAAGGGTAAAATGATTCTACCTACATGGGTAGATGCTCATACGCATATAGTCTTTGCTGCAAGCAGGGAAGAAGAATTTGTAATGAAGATTCAAGGGAAGAGCTATGAAGAGATTGCTGCTGCAGGTGGAGGTATCTTGAATTCTGCAAGAAAACTAAAAAAGGCTTCTGAAGATGAACTATATGCAAGCGCCTCAGCTCGGTTAACTAAATTGATTCGACTAGGAACAGGGGGCATTGAGATAAAAAGTGGTTACGGTTTATCGAAAGAAAGTGAGTTAAAAATGCTGCGGGTAATTGCTAAACTTAAGGCAAACTTCAATATTCCTATTAAGGCAAATCTGTTAGCTGCTCATGCTATACCTGAAGAATACAAAACAAATAGAACGGCTTACATTGATTTAATAATCAACGAGATCTTACCTGAAGTTGTTAAAAATGACCTGGCTGATTTTATCGATGTCTTTTGTGAGAAAGGTTTCTTTACCGTGGAGGAGACCGATCGAATTTTGACTGCTGGAGTAGCAGCTGGTCTTCGACCAAAAATTCATGCGAATCAACTAGCTGTTAGTGGAGGGGTGCAAGTTGGTGTAAAGCATAATGCAATATCTGTAGATCACTTAGAGCAGATAGGGGATGAAGAGATAGCTGTTTTAAAATCATCTTCAACCATACCCCTTGCTCTGCCATCTTGTTCTTTTTACTTGGGAATACCTTTTGCCCCAGTAAGGGAAATGATGAATGCTGATTTACCTGTAGCTATAGCATCAGATTATAATCCAGGTAGTACGCCCAGCGGTAATATGAATTTTTTAGTGAGTTTAAGCTGTATAAAAATGAAAATGCTTCCTGAGGAGGCCATAAATGCAGCAACTATAAATGCAGCGCATGCTATGGGTGTTCAGAATGAAATAGGTAGTATTAGTAAAGGTTTGTTAGCTAGTTTTATAGTTACTAGTGAAATCCCATCCCTACATTACTTAGCGTATAGCTTTGGTGAAAACTGTATTGATGAAGTTTGGATTGCAGGTGAAAAATTTACCGCCTAGTAAGTATACTTAGGATGCCATCCATCTGCACCCTTTGGGAGTAAAGCGAACAAGTGCCAAGGAGCACAATACACGTCGCCAGGTCCAAAGTTGTCTTTAGCTGTTCTATAAACCTTTCCATCTTTTAGAATAAGAGCGGAAACTCCAGGCTCATACCAATGTCTTCCTTCTTTGTCTTCAGCGAAGCCTAAGTCTATAGAAAATGAACTGCCTGCATAAGAATATGACGGGAATTGCCAATTTCTAGGAGTTGTAAACTCCTTCATAATTGAATGTTCATCAGGAGAAGTGAGTACCATTTTTACTCGATCGTTTATTAGGTGATTCATGCCGCTTAAGGTATCTGCCCACATGGTACAGTAAACACAAGATTTCCCCATGTTGTGAATCAGCAATAGCTCATCTTTGCCATCGAACAAGTCAATGAGAGAATGACTGTTTCCATCTATATCTTTAAACGAATAATTCTTTATCCACTCAGGCTCTTGCTCTAAGCGAAGCTTGGCAAGCTGTTGCTGCTTTTCGAAAATCTCTTTTTGAAGATCATTAATCTGAGTAGAAGGCTTGGACATTATTCTTTAGTTAAGCTGCGATAAAAATAGGTTGAATGATTTTTTCAATATATCCTTTCATGTCATTAAATAATTGCTTTCCTTGTCCTGTCATATAATA
>JBLHMK010000179.1:0-3238 GCA_047621945.1 Flavobacteriaceae bacterium
ACCTGAGAATATTTGATAGATGGGGACAGCTCATGTTCGAAGCACAAAATATCGAAGTCAATAATGGAAGAATGGACTCTGGTACTGGATGGCTTGGTACTAATCAAGGTGGTGCGAAATGTAATTCCGGGGTATTTATTTATACCTATGAGTTGATTTGTGCAAGTAATGATGTAGTTCGTGGAAGTGGAAATGTTACCCTAATTAAGTAGAATATGAGAAAGATCTGGTTTTTAGTTATAATTTTTAGTATTTCTTTATCCTTTGTGATTGCTCAGGATGTGCATTTTTCAAATTACAATGCCCAGCCTTTACTATTGAATCCGGCCTTTGCTGGATTGAACGGAGCGGACTTTAGAATAGGAGCGAATTTTAAAGCACAATGGTTAGGCGTTTCAGAAGGAAATACCTATCGTACCACCTCGGTTTTTGGTGACTTTGCTTTGGGTAAACCTACAAAATTTTCTAATTTTGGAGGACTTGGAGTTTCTTTGTTCTCAGATCAAGCAGGCGATTTAAACTACAATACGAATAAAGTAGATATCACTTTTGCTTATCATATCATGTTAAACAATAGAGGTACGCAATCTTTTTCATTCGGACTTCAAGGTGGCTTCGCTCACAGAAAATTTGATCAATCAAGAGCGCTATTTCAGTTTGACCCGATAACCGGCGAACCGATCTTAAGTGCGGTGGAAGCATTTGATGCGGATACTCGTTTTTATGCAGATGCGGGAGCAGGGTTTTTGTACTCAACATCTCCTAAGAAAAATTCAAACTACTTCTTTGGTTTGAGCCTACAACACGTAAATCAACCTAATATTTCTAGCTTTAATATCAATAGAGATCAAAGCGAAAGAATGTATATGAAGTTTACCCTTCATGGTGGAGCTTTGATTCCATTTAGTGATCAATTAGGATTGATGCCAGGCGTCATGTTGTTGAAGCAAGGACCTACTTATGAGGCTAACGTAAGCGCTTTTATGCGTTATAAGCTAAGTAGAGTGCCAACGGTAAAAACAGCCTTGTACTTTGGGGTAATGTACCGTATCGAAGATGCATTTATTTTGGGAGCAAGAGCAGATGTAAAGAACCTACAAATTCACTTCAGTTATGATTTGAACGTTTCTAAATTAACAAGTGCTTCTAAAGCCAACGGTGGTCCAGAAGTTGCTATAATTTATTCAGGATCTTTTGATAGAAAAAATAATGATCGGTATTGCCCAGCTGGTTTCTAGTTCTTAAGAATCCAAGCACCTTTATTGTTAGTATTAAGACCTACTAACATGTTTTTCGCATTTAGATAATGCTTGTCGGCAAACATACCCACTCTGTAGAATCCGTTATCGCTAGGGAAAACATAAGAATCTTTTCCTTGAGCAAACAAGTCTGCTTCCATCCGCTCTGCGTTCTGCAATGAAGCGTAAGAACCCAATACGATATAATAGCCTTTTGCTAAATCTTCTCTACCAATTTCTAATAGCGAGCCCTTCAAATAACCTTCTTTAGGAGCCAAAGGTCCAATTGAAGATTCCTCATGAAGAAATTCAGTGTTACCAAAGCTCTTTATAAAAGAGTCATTAGGAAAAAACATCTCTACAAATCCCGCTTGTTGCGTCTTTGCAGGTGTAATATTTGTTTGAGTAGCCATTAGACCAAATACACCAGCCATCAACAAAACAGAACTCAATAAACCAACTACAGGTAGCTTGGCGGTTTTTCGTGTTCTCTCTTTACGACTATGCTGAACTTTCTCTATTTCTTTACGAACACTCTTTACCGGTTGCTTGATCACTTGCTTTGGAAGAGGCTTCACATGAAACTTATTAAATCCAAAAGCGGCTTTATCTGCAAACTCAACTACAAAAGGTTTAAAAATGATTCGATTGTCATCACTTACAGTGAATGAACCAATTTTATTTAAACTGTATGAATACTCCTTCTTTAATGAATAGCTAATCTGATTAGAAAATGCAATAACTTTATTCTTGGCTGTTTCATAAGGCAAGGAATGCTCGCCCATTAATGCGCCAGTTAAGAGCTCATCATCATGAATCAAACTGCTGTTGAAGGCAATTTGCTTAGAAGGTGGTGAAATAGTATGGTGACTAATTGAACTAGAAACAGATTTTAAGATAAATCCACCAAAACCTGGTAAAACAACGCATTGATTGTTATTTAGCAAGTCTAAAATGTGGTCTTCAAATCTTATTTCCATTCTTAATATCTAAATTGAACGCCTACCATGGCGTTAAAGCCAAAGGTAGGATAATTATACCATTTTTGGTACTTAAAATTAGCTAAATTATTCATTTGAGCAAAGAAGGATAAATATTTAGTAAACTGATAGTTAGCACCTAGGTTTATATCAACCATGCCTTTAATTTTTTGAGCATCCCCATTCATATTACGGCCAAATGCCCCTGCCACACCATAAAGCTCAGCACGCATGAGTAACTTTTCCTTAAGTAAGTAGCTTGTGCTAAAGTTGGTGTTAATCATAGGTAAGTGCCAAGCTTTTTCTTGTCCGTCTGGCTCATACAAGTTGAAATCAAAACTTAATAAACTTCGAAACTTCTTATTCCAATCATAAGCTGCTTCTAAATTCACATTGATAATGGTCATGCTTTTATCATACACCACATCAAATCGTTTCATGTCGGTGCTATCGTTAACGAATAGAGGCATTTGCTTCACTACCTTGTTAGAAAACCTTGTACTGTAGGTGAATTGTCCAATAGCGCCCTTAAATCCTGCCATTCGATCTTCAATACGACTGTTCTCTAACATGATGTCATAGTTAATGAAAGGGTTCTCCTGTGCAAAGTTCAAGTAAGTATTCTTTTGTAATCTTCTACTCCAACCAGAATAGAATATTAAGTAATTCTTGTACAGCATTTTTTCCGTATAAAGCTTTGGGTAGATATTGAATTGTTGAGCATCATTGATATCCCCGATTGCCGCGGTGACTCCTGCAGTTAATTTCCAATCGTCATTATTGAAGGTGTAATCGCTACCAAACTGAAACACTTCACGTTCTAGGTCTCCCCGATTAGGCGCTGAAGGTGTAAAATTACTGACGTCAATATCTGCATGAATATTGAAGAAATGTGTATTCTTATTCACCTTGGTGAAATCTGCTCGATAGTTTAAAAACCATTCATTGACTTTAAAGTTGTCATTAGCAAATGAAGTGGTAATAACCTGCTTGTGGTCAAAGTTCTTTTTACCTATAGCC